>CAYMHR010000007.1:0-55229 GCA_964390295.1 uncultured Eubacteriales bacterium
TGATTACTCTGCGTAAGAGTCGCGCTTTCGAGAATGAGCGATAAAAGCCATGTTTGCGTAAAAAGCGAAAAAGCACGCCGAAGCGTGCTTTTTTCTGTCAAGCGTATCAGGTATTCTTGATAATGACTTGCTCGATCACGTCAGCGGCGTGCTCGCAAAGGTCACAGCATTGCTCCAGACTTTCGTATACCGCTTTGCTGCCAAGCAACATTTTGGCATCGGACGTGGAACCGAACAAGTTGAAGATCGCGTTGGCGTAGATCGCGTCTGCTTCGCCTTCGACGTCGTTTACTTTCACTAACTTGGTGCGCAACGTATCCGGCTTTTTGAAGTTCTTCAGTTCATCGGTCGCTTCGCACAAGGCGGATACGCATTTGACAACGGCTTGGGACAGTTCCACCGTTTCCTTGGGGATGCGATCGACATGGTAAATATACAGGTCCTGAATCACCTCATCCAGTGCGTCGGTGACGTCGTCAATAATTTGTATCAAACGCAGGATATCCTCTTGGTCGATGGGCGTGATAAACTCGGTGGACAGCTTATTCAAAATATCGTGATGAACCCCGTCGGCCGCGTGCTCGATTTCGTGCATTTGCCGGTGATAGTCGGCAATACGACCGGAGTCAAAGTCGCGTAGCACAGTTTCCAACAGATGGGAGGCTTTGAAGCAATAGGAGGCCTGCGTTTTGATTAGCTCGAAATAATCGTTTTCTTTTTTCTTCGTCATTTTTCCGTCTCCTTAAGAAAATAGTAGTAAAAACAGTTTTGCCATACCAAAGCCCAATATACCGCAACCGGGAAAGGTAAAGACCCAGGTCAGCACCAAATCCTTGACCACGCCCCAGTTGACGTTGCTCATACGGCGTGCGGCACCAACGCCCATGATGGCCGTAGTTTTGGTGTGCGTGGTGCTGACGGGGATGCCGGTCAGCGAAGATAACAACAGACACAGCGTAGCGGCAAAGTCTGCCGCAAATCCCTGATACGGCTTTAGTTTCACCATATCCATGCCGACGGATTTGATGATGCGATAGCCGCCGATCGAGGTGCCCAACCCCATGACGGCCGAGCAAAGAATCATCAGCCAGATCGGTACGTTAAAATCCGTGGTATTAGCCTGCCCGTTAGCCATAGCGGCACCGAGTAGAAAAATCGCCATGAATTTTTGTCCGTCCTGTGCGCCGTGCATAAACGCCATGGCGGCACCGCCCGTGACTTGTGCTCCGGAAAAGAAACGCTCGGATTTCAGACGATTTTTATTTCTAAACAGAAGCACCGTAAGCTTTGAGCACAGAAAACCGAGCGCGAACCCCAGCGCCGTAGACAGGAGAATCCCATATAGTACCTTGACCCATTCAGCGCCGTTAATGCCGGAAAAACTGTTTTGAAGGGCAACGGCGGCTCCGGATACACCGGCGATCAGTGCGTGACTTTCGCTGGTGGGGATACCGAAATACCAAGCCACGGTTGCCCAAATCACGATGGCGGCCATAGCGGCGCACAAGGCAATCAATGCCTGGTGGGGATCGTTACCGAAATCCACCATGTTGTAGATGGTAAACGCCACCGAGGCGTTGATGGATGTCATGACCAAAACGCCCAGGAAATTGAAAATGGCAGCCATGATGATGGCTTTTCGCACGTGGATTGCCCGCGTGGAAACGCAGGTAGCGATGGCGTTGGGAGCGTCGGTCCAACCGTTGACCAAAATGACTCCCAGAGTTAATAGGGTGGAAACCGCCAGCATGGGATTGCCGACCAACTGATCGATGAACTGGATAAGACTCATAGAACACATCCTAATGTGAGAATTTGTATACGGTATTGTGAAGCCCGGCGGTAAGCACAGGCGTTGTTGTAGCAACGAGATTTTACCGCTTTTATTATGCACGAAAACCCAAGCTGTGTCAATGCTTTTTTGAAAAAACGCGGTGAGCTCGCACTGTGTTTTTCTTGAAATCATCTGTGAAATAGTATATACTAACGTTTAGAGGTGACGAGTATGGTTCTGTTGGATCGTTCGTTTTTCTCGCGTGACTGTCTGGAGGTAGCGCCTGAGCTGGTTGGTAAATTGCTGGTGGTTCGCACGGAGGATGGCGAGCACTCGTTGCGGATTACCGAAACCGAGGCTTATCGCGGCGAAGAGGATACCGCCTGCCATGCTCGCAAGGGACGCACCAAGCGCACCGAGGTATTGTATGAGGAGGCAGGGGCGCTGTATGTGTATTTGTGCTACGGAATGCATTGGCTGCTCAACGTCGTAACCGGCGAAAAGGATGTACCGCAGGCGGTTCTGATTCGTGCCTGCGACGGCGCCGACGGACCGGGAAAACTCACCAAAGCATTGTCGATCACCGGCGATCTGAATCGCTGTCGACTGGGGGAGAAGACAGCGTTATACTTTGCCGACGACGGTGTTCACCCTCGCGTGGCGCGTGATACGCGCGTAGGGATCGGATACGCTTCCGCCGTGGATCGAGAGCGGCTGTGGCGTTTCAAATTGGATAAAAGTGGGAAAGGAAGCGAAACGATATGAGGCTGAATTACAAGCGCACGATTCTGATTGGTTTCGCCTTTATGGCGATCCTGTCGTTTTGGCAGTTTTACGATCAGGTGATTCCTTACGTTTTGGAAACGTTTTCGGCTTGGGAACCTTGACGGCCAACGCCGTTATGTCCATTGACAACGTGCTGGCCATTTTTATGCTGCCGTTGTTCGGTGCACTGTCTGATCGGACGCATACGCGCCTCGGTCGCCGGACACCGTATATATCGTCGTGTTGATTTGCCTGTTGATCGTCATGGCGACCTACCGCACGCCGGCGGTGGCGTATATGCCCGACGTGACCGAAAAGCCGTTGCGGAGTAAGGCTAATGCGATCATCAATCTGATGGGCTATCTCGGCGGTATTTTCTCTACGATCGTCATGATGCTTTTGTTAAAAAGCACGACCAACGAAGCCGGAGAATCGGTATACAGCGATCAGCAATCCTTTTTGCCGGTCTATTTGGTGATTGCCGGATTTATGCTGGTGGCCGTGTTGGTACTGGTGCTGACCGTGCGTGAAAATCGTATTTTAGCCGAAGTTTCAGTGCTCGACGAATCGGAAGAAACGAGTGCACCAGACGGCAAGCTTTCCCGCCCCGTGCGCCGCAGTCTGGTGCTGATTCTCCTGTCCGTCTTTTTGTGGTATATGGCGTATAATGCGGTAACGACGGCATTTTCCCGTTATTGCGTGGAGCAGTGGAACGTCGATCTCGGAACTTCTTCCGGCTATTTGTTGACCGCAACCGTGGCGGCAATTGCCGCGTTCGTTCCGCTCGGTTTTTTGTCGAGCAAGGTCGGACGCAAAAAATCGGTGCTGCTGGGCATTGCGCTCATGACGATATGCGATGCCGTTGCGATCCTGTTCACGCAAGAAACACCGCTCATGTATTTGGTGTTCGCACTGGTTGGGATTGGCTGGGCGGCCATCAACGTCAATTCCTTTCCGATGGTGGTGGAAATGTGCTCCGGATCGGATATCGGCAAGTATACGGGATTATATTACACGTTTTCCATGGCGGCGCAAATTGTTACGCCGTTGTTGTCCGGCTTGCTTATTGACCGTCTCGGATTCGGCTACGCGGTTCTGTTTCCCTATGCCGTATTGTTTTCGTCGCTGTCGTTTGTCACGACGTGTCTGGTGAAGCACGGTGACTCCAAACCGGTTCGTCGAGCTTCACTGGTGGAAAACTTCGACGTGGGGGACGGCTGATGACGGTGCTTTGGATTGTCGGTATACTGCTGTTGGCGCTCGGTATGCTGTTGTTTTTGATTTTTCCGGCGATTCGCAGACATCCGGACCGCCAACTGCTGGCCGGTGCGTATATCGCCCATCGTGGTTTGCACGATTTGTCGGACGGTGCGCCAGAAAACTCTGTGCCGGCCTTTCAAAATGCCATTGATTGTGGTTATGCGATAGAAATTGATATTCACTTAACCGCCGACGGGGAGGTCGTCGTGTTCCACGACGACGATCTGGAGCGCCTGTGCGGTGTTCCCGGACGCATTGAGGATAAAACGCTGGAGGAGGTCAAGGCCTTGCGGCTGGCTGGAACGGAGCAGACCATTCCCACACTCCGGGAATGTCTGACACAGGTCGCCGGTCGCGTACCGCTCCTCATCGAATTTAAGTGTTTGACGGTCAAGCTGTGTGGCCAACTGTGCACGGCGGCGGACGCCTTGCTGAACGAGTATGACGGTCCCTATGCGATTCAGTCGTTTTTCCCATTTGTGTTGTATTGGTATCGCCGCCATCGGCGGGAGGTTTGCCGGGGTCAGCTGGCAACGGCCTTTATCGGTGAGTCGTTGGCACGGCGGCTGTTGGGATGCATGGTGTTCAACGTGCTGGCGCGCCCGGATTTTGTTTCCTATGAGCACGTCTATGCGCGTCGTTTATTTCGGCGGCTGTGTTGCGCGTTGGGCGCGTTGTCGGTCGGTTGGACGTTTCACACGCAAGATGAACTGGAACGCGGCCGTCAATCGTTTTGTGGGTATATTTTCGAGGGCTTTATTCCACGGGAGCGGTGATATACGATGACGAATTGGAAAATTATTGCACACGTTCATAACGATTTTACGGACAAATTTGGTATTCCCCGTCAAAGCGGATTGGTTCCGGAGCTTTCGTCCTATCTGGTATTTACCGAGCCGTACCGCAATCGGGAGGCGTTACGCGGCATTGAGGAATATTCCCATTTGTGGTTGCTGTGGTACTTTTCCGAAGCACAGCGAGAGGAATGGAGCCCCACGGTTCGGCCGCCGCGCTTGGGGGGGAATCGTCGGATGGGTGTTTTTGCTACGCGCTCGCCGTTCCGCCCCAATCCTATCGGTTTATCGTCGGTCAGGTTGTTGGGCGTAGAGCATCGCGAACAGGAGGGAACGGTGCTTCGCGTGGGCGGCGCCGATTTGTTGGACGGAACGCCGATTCTGGACGTGAAGCCCTATTTGGCTTATACCGACGCTCATCCCGATGCTGTTGGTGGCTTTGCCGATACGGTGATGGATTATGCTCTGTCGGTCGATTTTCCCGATTCTCTGTTGTCACGCATCGATCCGGAAAAGCGCACCGGAGTAATCCGTATGCTGCAACAGGATCCGCGCCCGGCCTATCATCACGATCCGGAACGAATTTACGCCATGAATTTTGCCACATATACAATCCGGTTCACTGTAAAGGGAGATCGCTTGACGGTGATCGATGTCGTTGCAACGGAATTCGACGGAACGCTATAAACGCAGGGCACCTTCCGGCCGAAGGTGCCCTGCGTTGTTTCATTTGTTTCGCTTACAGATCGTCGGCATCCTGCTCCGGAGCGTCGCCGCATTGTGCCGTGCCGGTGTAGCTGCCTAAAATATCCGACAGGATTTCGCCGCGTCCCTGTTCCTGCATGACACGCGTGCTGTTTTGCACCGTGTCCGAAGTTTGCTTCGTGACGGAACGCTTGCATTTTCGATTCGTAGTCATCACACTCCCCGTTATAACTCGGAGGTAGTGTTTCCTTACTCTCCGATTATATACGGTCGTACCTGCTCCAAAATACGCAAACCGATGGTTACGGTCATTTCTAACCCGTTTTCGCAATAATTTTCAGCTTCGACAGCTCCCTCACGGCGGCATAAGCCGGCCAAAGCGCCCTTGTCAAACGGAAGCAGAAGCTTTACGCGCCGCCGATCGGGCGGCAAAGCGGCGGCAATACGTTCCAACAAGTTGTCGATCCCGCCGCCGGTTTTGGCGCTGATACACAGCGGTGCCGCATTGCCCGATTCCCACGTGGGCAATGCGGCGATCCGGTCGCATTTGTTAAAAACCGTCAATACCGGTCGGTCACCGCGTCCCAACTGCTGTAACAGTTCGCGCGTTACTGCCAAATGTTCTTCGGTTTCGGGACTGGAAATATCGCAAAGGTTGAGGATTACGTCGGCTTCAGCGGCTTCCTCCAGCGTGGAACGAAAGGCATCGACGAGGTGGTGGGGCAGACGACGCACCAATCCGACCGTATCGATCAACAGAACGGTACGTCCGTCGGGTAATTTCAATGCGCGCGAAGTGGTATCCAACGTGGCAAAGAGCTTGTCCTCCGCTAAAACGCCGGCCGCAGTCAGACGATTCATCAGTGTGGACTTTCCGGCATTAGTGTACCCAACGATTGCCACGGTTTGTACACTATCCTTCCGCCGTCGTTCCCGACGTAGTAGGCGCTGTTGCTCCACGGCTTCCAGTTGTTGCCGCAACGATTGTATTCGCCGCCGAATGTGACGACGGTCACTTTCCAGCTTGGTTTCACCGGGTCCGCGTGTGCCGATTCCACCACCCAAGCGGGATAGAGAGGTACCTTGACCGGCGAGCCGCGGCAACAAGTATTGCAGTTGTGCCAGCTCAACCTGGAGCCGCCCTTCGGCAGAACGGGCGCGTGCGGCAAAAATATCCAAAATCAGCATAGTTCGATCGACAACACGGCAGGGAAGAGTATCCTCCAGATTGCGCTGCTGTGTGGGCGAAAGCTCCCGGTCGAAAATAACGAGATCGGCTTCTTCGTTTTGAGCCAGCTGTGCCAACTCCTCCAGCCGGCCGCTTCCGATGCAGGTGGCCTTGTCCGGCGCTTCTCTTTTTTGCACCAGACGTCCCAGCACGTCGGCACCGGCTGTGTCGGCCAGCTCCTCCAATTCGTCCAGCGAGGTCTCTACGTCAAAATCGCCGGTATCGACGGATACCAGCAATGCCTTTTCGCGCAATTCTTCGGTTTCTTGTTCTTCGATCAAAGCCATACGAACTCCTTTAAGTTGCTTTTTTACAGTATACCAAACTTATTTATAGCTTGTCTATAGATGAACGTCGGAGTTTTTGAAAAAAATCTCTAATTTTTTCAAAATACCTGTTCCCTTGTGTCGAAAAATGTGGTACAATGGCAGTGAACCAAATATGTGGAGAGGAATGGGAAAACTTATGTCACAGGAATTCTCAAGCGAATCGATCTTTACAATGCCGAATCAGGTGGCACCGTTAAGCATTATTGCACAGCCCGGCACCGAGGAGCTGGCAGACAAGATCAACTACTATCTGACGGATTGGGCTAAAAAAGGCGGTGTGCCGCAAGAGACATTCCTGATCGATGCGGAATGTCCTCGTTTTTCATCCGGCGACGGTAAGGGCCTGATCAAAGAAAGCATCCGCGGCGACGACCTGTTCATTCTGGTCGACGTGGGCAATTACAACGTTAAGTACAACATTTTCGGTCAGCAGAATTCCATGTCGCCCGACGATCATTTTCAGGATTTGAAGCGCACCATTCAGGCGGCGGGCGGTAAAGCACACCGCATTAACGTGATTATGCCCATTCTCTTTGGCGGTAGACAGCATCGCCGCAACTATCGCGAATCGCTGGATTGTGCCGTGGCGTTGCAGGAGCTGGAGCGCATGGGCGTTGCCAACGTGATCACCTTTGACGCTCACGATGCCCGCGTGCAAAACGCGGTGCCGCTGATGGGCTTCGACAACATCATTCCGTCGTATCAGACTTTAAAGGCTATGTTCCGCAAATATCCCGACCTGCATCCCGATTCCGAACACATGATGATCGTCAGCCCCGATGAAGGCGCGATCAACCGCAATATGTTCTATGCCTCCACGTTGGGCGTAGACCTCGGTATGTTCTACAAGCGTCGTGACTATGCACACGTTGTCAACGGTCGTAATCCTATCGTTGCTCACGAGTATCTCGGCAACTCCGTTGAGGGGAAGGATGTTTTCATTGCCGACGATATCATCTCTTCCGGTGAATCGATGCTGGATATCGCTTATGAGCTTAAAAAGCGCAAAGCGAATCGCATTTTCTGCTATGCCACGTATGCCATCTTCACCAACGGTCTCGAAAAGTTCGACAAGGCGTATCAGGAGGGATTCATTTCCGGCGTGCTCGGCACGAACCTGACCTATCGTTCGGATGCGTTGAAACAGCGTGAGTGGTTCTGTGAGGTCGACGTTTCCAAGTATATCGCTTACTTCATTGCTTCTCTGAACCACGACGTGTCCGTCACCCGTCTGATCGATCCCCACGACAAAATCCAAAAACTGCTTGCAGACCACAAGTAATTCCCATCGTAAATCAAAGGCGCTCTCCGATCGGAGAGCGCCTTTTTCACGATTTCTAACCGGGACAATCAAACGGTAATTTCGGCGGTGATGCCCAGCTCGGACGTGGCGGCATCCAAAATCGGTTGCACCTCGGTGCGCAGAAATTCCACCGTTTGCTCCGGTGCCCGTCCCACGTAGTGGGACGGCTCCAGCGTTTTCTCAAGCTCAGGCAACGTGATCCCGAAAGATGGATCGGCGGCAATGCGCTCCAGCAGGTCGTTCACGCCGTCCTCTTGTTTGATTCGATGCGCGGCGGCCATGGAGTGGGTGCGAATCCGTTCGTGCAATTCTTGACGGTCGCCACCGCGCTTGACACAGTCCATCATGATATTTTCCGTTGCCATAAACGGCAGCTCGCGGCGCAGATCACGGTTGATGACGGCGACGTTGACCACTAGACCGTCCGCCACGTTCAGCATCAGCGACAGGATGGCGTCGGCGGCCAGGAAACCTTCGGCAACGCTGATCCGGCGATTGGCACTGTCGTCCAGCGTGCGCTCCAACCATTGTGTCGAAGCGGTCAGCGCCGGGTTCAGCGCATCTGTGACGAGATAGCGCGACAACGCGGCGATCCGTTCACTGCGCATGGGGTTGCGCTTGTACGCCATGGCTGAAGAGCCGATTTGGTTCTTTTCAAACGGTTCTTCCACTTCCTTCAGGTGTTGCAATAACCGAATATCGCCGGAAAACTTGGAAGCCGTTTGTGCGATGCCGGATAACGTTGCCAGCATCATGGCGTCGATTTTGCGGGAATAGGTCTGTCCGGAAACGGAGAAACACCCCGGAAATCCCATTTTTTCGGCAATTTTTTGGTCGAGCTGGCGGCATTTTTCATGATCGCCTTCAAACAGCTCCAAGAAGCTGGCTTGCGTCCCGGTGGTTCCTTTGGAGCCCAAAAGCCGTGCACCGGAGAGACGATACTCGACTTCGGCCAGATCGAACAGCAAATCCTGAATCCACAGGGTGGCGCGTTTGCCGACGGTGGTCGGCTGCGCCGGTTGAAAATGCGTGAATCCCAGAGTAGGCGTGGCGCGATAGGTATACGCAAAGCGCGACAATACGTCGATGACGTTGAGTAGCTTTTTGCGAATCAGACGCATCGCGTCGTACAAAATGATCAGATCGGTGTTGTCGCCCACGTAGCAGCTGGTGGCACCGAGGTGAATGATCCCCTTTGCCTTCGGACACTGTAGCCCGTAGGCGTATACGTGAGCCATGACGTCATGACGAACGACCTTCTCGCGGGCTTCAGCTTCTTCGTAATTGATCGTATCGCAGTGGGCACGAAGCTCATCGAGCTGTTCGTCGGTGATGGGAAGTCCCAATTCCTGCTCTGCTTCTGCCAGAGCAACCCATAGCCGCCGCCAAGTGCGGAATTTGTTGTCCGGCGAAAATAAAAACTGCATTTCCTTGCTTGCATATCGCGAGGAAAATGGGGTTTCATAATGATCGCGCATAAGAACGCCTCCTTTTACATTCCTTATTATATCGAGTATTCCGACAAATAGCAAGTGCGGATTGACATATTTATTGTCGGGCAGAGCATAAATTGTACCATACAGAGGAGGGGATTGCGTGAACTGGATCAGAAAAATTACGCCGTTTGTCGTCGGCGCAGTATGGTTGCTTTCGCAATCGGTCAGTGCCGCCACGATGATTACAGAAACCGAATCCGGCACAACCGTTTCCGAGGCGGTACAACTGAAAACACCAGCGGAATTTGACGAAGCAATGCCGGTTGCCACCTCGGCGTCGTCGCTGGAAATCGGGGGCAAGTCCGCCGTGCTGATGGATATGACCTCCGGCACGGTGCTGTACGAAAAGAATGCCCACGAAAGACTTTCCATCGCTTCTGTAACTAAGGTGATGACGTTGCTTTTGACGATGGAGGCGTTGGACGACGGACGTATTTCGCTGGACGATGCCGTGACCTGCTCGGCAGAAGCGGCGGCGATGGGCGGTTCTCAAATCTGGCTGGAGCCGGGCGAAGTCATGTCGGTACACGATCTGTTGAAGGCGGCGGCGGTCGTTTCTGCCAACGATGCTTGTGCGGCGCTGGCGGAGCACGTTGACGGGTCGATCGAAGGCTTTGTAGAGCACATGAACGTTCGTGCCGCAGAGCTGGGTATGACGGATACGCATTTTCTGGATTGCAGCGGCTTAAACGATGAAGCGTATTCCAGTGCTTACGACGTGGCGCTGATGTCCTGCGAGCTGATGAAGCATCCGTTGATCTGTCAATACACAACGATCTGGATGGACAGTCTGCGCGACGGAAAATCACAGCTTGTGAATACTAACAAACTGATTCGATTTTACAAGGGAGCGACCGGGCTGAAAACCGGGACCACCTCCACGGCCGGTCACAATCTTTCGGCAACCGCCGAACGGGATGGCTTATCTCTGGTAGCGGTGATCCTGGGATGCACCACGACCGCGGAGCGTTTCGGCGGCGCACGAAAGCTGTTGGATTACGGCTTCGCTAATTACTGCCTATATACACCGCAGATTGATGGCGCCCTGCTGACCGCTATTCCCGTGATACGTGGCGTGGAGGAGCAGGTAGAAACGTATGTGGATGTACCGGCGGCGATGTTGATGAAAAAAAGGGAGGAGAAGCGGGTTCGCTGTACCGTTGAGCTGGCGGATGACCTGGAAGCGCCGGTGGAACTGGGGCAGGTGGTCGGTAGGATCGTCCTGACGCTGGACGATGAGGAGATTGCTTCCTACCCCGTACGCGCAAAATCCGCCGTAGAGCGATTGAACTTCAGCGTTAGCTTTTATCGCCTGTTTCAGGCCTTGTGTGGGTGATCAAAACGGAACCTCCGCCTTAAAATGCGGAGGTTCCGCGCCATTTCACAAAATATTTCAAAAAAACTCAAAAGAATTTCACAGTTATCGGTTGCAATCGGAGTTCAAATATAGTAAAATATAGACAAAGAATTCCGGAGAAAACGGAGGAAACATTATGGCAACTTCACTGGACGTCCGTCACCTGGACGGCTTTGTGCGCGAGCACGAGCTGAAGGGTATGCAGGCACAGGTTACCGTTGCACACGAAATGTTGCATCAGGGTACTGGCCTCGGCAATGATTTTCTCGGCTGGCTGACTCTGCCGACCGATTATGACAAAGAAGAGTTCGCCCGCATCCAAGCGGCGGCCGAGCGAATTCAGAAGGATACCGACGTGTTTATCGCGATCGGCATCGGTGGCTCCTATCTCGGCGCGCGCGCTGTGATCGAGTTTTTGAAATCTCCTTTGTATAACAACGTAAAAAAAGACACGCCCGATGTGTACTTTGCCGGCAACAATATCAGCGCATCGGCGTTGAACGAATTGCTCGGCCTGTGCGAAGGTAAGCGCGTTTCCATCAACGTTATTTCCAAGTCCGGAACCACCACCGAACCGGCGATCGCGTTCCGTGTGTTCCGAGAATATTTGGAAAAAACCGTGGGTGCCGAAGAGGCGCGTCGCCGCATTTACGTTACGACCGATAAAGCGCGCGGTACCTTAAAGGGCCTGGCCGACCGTGAGGGCTACGAAACCTTTGTGGTGCCGGATAACGTCGGCGGTCGCTTCTCGGTGCTGACGGCTGTGGGTTTGTTGCCGATTGCCGTTGCAGGCTGTGATATTGCCGCGCTGATGGCGGGTGCCGCCGAGGCGCAGGATGCCTTGTGCGATCCGTCGCTCGAAACGAACGATTGTTATAAGTATGCGGCATTGCGGAACGTTTTGCTTCGCAAGGGTCGTGCCGTGGAGCTGATGGTTAGCTACGAGCCGCGGTATGCCATGATGGCGGAATGGTGGAAGCAACTATATGGTGAAAGTGAAGGCAAGGACGGCAAGGGCCTGTTCCCGGCATCGGTAATTTTCTCGACCGATCTTCACTCGCTAGGTCAGTTCGTACAGGACGGTTCCAATATCTTGACGGAAACCGTCGTGCTGATCGACCGTTCTCCGGTGGAAATGGTGATCAAGGAGGATTTGGAAAATGTTGATGGGTTGAACTTCTTAACCGGCTGTACCATGGAGGAGATCAACCGCAAGGCGTTCGAGGGCACGGTGCTGGCGCACACCGACGGCGGCACGCCGAATATGGTGTTGCACGTTCCTTCGGTGTGTGAGCACGAGCTGGGCTATCTCCTGTATTTCTTTGAAAAAGCGTGCGCGATCTCCGGGTATATGCTGGGGGTCAACCCCTTCGATCAGCCCGGCGTAGAGGCGTACAAGAAAAATATGTTCGCTTTGCTGGGCAAGCCCGGCTACGAGGCGCAAAAAGCGGCCTTGGAACAGCGCTTGGGACGATAAATTGGTAGTCGCCGTCGCAAGACGGTAAAATATAGACTGGGAGGAACGAAAATGATTACTTTGATTCTCGGCAAAAAGGGCTCCGGAAAGACGAAGAAGCTGCTGGATATGTGCAACGAGGCTGTGGCGCAGTCCAAGGGCAACGTGATCTTCATCGAAAAGGATACAACCCTTACTTATAACCTTAGCCATAAGGTTCGCTTGGTGGCGGCCGATGAGTATGCCGTGCGTGGCTTTGACAGCTTTTACGGCTATATCGCCGGTATGTGTGCCGGAAACTACGATATTACCGATATTTTTGTGGATTCCGCATTGAAGATTGGCGGCGGTCTGGAGGGACTGCTGGGCTTTGTAGAAAAGCTGAAGGCTCTCAGCGATATGGCTAATACCAACGTCGTGCTGTCGATTTCTGCCAATCCGAGCGAGATTCCGGAGGAAATTGCACACCTGGCCCGTGAGATTTAAGGAATAGATCGCAGAGCGCCGGTGACGGCGCTCTGTCGGTTTGTTACCGAAACGGCAGGAACGGCCATTATTTTTGCCAACCTTTGCGGATTTCGCAAAAAAATGGTTGACAAACGCGGTCGGTCTCGATATAATATTTTGCGTGACTATTGAGGTGAAATATGCTTCTGCAACTCAAATCGTTGTTTCTCGGTGAAACGGAATGTTTGCCTATCGATTGCCGGCTGGATTTTTCAGGCGTGGAATGGAACGGCTTGCATCCGTTTCAGGAACCGGTCCAAGTCAAGGGACAGATCAAGCTGTCTGCCGACGTAGTAACCCTTACTGCCGATGTCCATTATCGTTACGATGGTGTGTGTGATCGTTGCATGCGGGATATTCGTTGCGAACGGCTTCTGCACATGGAGCATATTCTTGTAGTTTCCCTCAATCACGAGGATAATGACAGCTTCGTCCTGTTAGAGAATTATCAGCTTCCGCTGGATGCTTTGGTGGAAGAGGATATCATCTTGGACCAGCCGTCGAAGGTGCTGTGTAGCGAAGAATGTCGCGGTTTGTGCCCGACGTGTGGCAAAGACCTTAACGAGGGTGCGTGCGATTGCCGTCACGAAACGGTGGATCCTCGCTTGGCGGCACTACAGCAGTTGCTGGATTAGTTTTTGATTATGTTAAGGAGGTGCTGACGATGGCGGTACCGAAGAGAAAAAGCTCCAAGGCACGTCGTGACAAGAGACGCAATAACGTTTGGAAGATGACGGCTCCCGAACTGGTAAAGTGCCCGCAGTGCGGCGCATATAAGCGCCCGCACCGTCTTTGCGGAGCTTGCGGCTATTACAACGGCAGACAGATCGTCAAGGTTGAGGAGTAAATAGACCCACACCGGTCATTATGCCCCCAATCAGGTGAGAATAGAGGGTGCGTCCCGGTAGGGTCGCACCCTTTGTTTTTGGAGGAAGTAGCGCATGTCGGTAACGATCACAGGCGTAGCGCCGGGAAGCGCGGCGGAAAAGAAGAAAATACAGGTCGGAGACCGGCTGGTAACGATCAACGGCAAACCAATCGTTGACGTGCTGGATTATCGCTTTTACGAAGTCGAAGAGAAGCTGACGTTGGAGTTGGAAACCGCGAAAGGCTTGCGTACCGTAAAAATTCGCAAGCCGGAATATGCCGAAATCGGGTTGGAGTTTGAAACTTATTTAATGGACAAGCAACACACCTGCCGCAACCAATGCGTGTTTTGCTTCATCGATCAAATGCCTCCCGGTATGCGAGACAGCCTGTATTTTAAGGATGACGACAGCCGTCTTTCGTTTTTGTTCGGCAATTATATTACGTTGACGAATTTGTCTCAGCACGAGATTGAACGAATCATTGAGCTACACATCACGCCCATCAACGTTTCGGTGCATACCACCAATCCGGAGTTGCGTTGCCGTATGATGAACAATCGATTTGCCGGAGAAACGTTGGGACTGCTTCAGCGGTTTGCTGATGCCGGAATCCACATGGACTGTCAGTTGGTGCTGTGCTCCGGCTGGAATGACGGGGAAGAGCTACAGCGCAGTATGCGCGATTTGGCGGCGCTGGCACCGGCGGTAGAAAGTGTAGCGGTTGTACCGGTTGGCTTGACCAAATACCGTGACGGATTGACACCGCTTCGTCCGTTTACCGCCGAAGAAGCGGCGGCTGTTTTGGACGCGATCGAGAGCTTTGGCGATGAAATGCTGAAAACGATCGGCACGCGTCTGATTTATCCCTCGGACGAATGGTATATTAAAGCCGGACGTACAATCCCTCAAGCGGAGTTTTACGAAGAAATGTCACAACTGGAAAACGGCGTCGGTATGTCGGCACTGATGCGCTCACAATTTGTGGAAGCGTTGGAGCAGTGTACGGCTTCCCGTGCCTGCGGTACCGATACGGTGCTGGCGACCGGTGTGGCGGCGGCTCCGTTAATTCAGGAATTGGTGGATTTGACAAAAGAAAAGTATCCGGATATTCGGGTTCGGGTACAGGCAATCCGCAACGACTTTTTCGGAGAAAAAATCACGGTTGCCGGCTTAATCACCGGAACCGACTTAAAAGCGCAGCTTCAAAGCGTTTCCTGTGACCGCCTTTTGTTGCCGGACGTCATGTTGCGTCACGAGCGGGATCGCTTTTTGGACGATATGACCCCGCAGGAGCTGGAAGCCGCGTTGGGCGTTCGTATACAGGTGATCGCGGCTGACGGCGCCTCTTTGCTGGAAGCACTATTGGAATAAGACATAAATGAGGTGAGGACGATGGCGAAGCCTGTCGTGGCGGTGGTAGGCCGTCCCAACGTGGGAAAGTCCACGTTATTTAATAAGCTGATTGGCAAGCGTTTGTCGATTGTAAAAGACACGCCCGGCGTGACGCGCGACCGTATTTTATCGCCGTGCGAGTGGCGTGGACGTACCTTTTTGCTGGTGGACACCGGCGGTATCGAGCCACATTCGGACGACGTGATTTTGTCTCAAATGCGTCGTCAGGCGCAGTTGGCCATCGAACAGGCCGACGTGATTGTGCTGGTCACGGATTTACAAGCCGGCGTCACCGCCAACGATGCCGACGTTGCCGTTATGCTGCAAAAAAGCGGCAAGCCCATCGTGCTGTGCGTAAATAAGTGTGACCGGATCGGTGCGCCGCCTCCGGAGTTTTACGAGTTTTATAATCTTGGCTTGGGCGATCCCATCGGAGTTTCGTCTATTCACGGTACCGGCACCGGCGACCTGTTGGACGCGGTTTTTGAATATCTTCCGGCCGAGGAAGAACCGGAAGAGGAAGGCGACGTTATCAAGGTTGCCGTGATCGGCAAGCCCAATGCCGGAAAATCTTCGCTGATTAACAAGCTGGCGCGGGAGGAACGTAGCATCGTTTCGGACATTGCCGGAACCACGCGTGATGCCATCGATACCGAAATTGAAACGCCGCAAGGTAAATTTTTACTGATCGATACGGCCGGTTTGCGACGGCGTAGCCGCGTGGATGACGCGATCGAGAAATACAGTGTGTTGCGTGCGGAAATGGCGGTGGAACGCGCCGACGTGTGCGTGATCGTTATCGACGGTACCGAGGGCTTCACTGAGCAGGACAGTAAGGTGGCCGGCATTGCTCACGAAAAAGGCAAGGCGTGCATCATCGCCGTGAACAAATGGGATGCGGTCGAAAAGAACGAGCATACCATGAGCCTCACGCGTAAACGGCTGGAAGACGATTTCAGCTTTATGGCATACGCTCCCTTTATTTTCATTTCCGCCAAAACGGGACAACGACTTGACCGTCTGCTGGAGCTGATAGCATACGTGAACGAACAAAACGCCATGCGCGTGTCTACCGGCGCTTTGAACGACGTTTTGGCGCAGGCAACGGCTCGCGTGCAGCCGCCGACGGATCGTGGACGCCGCTTGAAGATTTATTACGTAACCCAGCCCTCTACTCGTCCGCCGACGTTCGTGTTTTTCGTCAACCGCGAGGATTTGTTTCATTTTTCCTATCAGCGATATTTGGAAAATCAGTTGCGCGAGACGTTTGGCTTTGAGGGCACACCCATTCGGTTTATTATTCGTGAACGAGGCGACAAGAGCGGTAAGTAAAGGAGAAAGCTCGTATGTTCCTGTTTTTGCAAAACAGCTGGCTGGCTATGTTGTTGTCGGCAATCATCGCGTATCTGCTGGGCAGTGTCAGCTTTGCTATTATTGTAACGCATGCCTTTACCGGAAAGGACATTCGTGATTGTGGCAGTGGTAACGCCGGTGCCACAAACGTTCTGCGGTCACAGGGAAAGGTGCAAGCACTGCTGACCTTTCTCGGTGATTTGCTGAAAAGCATGCTGTCAGTGTTAATCGGTGGCTGGCTGATGCAACAGCTTCAACTGTCGCCGGCTACGACGGCGGATGCCGGCTTGTTGATGTACGACCCGGAAAACCTCCGGCTGATCGGTTGCTATTTGGCTGGCGTTTGCTGTATCTTGGGGCATCTGTATCCGCTGTTTTTCGGCTTTCGCGGTGGCAAAGGTGTGATGACTACACTGGGAATGACGTTGCTGCTGGATTGGAAATCCGCCTTGATTTTGCTTGGTTTCTTCATTATTGTCGTCTTGGTATCTCGCATGGTCTCCTTGGGATCGTGCGTGGCAGCCGTTCTACTTCCGGTAATGACTTGGCTGATGCGTACCTTCGTTTATCATCAGGTATGGCCAACCGTAACCTTCTGCACCGTCGTTGCTTCGATTATTGCTTTGATTCTGCTGGCAAAGCACCGTGCCAATATTCAGCGCATTTTTCACGGTACGGAAAGCAAGCTGTGGGGGGATAAGTGATGGCAAAAATCGCTGTGTTAGGTGCCGGTGGCTGGGGAACGGCGTTGGCGGTTACTGCTAATCGCCACGGTCATACGGTGAGCCTGTGGTCTCCGTTTGAGGCGGAAATTGAATCGATTCATCGTCACGGTCAAAACAAAAAGCTGTTGCCCGGTATTCCGGTTCCGGCTTCCATCGATCTGACGTCCGACCTTCACTGCGCTACGGAAGCGGAGCTGGTTATTCTGGCCGTTCCTTCTTTTGCGATTGCTTCCACCGCGGAAAAGTTGCGTCCGTTTTTGAAGCCGCATACCTTCGTGGCCAACGCCGGTAAAGGAATTGAAGAACATACCTATCGCCGCTTTTCCGAAGTGATTTCCGAAAAGCTGGGACGCTCGGCGGTCGTGGCGTTGTCCGGTCCTTCTCACGCGGAAGAAGTCGGTCGCGGGATCCCGACGCTCATCGTCAGCGCTTCCACCGATCGCACTGCCGCTGAAGCCGTACAGCGTATTTTGATGAATCCGGAGCTTCGCATTTATACCAGCGACGACGTGATCGGCGTGGAATTGGGCGGTGCTTTGAAAAATGTGATTGCTTTGGCGGCGGGTATGTGTGACGGCATGGACATGGGGGATAACACGCGTGCAGCTTTGATGACACGCGGTATGGCGGAAATTGCTCGCTTGGGCGTGCACCTTGGTGCCAAAGCAGGTACCTTCTCCGGGCTGTCTGGGATCGGTGACCTGATCGTCACCTGTAGCAGTATGCACTCGCGCAATCGTCGCGCCGGCATTTTAATCGGTCAGGGAATGTCCCCTGCCGAAGCGGTGGCTCAGGTGGGAACCGTGGAGGGCTATTTGGTGGCGGAAACCGCTTATCGTCTGGCACAGCAAAACAACGTCGACGTTCCGATCGTGGAAGCCTGCTATCACATTTGTTATCAGGGCTACTCTCCGGAGCAAGCAGTGCGCTCGCTCATGGAGCGCCCCGGCCGTTCGGAAGATGAGGAGCACTGGCTCTAACGGAATATATGGAAAACGGGTCGTCCGAATAGGACGGCCCGTTTATGTTTATTCGGTTGAACAAGTATAACCTATAGACCGAGACGTTTGCGATAATTGCGCGGTGAAATTCCCTGTATGCCGGTAAACACGCGGCTGAAATACAACGGATCGTCAAAATTCAGGGCGTGCGCAATTTCCGAAACGGTCATCGTCGTATCCTGCATTAGCAAACAGGCCTTGGCAACCAGTGCGTGTAAGCGGTATTTTTGAGGCGGCATACCCATATAGCTTTTGAAAAGGCTGATAAAATGCTTGGCGCTGATCTCCAGCTCCAAGGCCAAAGCTTCGTTGGAAACCGGATTTTCTGGATACTTTTGTATTTTATCGGCAATCGCTTCGATTTTCGCCAGATGAATACCTGGAAGCCTGCTTTGTTGTTTTTCCCATTCAGCCAGGAATAATTGAAGTCGACCTGCGGCGGCGTACAGCGACGTCATCCGTTCCTTGTCGATTTGCAACATCGCCCGCAAGGGAACGATCAGCGCGGAAGCATTAAATACTGGAAGTATTGCCTGCTTTGTAAAACCACACTCAGCAAGCAGAGCGGTCATATAGACGCCGGAGACCTCCAGCCAATAGTACTCCGTTTTTTCGGCAGGGTGCATGACGAACTGAACCAAACTGTTGGGAGGCAGATAGGCGATTTGCTCGTCGGAGACGTAAAACGACGTTCCGTCAATGGAAAAGTCTGCACGTCCCTTTTTGACAAGCAATAGCAGATGGCCGGCATAATGAGTGTGTTTGATAGGCTCCAGCGCATTGTTTTTCACCATGCCGCAGGTTTCCACCGCAAGCGGTAATGTAGACGGATAGAGCGCTGGGTTCATGGTGCGCGGAAGTAATAAGCAGTGGCCGCCTACGGAACAAGGGTCAGAAACGATGGCTACACCAAGCTTCTTGCCCTTCTTTCCCAACAGCTCCGGTTCCCAGTTGGTCGTGTATATGACGTGACCCTCCGGCAGCGAAAAATCACCGCCGGCGATCAAATCGTTTCCTTCCGTAAGGTCGATCAGCTTTACATTGCCGATATAGGTATCCTCCGATGCCGTAGGCAGAATTTCACCGTATTTTTTTACAAAGCTGATGCCCCACTCGGAAAACAGCAAATCGGAGTCGGAATCGAACTTTTCCTTGGTTTGAAACCGAAACGTGTGCGTCTGCCAACGGTCGCTTCGCTCGACGTAATGCGAGCCGCTTCCTTGTCGAATACCAAAAGCAGAGATATAAACGTTGATACAGCCGCCGAAAATATCCAGTGTGAAAGCGTATTCCCGTGACGGCTTCAGATGAATCCCTTTCAAGTACAGGTCCATCACGGAATTAAATTCCACCGAACATAAATCACGAGCGATCCCTCCCGGTTCGAGTATACCCGTAAGTCTGTTATTTGTCAATCGTAAATCGGAATATTGTCCATATTTTTGAAATTGAACCACTGTGAAAAGCCACCGGCGTTTGGTACAATAGATTTGAAAACGATACAGGGAGGATTTGCTATGAAACGGCAATTTCTGCGCACGCTGTCCTACATTTGCATTACCGCCATGCTGGTGGTGTGCTCGGTTTCCGGTACGGTGTTACCGGTGATTGCGGAACAAACCGGTACGTCGGTGATTACCGGCGGCACCTTCGATGCCGAGATGGGGGACACGGTGTATTCCAAAAACTGGGCAGGTGCCATTATGAAGGCCTCGGGGGTCACGATCGTACAGGACCCCCTGGATGCCACCAATCGGGTATTGGCACTTCCGGAAAAGCTGAACGGTGAAAAGCTGGATGTCTACTTGAAGGGCTTGTTCCTGGAGACGAACTCTCGCTACGTGTTCAGCTTTGATTTATACGGCGGCGAGCTGGGCATCTACGTCGGAAATTACGGTGTTTTTCCGAGCGGTTCCCGTCAGTATAAAGCCAGCACCTCGTGGAACACCTATACTATCGAGTTGGAAACGGGAAGCGATACCGATAAGCTGGCAACGTTCGTGGCGTGGGGTATTTCCTTCGTGAAAATGGATGACAATGGATTTAACACCGGCGAGGGAATTGCGTATCTCGATAACGTGACGTTGACCAAAGTAGTGGAAACGACTACCGAACCGGAAACGCCTGTCGAAAATGATCCGGACAACCTAGTGAAGGGCGGCACGTTTGAGGCCGCGGAAGGCAATGCCGTTTATGACGATAACTGGTCCAATATGTTAAAGAGCAACGTGTCGATCGTTACCGACCCGAAGGATAGCAGTAATCACTGCCTGTTGGTACCGGCCAGCCCATTGACGGATTATCACGTGCAGAATTTGTTGCTGGAATCGTCCACCACCTACGTGTTTTCTTTCGACGTGTTAAGCAGTGAAGCCTCCAGCTACTATTTTTGGGGTGCCGCCTTTGAAAAGGGCGGCTTGAAAACCGTGCCTGCCGCTTCGGAATGGACACGCGTGACGTTTGAAATCAAAACCGTATCCAATATTGATCCCGACGCGGCCTATTATCCCAATTATTTCTTCTGCTTTTTGAAAAGTAATGCCGATTATGCCGGTGCCGATACGTATATTGATAACTTTTCCGTGAAGGTCAAGCCGAAGGAGGTACCGTCTGTGGAGCAACTGGTCGCCGGCGGCGATTTCGAGAATACCGCCAAGTTAAATACAAACTGGACCAGCGCGCTGAACAAAGCGGCCGTTGTGGAAGATACCGCCAAGGAGAACAACCATTGTCTCCGGCTTCCAAAAGCGGATACGCCGATCGGTAACGTTTACATTAACAATGTGTGGATGGAGCCGTCCACTTCCTATTTCGTTTCGTTTGACGTCCGTGGCGCGGCGGCACTCGTCTATTTCTATCCGAACGCTTTCGTGGAAAACGGCAGTAAGGTCTTAAAGGCATCGGACAACCGGAAAACGTATACCTATAAGATTACCACCAAGAGCAGCGATATGTACTTAAAGGGCGGTTATCAAAACTACTTGATCGGCTTCTCAAAAAATTCCGATTACAACGACGGGGATACCTATATCGATAACGTTCGCGTGGTACGGGCCGGTGCTTACGTGGACCCCGATCTGGAAAACGGTACAGTTCAGCTTTCCAGCTGGAAGGATCCCGGTACCGTGGGCGCACAGGCCGCACCGGCGGCAGGCGGAACGGTCACGGTTACGGTTGCGCCGAACGAAGGCTATATGCTGAAGCCGGGTAGCTTTGGTGAAGGAGGCGGCGACGTGTTCCGCTTTGTCATGCCGAAGGGAAGCACGGTAGTTACGGCGGAATTTGTTCCAACGGCAGCGCAAAGCTTTCGGTTTGGCACGCTGGGTACTATGAAGCCGGCACTACCGAGCCGTCTGGTATTCGCTTCCTGAATCGCCTGTACGTCGATGGCTTATCCGTCCAAGGCGATACTGTAACGGTAACCTACGGCGGAAAAACCTATACGGTTACGGAATTCGGCTCCTTGTTGAAGCATGCCGATAACACGACGGTGGAGCTGAAGCTGGAAAACGTCAGTAACACAGCTTCGTCGGCCACGCGTGTGTGGCGTGCCACGGCCTACGATGGTGCTACCATGAAACTGGTCGATTACACGGAAGCTTACGTTGATTTTACCGTCATCATGAAGTCGTCCGGCAACAGCGCGGCATTTTTATCGCGGAAATACACGGCGTGCGGATATATCGTGCTGAAAGACCAGTCCAACCAAACAGTGACTCTGTTGACCGCCCTGATTTTTCCAATAGTACGATCAATATTGAACGGTTGATTGCGGCGATGGAGGAATATGATTTTTCCGCTACCTTGAACGTGGCGGGGGAAAGCTTGGCCGCTGGAAGTAGTACGCGGGAGCGTCAGATCGAGCTGTTGACGGAAGCAATGAGCAAAGGCTTTGAGGTCGGTAGCTACACGTGGGGCAATGACACTTGGGCGACCACCAAGGACGAGCTGAACGCACGAACCTATGAGGAAATCTATCAATATATCAGTGATACGCAGAACGTGATCGAGGCGACCTTGGGCGTTAAGCCGAAATCCTTGCGGACGCCGTATTTGCTCAGTAACGACGACGTGGTCAAAGCTAGCCGCGAGCTGGGACTCAGCATTATTACCGGTAATGTCCGGTGGGGACAGTACAATGCCGGTTACGTTTTGGAAAGCACGCATGAGGACGGCACGAAGGGTGCTAGCTACGAATCGCTGACCACCTATGCACACGACAGTGCCATTTGGATATTGCACGCTCATCAGGCGACAACTATTTTGGCAGTGGAAGAGGCGTTACCCGATTTGTATAAACAGGGCTACCGTTTTTGCTCGGTTGCCGATCTGTTCAAATACAACGGCATCGCCATGGTCGCCGGCGATAGCTATGCCGAAGTGACGGCGGCATATTAAGGAGTGAATGGAATGAAGCACTATGAGCAGCCGACGTTTGAGTGGCAGGAGCTGACGGTCACGGAATCGTTGGCAACCGTTGTGAGAAGTGAACCGATTGTGGAAGACGATGAACTGAGCGTATAACGCATTTTGCCGTATACAAAGCACAATATAAAAGCCGCCCTCTGTGTGAATATCTCACGCAGAGGGCGGCTTTATCGTAGAAATGGGTTACATTTTTTCAAAATGCTCTACGTCGAGTACAAAGACCGTAGCACCCTTGACCTGTGTTTCGACTTGGCGGTCGCCGGGAGCCAAACCTTTGCCGAACGAGGCGCTGGTGGGCACCTTCTTGGTGCGGGTAAAACTTTGGCTGCGGATGATGTCACGGGCGTGTTGTACCGTGCTTTCTTCAGCACCAATCAGCAACGTGGTGTTGCCTGCCAGCAAAAAACCGCCGGTGGTGGAGAGCTTGGTAATGGTGAAGCCTTCTTCGGTCAGTGAGGCGGCGACGCTGGCGGCATCGTCGTTGTTAATGATGGCAAGGATCAGTTTCATAGGGCAGTCTCCTTTACAATAATAAGCCTTCGCGGCTTTTTCGATCCAGTTGAGTATAGTCGGTGATTTCGTAGCGGTTATCGTTACTATCGCGAATGAGAACACGGTTGTCAAATAATACTTTAATGTCGTGCGTGCGACTTTGTAGCTTAAAACTGCAATCTCCACGATCGGTTACGGCGTGAATATAGAAGCCGGACGGCTTGTTTTCAACCTTGCTGATGGAAAGAATATGGGGGATCAGGTAGTATTCCTCCAGCGCCTCACGAACAGCTTGAATGCTGTCCGGCATCAGGGTGTTCAAATCTCGGATCACGGCCACTTCGTGCCCTTCGTCGTTCAAAAGGGTGATATATCGATCGGCGCCGGTTGTCGGAAACAGCCGACGCGCTTCCACGTGCCGGAACACTTCACCGCTGTACAGCTCCAAATCCAGGTGAAAATCCCCTTCGCGTTTGGTCAATCGCGCATTGTCGTGCTCAATATAAATACGTTCCACGGTGCTCACCTCATTCATCAAAATCGATTTCGTCGCGGCCGCTGCTGTTTTGAATTTGGATCAACCGATAGTACTTGCCCTTTTGTGCCAACAATTCTTCCGGCGTTCCGCACTCGATGATGCGTCCTTGCTCAACCACCACGATTTTGTTGGCTTTTCGCAGAGTGGACAAGCGGTGCGCGATCATCAGCGTGGTGCGTCCGTGAATCAACCGCTCGATGGCCCCTTGAATCAGATGCTCGGTTTCGCTGTCTACCGATGCTGTTGCTTCGTCAAAAACCAGCATCGAGGGGTTCTTCAGTACGGCACGAGCAATCGACAGACGCTGACGCTCACCGCCGGACAGTCCGGAGCCACGTTCACCCAGTACGGTATCGTAGGCATCGGGGAGTCGTACGATAAAATCATGGGCGTTGGCGACGTCGGCGGCGTTGATGACCGCTTCCACCGGCGCATCGGGATCAGAAAACGCAATATTGCGGAACACGGTGTCGTGGAACATCAGCGGTTCCTGCTGAACAAAGCCGATCCGCGAACGGTAATATTCCAAATCAATTTGACGAATGTCGGTACCGGCCACTAAAATTTCCCCATCGTAGTGATCGTAAAAACGCATTAGCAGGTTGATGAGGGTGCTTTTGCCGGAGCCGGTGGTACCGACGATGCCGACAATATCACCCGGCTCGATGACCAAATTGACGTTGTCAAGCGTTTTTTTGCTTTTGTCAAACGAAAAGGTCACGTTGCGGAATTCGATGCGCCCTTCCATGGAGGCCAGTGTGTTACCTTTGCCAAAATCGTGCTCGGCTTCGGCGTCCAGAATATCCAGCAACCGTTCGGCAGAAGTCAAGGCTTGCTGATAGCTGTCGGATAAGCTGGCGAAAAAGTTGACCGGATTATAAAACATGGAGGCGTAGGAAATAAACGAGACTAGTAAGCCGAGCGTGGTGGTTTGTGGGTCTTGGATAACCCACGTGCCGCCGATCCACCAAATCAGCAGGGAGCCACAGGTGACGAAGAAGGTGACGGTGTGAGGAAATACGCCGGACGCCATCGCGGCGTTGCGATCTTCCTTGAGCCATTCGTCGTTGTATTTGACAAACTTGTCGATCATGCGTTTTTCGCCGGTAAAGGATTTGATAACGCGATTGGCCGGCAGAGTATCGGACATGATGGAGGTGACAGCCGACCACTTGATCCAGGTGCGCTGATAAATCGGCTGTATCTTTTTTCCAAAAATACGAGAACCGATGGCGACGAACGGCACCGGGATCAGCGAAAGCAGGGTCAGCTTCCAGTTCATAGAGAACATGATGATCATAATACCGATCATAGTGAAAAACTGCACGATGGCATCCTGCGCCATGCGTAAGGTGAAGTTGTTCAGCGTCAGCGTATCCCCCTGAATACGGGAGAAGATAGAGCCGGTGCTGGTTTTATCGTAAAAACGGGAAGGAAGGTATTGTGCTTTACTGTAAATATCGTTACGCATGGCGGTTAGAAAATGGTCGCCGGCGACACGCATGTAATATAGGCGGAAAATACCGCTGACGTTTTGCAAAAGATAAACGCACAGCAGGATGACGACTAAAACGATCAGTGCGTGGTAATCTCGGTTGGGAATTACGTCGTCCACCAGGTTTTTGGTGATATATGGAGGCACCAGCGACATGGCAGTCGTAAACATCGAAAGAAAAATGCATAAGAGCAGCATTTTCTTCTTCGGCTTCATATATTCCCAAAGGCGCTTCAAAAGATGCCCTTTGCTCATGCAGTTGACACATTCGGCACCGGGGCGCAGTAATACACGGCCGCATTTGGGGCATATGGCGCGCTCCTTATCCAACGCCGTGCGAACGATCTCCAGGGCTTCGTTGGGGTCGTTGCCTTCAATCAGAGCACGCAAATACGCTTCCACCGCTTCCAGGATGACTACGGAGACAAACGTGCAGCGGAAGGCGTTTCGATGATTCAGCCGCAAAACGGCATTACCGTACAAGCGGTTGACCTTTACGCAGCGAAGCTCCGACAGCGGCAAAGAAAAAGCCTCATCGGATGACGCTTCTGTCATGCAGAAAACACGGCGATCGGTAACAACCAGCGCCGTGTCGCCGTAGGTGGCATCTAACAGAAGATCACCGATGAGGATGATTTTTGCTTCTTCGTCAGGAAGAATGACTTGCGTTAAGTAGGAATAGAGCTTGTCGGGGATTGGCTTGTTTTTCAGAGCGGTATCAATCGACATAGTGGTTCACGCCTTTCCGAATCACAATGGGATATATTGGCTGACAAGCACTTTTTAACACATTTATCCGAAAAAAGCTGAAAAATATTTTTATGCGCCCCCGGTGCTTCCGAAGCCGCCGTTGCGCGTTGCCGTGACGTTGTCGTTTTCCGTGATACCGAACGGCAAAAAGATGCCTTGCGCAAAGCCGTCGCCGCGCTTCAGTGATAGCACTTTTCCTTCGTTGTTGGCATTGGTTACTTTGATAAGAATATGTCCCTCATTATCCGAGTAATAATAATCGCTGTCAATGATGCCGACGGTATTGTTGAGCTGTAGCCGGTATTTGAAGCCCAAGCCGCTGCGCGGAAAGAGCTGCAACACCCAGCCTTCTTCCATGTGAACGCGCACTCCGGTTGGGATTTTCACGGTTTCGCCCGGAGCGATTGTCAGGTCACAGGGAATGACAAAATCATATCCGGCGGAGCCGACGGTTGCTCTGACGGGAAGCGCGGGAAGTTCCGGCACGGTACCCGTGCCGAAGGCGTCCTGCCAATCGGCGGCAAAGCGTGTTTGGGAAACGTGTTCAAAGCGTGCGATTCTTTGCATAATTTGTACCTCCAACTGGACAAACTGTAAAATTTGCGGTATACTGAAATGGTGAAAAATCGGTCTGCTGACCAAGAAGAAAGGGGGAGGCGGCGGTGAAACCGGTGGTGATACCCATCGATATGGTAAACGACCCGGCGGACTTTGACAAGGGAATGGCGATGGTTTCCGAGGATAGACGACGGCGTGTGCTGGCTTGCAATCGGCCGGAGGATCAACGCCGCAGTCTTTGTGCCGGCTTGGCACTGGCGGTCTGCTTGCTTCGAAATGGCCTGTCTGCCGATACCCCGATCGTTCGAACGGAGCGTGGTCAACCTCGTCTTGCTGACGATTCGCCGTATCGGTTCAGCTTGTCGCACAGCGGTCGCTATGCGGTTTGTGTGATGGCCGACAGCGCGGTCGGCGTGGATATTCAGGAACAACGCCGGGTCAACGCTTTGAAAATTGCCGAACGCTTCTTTACCGCTGAGGAGTATGCATGGATACATTCGGCACCGATTATCGAACAAGACTCTCGTTTTTTTCGGCTGTGGACAGCCAAGGAAAGCTTATTGAAGGCGGAAGAAGTCGGACTCGCTGGCGGACTTTCCCGCTACCCTATACAATGCCGGGAGCACCTAATGGCACCGGCGCCGTGGGTACTCACAGAATATCTCTTGCCAGGCTACGCTTTGACGGTGTGTAGCACCAAGCCCTGTACAGAGCCGCTTAACGTGATTTCTTCTTTCGATAGCGTTCTTCCTCGCTGAAAACGCAGCCGCAGTATTTTTGCATATACAGGCCGCTTTCGCGCGCCTTTTGTTGCCCCTCGCGAAAATACGGGCGAAAATCCCGATACAGGAATTGAACTCCATGATGCGAAGCCGCTTCCTCCGCGGTGCGGATAAGCAACTCGTGGTTTTGATACGGACTGATCAGCAAGGTGGTGCTGAAGTGCGAAAAGCCTTCTTCAGCAGCGCGGCGGGCGGTTTCCTCCATGCGCAGACGATAACAGGTTTCACACCGATCCTCTAGATCGGGATAGATGGCGCGCACAAAGGAGCGCAGCCCATAATCGTCGTTGATGATCAGTTTCATTTGTATGGAAGCGGCATACTCCTGCAAGGTGGTTTTCCGACTGCGGTACTCGGTGTAGGGGTGAATATTGGGGTTGTACCAATATCCGGTTGGTTCCACACCTTCGTCGCGCAGAACCTCGATACACCGGATGGAGCAGGGAGCACAGCAAATGTGAAGCAGACAATCCAACGTGTATGGCACCTCCTGTATGATTTTGTTTCAGTATATCATATCTCGCAGAAAAATACCAGCGAATTTTCCGGTTTACTCTTTACAAGTGACCATGATTTATAGTAAAATACAAAAAGAAACTGATGTAGAAATGAGTGTGAGGCTATGATCCCGAAGTACAAACGCATTTTGTTAAAATTAAGTGGTGAGGCCTTGGCCGGCGAGCAGGGTTTCGGTTTGAATTTCGACACTGTGAACGGTGTGTGCCACTCGATTAAAGAGTGTGTGGATGCCGGCGCAGAGATCGCCATTGTGGTTGGCGGTGGCAATTTCTGGCGCGGCCGCACCAGCGGCGATATGGACCGCACGCGTGCCGATCATATGGGGATGCTGGCCACGACCATCAATTCTTTGGCACTGGCGGATTCCCTGGAGCAGCTCGGTTGCCCTGTACGGGTGCAAACCGCAATTGCCATGCACGAGATTGCCGAGCCGTATATTCGCAACAAAGCGGTTCGTCACTTGGAAAAAGGGCGCGTTGTTATTTTTGGCTGTGGCACGGGCAATCCCTTCTTCTCGACCGATACTGCGTCGGCTTTGCGCGCTTTGGAAATCGAAGCGGATATTATCTTCAAGGCCAGTATGGTGGACGGCGTTTATGACAGTGATCCCAAAAAGAATCCCAATGCGGTCAAATACGATACGCTGTCCTTTATGGACGTGCTGAACCGCGATCTCAAGGTGATGGATTCTACGGCGGCAAGTCTGTGTAACGACAATCACTTGCCGATTTTGGTGTTTAATCTGCAACAGCCGGAGAATATCGTGCGAGCCGTTGCCGGCGAAAACATTGGTACCGTTGTACATTCATAAGAAGGAGCGAACACTATGCAACAGATTTTTCAAACGTCTCAGGAAAAGATGGATAAAAGCATTAACGCTTTGATGAGCGAATATAGTACGATCCGCGTCGGCCGTGCCACGCCGGCCGTGCTGGACCGAATTACGGTGGAATACTACGGTTGTCCCACGCCGTTGCAGCAAATGGCGGCTGTTTCGGTGCCGGAACCGCGCACGATTTTGATTACGCCGTGGGATAAAAGCACCCTGCGCGATATTGAAAAAGCGATTTTGGCTTCTGACCTCGGACTCAATCCGCAAAACGACGGGAACAGTCTACGCCTGAATTTTCCTCCGCTGACCGAAGAACGCCGTCGCGAGTTGGTAAAAACGGTATATAAATATGCGGAAGAAGCCAAGGTTGCGGTTCGCTCCATTCGTCGCGACGGTATGGAAAAGCTAAAGGATATGAAGAAAAAGTCCGAAATCACGGAGGATGATCTCAAAAACGCAGAAAAGAAAATGCAGGACTTGACCGACAAGGCCTGTAAGGAAATCGACGGCATTTCTGCAAAAAAAGAAACGGAGATCATGGAAATCTGATTGGCCAAGGACGACCGGCAGGGGACTACTTCCGCCGGTCTTGCTTTTAGGAGGAGCTATGGGACTGTTTTCCAAAGCCCATAAGGAACCGACGTATGCGGTGGTTCCGGCACATTTGGGTATTATTATGGACGGAAACGGCCGTTGGGCCAAAAGACGCGGATTGCCGCGCCAAGCGGGACACGTGACCGGTGCGCGCGTCTTTCGCACGATTGCCAAGCATTGTGAAAAACGTGGAATCGGTACCGTTACCTTTTACACGTTTTCCACCGAAAACTGGAAGCGTCCTCCTGAGGAAGTCGAGGCGATCATGAACCTTCTTCGTCAGTACCTGAAGGAATCGTTGGACGATTTTAAAAAAGAAAATATCCGTACCCGTTTTATCGGAGATCGCTCGGTGCTGGCACCGGACATTCAGCAACTGATGGCGGAAGCGGAAGAGGCTACGGCTCATAAAACCGGAATGGTCTTGAATTTGGCTATTAACTACGGTGGCCGTGCCGAGCTGACCACGGCGATGCGCCGGATTGCTGACGAGGTTTGCAGCGGTTCGTTGTTGCCCGATGAAATTGATGAAGCGTGCATTAACGATCGTCTGTATACGGCGGGCCAGCCGGACGTGGATATGATTCTTCGTCCCAGCGGAGAATATCGGTTATCGAATTTTTTGATTTGGCAATGTGCGTATGCCGAATACGTGTTTGACGAAATCCTTTGGCCGGATTTTACCACCAAGGATTTGGATCGTGCGTTGGAAGTGTATGCCGGTCGTCACCGCCGTTTCGGTGGCGTTTGAAAGGAAGTATAAGCTATGAAGACCCGTATTATTACCGGCGTGGTTGCCAGTGCGCTGATGCTGCTTATTTTGTTTTTACCGTGGTCGATCGTGCTGACGATGGCTACCTCTCTGATCGCGGCGATTGCAGTATACGAGGTGTTTACCGTCACAGGATTGCACCGTCACGGCGGGGTGGACAGCGTAGCGCTTGTTTTTGCCCTGATCGCTCCTTTTTTCAGCCGGATGCCCGGACGTGCCGCGATGATTACGTGTTTCATGTACCTGATTTTGCTGTTGCTGGTAGTGGTGCTTTATCGGCAGGAAGTTTCGGCCGGTAAGCTGGTAGCGGTGTTTTTGACGTCGTTGTTTGTGACGTTCGCCTTGTCGTGTATGTCCTATATTCGCACCGCGTCGGCGGTTCGCGATTCCGACGGCTTGTTTTACCTGATTTTTGCCATGGTATCGGCATGGATGGCGGATACCGGTGCGTATTTTGTCGGTAGCTTTTTAGGTAAGCACAAGCTTTGTCCGCGTCTGTCGCCTAAAAAAACCGTCGAAGGCTTTGTGGGTGGCATCGCGTGCTCGGTTGCTTGTTGCTTACTGACCGGTTTGGTTTATCAGTTGTGTCTGGGTGATACCGCTAAAATTTCGTTCGGCGGACTGTTCCTGCTAGCACTCGTTTGTGCACCGTTATCGGTAGCGGGTGACTTGTGTGCCTCGTTGCTTAAGAGAATTTGCAAGGTGAAGGATTACGGCAATCTTTTTCCGGGACACGGGGGCGTTCTGGACCGTTTCGACAGCCTGCTGTTTATATTCCCCGTCGTGTATTTTACGGCGCAGGTATTACCGTTGATTAGATAATTCGGGCAATATCGCAAAGGAGTGGTTTCGTGTCCAAGCGTTTAGTGCTTCTCGGCTCTACCGGGTCGATTGGCGTACAGGCGTTGGAGGTTGTGCGCGCACAGGGATATACCGTTGTTGCCTTGGCAGCACGTTCCAACGTGACATTGCTGGAGCAACAAATCCGCGAGTTTCATCCGCGTGCCGTCGCTTTGTTTGATGAAGCGGCTGCGCGCGATCTGCGTATTCGGGTGGCTGACCTGGATGTTGAGGTTTTCTCCGGCATGGATGGTCTGTGTTCGCTTGTTCAGCGCGAGGACGCCGACGTGGTTTTGAATGCCGTGGTTGGTATGGTGGGTTTATTGCCTACGTTGACTGCTCTCAAAGCCGGACACGACGTTGCGTTAGCCAATAAAGAAACGCTGGTCGCCGGTGGCGAGCTGGTGATGCAAACGGCTCGTGAGCAGGGAAGACGCATTTTGCCGGTAGACAGCGAACATTCTGCTATTTTTCAATGTTTGCAGGCGACGGCTCGTGGAGCATGGACGCCGCCGATGTCCCTATCCGAGTGTGGTGTGCGCCGTGCCATTTTGACCGCTTCCGGAGGTCCTTTTTTCGGAAAGTCGAAGGAAGAACTTCGCACCGTAACGCTGGAACAAGCGTTGAAGCATCCAAACTGGAGCATGGGAGCTAAGATTACCGTTGATTCCGCCACAATGATGAATAAAGGCTTGGAATTGATTGAGGCGCGCTGGTTATTTGATCTTCCGGAGGAGAATATAGATATTGTAGTCCATCGCGAAAGCGTGGTACATTCCTTGTTGGAATTTGAGGATCATTCGGTTTTGGCGCAGCTTGGAGTTCCGGATATGCGGATCCCGATCCAATACGCACTCACGTGGCCGGATCGTGCTCCGTCCACGGTGCCGACGTTGGACTTGGCCGCCTTTGCCAACTTGACCTTTTTTGCACCGGATGACGAGGCTTTCCCGACGGTGGGGCTTTGCCGTCGGGCGCTGTGCTTAGGCGGTGCCTATCCGGCGGCTTTGAATGCCGCTAACGAGGAAGCCAACGCCGGCTTCCGTGCCGGAAAAATTTCTTTTTTGCAAATTGCCGAGACGGTAGAAGCGGTGCTTTCGCGCCGGTTCGCGCCGATTCATTGTTTGGAAGACGTTTTGGCGGTGGATGAAGAATGTCGCCGCTTGGTTCAAGAATGGATGAGGTGATCGTATTCTGTTGTCGGTTCTGATTGTTGCCGGTCGCGTGGTGGCGGCCTTGGTGTTGTTCGGGATCATCGTTACGGTGCATGAACTGGGGCATTTTATAGCGGCGAAAGCGCTGGGTGTGCAGGTCAATGAGTTTGCCATCGGTTTTGGACCTCGGTTGTTGCAATTCGGCAAGAAAGAGACCAAATGTTCCATTCGTCTGTTGCCACTTGGCGGTTTCTGCTCTATGGAGGGCGAGGATGCCGCCGGTGGCGGCGAGGTTCGCTTAACCGAAGGGGCGGCCTCCGATACAAATCCACGTTCCTTCTTAAACAAGCCGGTGTGGCGTCGCATTGTGATTACCGTAGCCGGTGTGCTGATGAACTTAGTTTTGGGCTTCATTCTATTATTGATTTATCACAGCGTTTGTATTCTTCCGGAAAGCAACGGAGAGGTATATTATACCAGTACGCAGATATCCGTTTTACAGGAGGATACGTCGGCTTATCAAAGCGGCTTGCGTCCCGGAGATATCTTGCTGAAGGTGGATGGGCAGCGCGTCTTTTCTTGGATGGATTTGCAATTTTTACTGCAAAGCAGTGACGACGGTGTGTTCGATATGCAGGTCAGCCGGGCGATCAACGGACAAGAGAAAACGGTACTGCTGGAGGACGTTGCTTTTCGCCGCGAGTACGTGGACGAAACGGGGGGCTACGTTTTGTATTATGATTTTTACGTGGCACCGATTCCGCAGACCGTTCTTTCGACCTTGGAACAAACGGCACGCACGGAATGTAGCCTGGCGGTAACGGTGTGGCGATCCTTAAAAGGGATTTTTACCGGCCAATTCGGACTAAACGATTTGTCCGGGCCGGTAGGCACCGTGGACGTGATCGGTGACGTCGTGGAAAATGCCGTGCAGGAGGTGCACTGGCAATCCGGGTTGGGAAACGTACTACTGTTGTTGGCCTTGTTGACGGTGAACGTCGGTATTTTCAATCTGCTACCGATTCCGGCCTTGGATGGCGGAAGATTGTTGTTTTTAATTTGGGAGGGTGTCACGCGTAAGCGTGTTCCCCCTAAATACGAGGGATTGGTACACGGCATCGGCTTGGCGTTGCTGTTGCTGTTGATTCTCATCGTTACGTTTCAGGATATTGTAAAGCTTGTAGCATAGAGGTGATAGTAATGCAACGACGGTCATGTCGTTCGGTAACGATCGGTAAGGTTACGATTGGAGGTACCGCTCCTGTTGCCGTACAATCCATGGGCTGTATTCCGTCGCACGACGTAGAGGGAACGGTGCGTCAGGCCAAGGCATTACGTGATGCCGGTTGTGATATTTTTCGGATCGCCGTTCCGGATATGGAGGCGTTGCGTCTGATTGATGCCGTGAAATCCGAGGTGGATATGCCGCTGGTTGCCGATATTCATTTTGATTATCGGCTCGCGTTGGAAAGCGTGGCCGCTGGGATCGATAAAATTCGTATCAACCCCGGAAATATCGGTGACGATTCTCACGTAAAAGCGGTGGCAAATGCGTGCCGGCAGCGTGGAATCCCGATTCGGGTAGGGGTCAATTCCGGTTCTTTGGAAAAAGAAATTTTGCAAAAGTACGGACATCCCTGTGCCGAAGCGATGCGGGACAGTGCCGTGTATCATGCCTCTTTGTTGGAAAAATACGATTTCGAGGATATCGTCATCTCTATCAAATCCTCCAACGTGGAAACCATGGTGAGCGCTTACGAGCTGACCGCCGAAGCCTGCACGTACCCCTTGCATTTGGGGGTGACCGAAGCCGGAACGGAAAATTTGGGCGTTATGAAGTCTGCCATCGGCATCGGTTCTTTATTGCTTCGGGGGATCGGTGATACGATTCGCGTTTCTCTTACGGCCGATCCCGTCAAAGAGGTTGAAGCAGGAAAGCGTATTTTGGCAGCATTGGATTTGCTGCCGGGTGAACCGCAGTTGATCTCCTGCCCGACCTGCGGACGGACACGTATCGATTTGATCGGTATCGCTTCTCAAGTGGAAAAACGCCTGAAGTCAGTGCATAAGCCGATTCGAGTAGCGGTCATGGGTTGTGTTGTCAACGGACCTGGTGAGGCGCGCGAGGCTGATATCGGCATTGCCGGAGGCGACGGCAAGGTGGCTCTGTTCAAAAAAGGTCAAGTGATTCGCACTGTGCCGGAACAGGATGCCGTAGAGGAATTGATTAAAGAAGTGGAGTTATTATGAGCATTCCGGACGTTCAAGCAATATTCAAGCCGTACATACAGGATGCTGCTCTGTTGGCACCGTTCGCATCGGCAACCGTCAGCGATATGCAGATCAGCCACGCGGATCGCTTTTTGCGCGTGACGTTAAAGCTGGATCGTTTCGTCGAGTTTGAAGCGTTTTTCCCCTTGGAAAAGGCTTTGGCAGTTGGTTTGAATTTGCAAGCCGTGGAGTTGGTGCCGCACTATCCGCAGAGCACCCTCTGTGAGGCTTGCTTTCCTACGATCGTATCCTTTTTACGTCGCCGTTGCGTAGCGGTCAACGGCACCTTTAATGATGCGCGGTACGAGCGTGAGGGTGACGGTTTTGCGGTGACACTGTGTCACGGCGGCATGGATATGATTCAGGCGACGCATACCGATGTCATGATGAGCAAGTTGATTGAAGAATTGTTCGGTTGCCGTGTTTCGCTGACTTTCCACGGCGAATCCGGTGTGGATCAGCAGGATGAACAATACAAAAAGCTGATGGAAGAAGCCTCGCGTGAATCACGCGAGGCAGTTCAGCGTGCGGCACAACAGGCGGCGGTAGCGCCTGCCGCCAAATCGGATTCCGGTGTGTCGACAGTCGTCGTAAAGCCGGGAAAGCCGTCTGATCCCACAGTGCCGCCGTCCGACGGATTGCTGATTTATCGTGAAACGGCATCGCCCTTGTTCGGCCCAGTTCCACGTGACGTGCCAACGTCACTCATCAAGCTACAAGAAGGTACCACGGCCACGGTGTGGGGAGAGGTGTTCGGTTACGAAACGCGCGCCTTCCGTGACGGTACCCGGATTCGCCATACGTTTTATATTACCGATCGCACCAATTCCATTTCGGTGATTTTGTGGACGGATACCAAGCGCGACAAAGCGAAGCTGGAAGCGTTGGAATCCTTAAAGAACGGCGTTTGCATCTTGGCAACCGGTCTGTACGAGTTTGACGAATTTGCCAAATGTAACGTTTTTACTCCGAAAGCGATGGCGCTGGTAACGAAGTATAAAAAGCAGGATACGGCCGAAGTGAAGCGCGTTGAGTTGCATTTGCATACGAAAATGTCCGCTATGGATGCGGTTACGGACGCTGAAAAATTGGTTTTACGTGCGGCGGAATGGGGTCATCCTGCCGTTGCTATCACCGATCACGGTGTGGCGCAGGCATTCCCGGAAGCCATGAATGCGGCCGCAAAAGCAAAGAAAAACGGTATGCCGATCAAAATCTTGTACGGTGTGGAAGCCTACTATGAAAACGATGCCGCCTCCATCGTTCACGGGGATACGACGGCGACGCTGGATACGGAATATATCGTATTCGACCTGGAAACGACGGGACTTCACGCCACCAACGATCGAATCACCGAAATCGGTGCCGTGCGGTTGCGTAACGGCGACGTAGTGGAAGAGTTTAACACCTTTGTCGATCCGGAATGTCCCATTCCTGCCAAAATCACCGAGCTGACAGGCATCACGGATGCGATGGTGCAGGGCGCTCCCAAGGAGCGTGAGGCGTTGCGGAGCTTTATGGAGTTTTGCGGTGACGCGCCGATTTTGGTAGCGCATAACGCACCGTTCGATACCGGCTTCGTACGTGTTGCTTCGGGTCGATGCGGTATTCGTTTCGACTTTTCTTCGGTGGACACGGTGCCGATCAGTCGCGCTCTCTATCCTCGTTTGAAAAATCACAAGCTGGATACGGTAGCCAAGCATTTGGAATTGGCGCCTTTTAATCATCATCGTGCCTGCGATGATGCTCGCGTGCTGGCGGAAATTTTTGCAAAAATGCTGGCTGACTTACAGGAAAATCACGGCGTCAAAACGGTGCAAGAGATCAATTCGCTGTCCGGAGAGGCGACCTCGCATAAAGCGCGTCCGTATCACCAAATCTTGCTTGCCAAAAATAAAATCGGACTTAAGAATCTCTACAAGCTGGTTTCGTACAGCCATCTTAAAAACTTCTATAAACGTCCGCGCATTACGCGCAGTAAGCTGTTGGAGCTTCGCGAGGGGTTGATCGTCGGTAGCGCTTGCGAACAGGGCGAGCTTTTCAGCGCCATTGTGGAAGGAAAATCGTGGGACGAGCTGTGCTCGATCGCACGCTTCTATGATTTTCTGGAAGTACAGCCGCTGGGAAACAATCGTTTTATGCTTCGGAACGGTACGGCACGCGATGATGAGCAACTACGCGAATTTAACCGTACAGTGATTCGCTTGGGCGAAGAGCTCAATATTCCGGTTTGTGCAACCTGCGACGTGCACTTTATGGACCCGGAGGACGAGGTCTATCGGCGCATTTTACAGGCGGGACAGGGATACGGCGATGCCGATCAGCAACCGCCGCTTTATTTCCGCAATACCGAAGAAATGCTGAAGGAGTTTGATTATCTCCCGGCAGAAAAAGCGTATGAGATCGTGGTGGAAAATCCAAATCGCATTGCCGACATGATTGAGGAAATTCGCCCCATTCCGGAGGGAAACTATCCGCCGCATATCGACGGTTCCGACGAGGAGTTGACGGAGATTACCTGGAATCGCGCCAAAGAATTGTATGGCGATCCCGTCCCGGATGCAGTGGCTTCCCGCTTGGAAAAAGAGCTGAATTCCATTATCAAGAACGGATTCTCCGTGTTGTACATGATCGCGCAGAAGCTGGTGAAAAACTCGGTGGATCACGGCTATCTCGTTGGCTCACGTGGATCGGTCGGTTCGTCGTTCGTAGCGCACATGGCCGGTATTTCCGAGGTAAATCCGCTTTCGCCGCACTACGTGTGTCGCCATTGCAAGCATTCGGAATTTATCGAAGACGGCTCCGTCGGCTCCGGCTTCGATCTTCCGGAAAAGGCTTGTCCCATCTGCGGTGAAATGATGAACCGCGACGGGCAGGAAATTCCCTTTGAAACGTTTCTGGGATTTGACGGCGATAAAACGCCGGATATTGATTTGAATTTTGCCAGCGAATATCAAACGCGTGCCCACAAGTATACCGAATCGTTGTTCGGCAGTGACCACGTGTTCAAGGCCGGTACAATTTCTACCGTGGCGGAAAAGACGGCGTTCGGTTACGTGAAAAAGTACGCTGAGGAACGTGGGCTGGCGCTCAGTAACGCCGAGATCACGCGTCTGTCCGAGGGGTGCACCGGTGTGAAGCGAACGACCGGTCAGCATCCCGGCGGCATGGTCGTTGTGCCGAACGAATACGAAATTGAAGACTTCTGCCCAGCACAGCATCCGGCTGACGATCCACACTCCGACGTGATTACGACGCACTTTGATTTCCATTCGATCCACGATACGATTTTGAAGCTGGACAACCTGGGACACGTTATTCCGACAACGTATAAATACTTGGAAGAATATACCGGCATCAGTGTCATGGACGTGCCGATGTCCGACCCCGAAGTGTACAAGCTGTTTACTTCGCCGGAGCCGCTCGGTGTTACCGTGGAGGATATTGAATGTGAAACCGGCACGCTGTCCTTACCGGAAATGGGAACCCCGTTTGTGCGGCAAATATTGTTGGACTGCCGTCCCACCACGTTTGCCGACCTGATGCAAATTTCCGGCTTGTCGCACGGCACCGACGTGTGGCTGGGTAATGCTCAAGAGTTGATCCGCGCCGGCACCTGCACCATTTCCGAAGTGATCGGTACCCGTGATAACATCATGACTTATCTGATGCACAAGGGCTTGCCGCCGAAAATGGCGTTTAAGATCATGGAAATTGTGCGTAAGGGTAATGCGACAAAGCTCCTGACCGAGGAACACTTTGCCGCCATGAAGGAACATAACGTGCCAGACTGGTACGCGGACTCCTGCATGAAAATCAAATACATGTTCCCGAAGGCACACGCCGCAGCCTATTGTATTGCCGCCCTGCGTGTTGGATGGTATAAGGTGCATCGACCGGCGGAATACTACGCCGCCTATTTTACAGGCCGTGGTGAAGATTTTGATGCCGAGCCGGTACAAGCCGGTAAAGATACGGTGAAACGCTTGATGGATAGTATACGCGCCAAGGACAAGAAAGAAGCGACTGCGAAGGAACTGTCCCAAGCGGAAGCGTTACACATCGTGTATGAAGCGATGCAGCGCGGCGTGGAGTTTTTGCCGGTGGATTTGTATAAATCGCACTCGTATAAATTCGTTCCGGAGGACGGTAAAATCCGGATGCCGTTTAGTGCCGTCAAGGGATTGGGTGAGGCCGCGGCGCAAGCGCTGATGGATTCGCGCAAAGACGGTGAGTTTATTTCGTGCGACGATTTGCAAAACCGCTCCGGCATTTCCAAATCGGTGCTGGAATCGTTAAGCGCGTTGGGCGCGCTTGGCTCGTTGCCGGCAACCAGCCAAATGAATTTGTTTGAAATGTAAGCTGTAACAGGGAGAATGTCATGTTGCAAAAGAATCAGATTATTCTGTTGACAATCACCGCCGTGAGTGCGGAAGGAAACGGGATCGGCCGCTATAGCGAATCCGATGCCGAGCGTGGCATGGCGGTATTTGTCCCGTTTACGGCGATTGGTGACGTGATTCAGTGCCGTATTGTCAAGGTTCAAAAAACGCTTGCCTACGGAAAAATAGAGGCGATGATTTCACCGTCTGCCGATCGTTTGGCAGAGGTAGATTGTCCGGCGTTCGGCAAGTGCGGCGGTTGCGTATACCGCCACGTGCAGTATGAAGCTGAGCTGCGTTATAAATGGCAGCGTGTTGCGGATGCGCTGATTCGAATCGGCGGATTAACTGTGGTGCCGGAGCCAATCGTCGCGTGCGAGCATCCCGATCGCTATCGCAACAAGGCAAAGTATCCGGTAACGGTGGGGGACAGCGGGATTACCGTCGGACTGTACGCGGCGCGCAGTCATCGTGTGATCGGACAACAGGATTGTTTATTGCAACCGGAGGATTTCCAAGCCGCTCTTGCGGCGGTGTTGAAGTGGGCGCGAAGTAATCGAGTTTCGATTTATGATGAGACTACCGGAAGCGGCCTGTTACGTCATATTTATATTCGCGAGGGTGCACAAAGCGGCGAACGCATGGTCTGTTTGGTTTGTACCGGCGGCAAGCTGCCGGATACCGTCGGGCTGGTCGCGACGTTGCGGCAAGCGGTGCCTGGCTTGGTATCGGTTATGGTCAATCTCAATGCCGATGCAACGAACGTTGTGTTGGGGAAAACCAGCTTTGCACTATATGGTGAGCCGTTTATCATGGATACCCTGTGCGGCTTGACTTTCCGTTTGTCACCGCTTTCGTTTTATCAGGTCAACCATGATCAAGCGGAAATGTTGTATCGCTTGGCGGCGGATGCGGCGGCACTCACCGGTAAGGAGCGGTTGCTGGATTTATACTGCGGAACTGGAACCATCGGGTTATCCATGGCTCATTCTGCGCAAGAACTGATAGGCGTGGAAGTGGTACCGCAAGCCGTGGAGGATGCGTGCCGCAATGCCGAAGAAAACGGTGTACACAATGCGCGTTTTATAGCGGCAGATGCGGCGCAGGCGGCGAAACAACTTGAAAACGAAGGCTGGCACCCCGACGTGGTGGTACTGGATCCGCCACGTAAAGGTTGTGACCTTGCCTTGATTGACACCGTCGTGACGATGGCACCTGATCGGATCGTTTACGTCTCCTGTGATCCCGCGACGTTGGCACGTGATTTGAAGCTGTTTTCCGAACGCGGTTATGCAACACAACGGGTAACACCGGTCGATATGTTTCCGCGCACCTACCACGTTGAATGCGTATGCCTACTGACCAAGATGTAAAGAAAAAGTGATAGGAATTCGGAGGTGAAAGGTGTATGATGAAAGATTGGAATTCCAATCAATACACAAAATTTGAAAAAGAACGTACACAGCCGTCAGTCGATTTAATAAGCCGTATACCCTTTTCTCCGGAATCGATACTCGATATCGGCTGTGGACCGGGAAACAGCACCAATCAGCTTTGTAAGCATTTTCCTAAGGCGGAAGTACTCGGTATAGATAATTCTGATAATATGCTGGATAAAGCGAGAAGCACTTATCCGCAGTTGACGTTTTCCCAATGCACGATTCCCGACGATCTTGACAGCATCGGAAGTTTCGACTTGATTTTTTCCAACGCCTGTCTGCACTGGATTCCAAACCATCACAGTCTTTTCCCCAAGCTGATGGAAAAGCTAAACGTTGGCGGTATGCTTGCCGTTCAGATGCCGCTTGTTCAAAAGGCACCGTTTTACAAGTTGTTGGATCAACTGATAGCGACGAACAAGTGGAACGCCCTGCAAAGCGTTCACATATTCCACAATCTGTCACCAAGCGAGACGTATGACATACTATCCCGAACGTCCGGTGAGGTGATTATGTGGGAAACGACCTATTATCACGTTGTCCCGTCACACACTTCGATCATCGATTGGTACAAGGGAAGCGGATTAAGACCGTATCTGGAAAGGTTGACTGGCGCAGAACAAGCGGAATTTCAAGCCGAGTTGTTAGAAAGGCTTATAGCCGATTTTCCGATACAATCGGATCATTCCGTGATTCTGAAGATGCCTCGCCTGTTTTTCACAGCGCGCAAAGAATGAGGGTGCTTACGTGTTTCGACCCATGAGAAGATTGCAACAGCAGGTTTCCGCTGCCGATTGCAACAAAATATTGACAGAAGAAAAAAGAGCGGCCTTGTCGGTCGTCGGTGATGACGGCTACCCATATACCGTTCCTGTTAATTTTTTTACGACGAAACAGATCGGGTCATATACCTACACGGCGCTGGCGAAGGGCATAAAGCCGATGCTATTCGACGGTGTGATAAAGTGTGTTTAACCGTTTGGAATCAAGGTTTTAAGAAGCCGGGCTCTTGGAAATGGAACGCTACGAGTGTCGTTGTGTTCGGCAGGGCGCAGATCGTGACCGATTCGGCGGTTGCCAAAAAGTATCTTCGACAGTTGGCGACCAAGTATTATCCGACCGCCGAAGCCGTGCAACAAGAAATGAACAGTCCCGCCGCCGATCGCGTGCAAGTGCTTGCCATACGCATAGAACACATGACCGGCAAGCTGGTAAATGAGAAATAGAGTCCGCATATATCCGACGCGAGGCGATGCGATAAGGGAGGAAAATTCCATGAAAAAGTGGTTGACCGTCATACTTTGTGCGCTGTTGGTTTGTGCCGGCGGTTGCTCCGCCGCCGCGGATGAGGTTTTGGATTCGTTGGGAAAGCATCAATCCGAAGTCTATTATTCCAACGGCGGATTTCAAGATTTTACCGATTATGCAAAATATAGTTATGATGCCGTAAACCTTCATGATAACCCCTACTTTGACAAGCTATCTGCTGAAAAAAAGAGCGACTTGTGGAGCATATCGAGGATTTTGAGGATTGGATCGAAGCAATCAAAGACTCGAACCCGGAAAGCGAGGTTGTCGCCGGATATGATTTTGACCTTTCGCTGATTTCCGAGGCGGATTACGTTTATATTTACGATGATCCCGATTATCCGGAACTAGGAAACTACGACGTCTACTTTTTCGATATGGAAACCATGACCCTATATTATTTTCATAATAATATTTGATCGGATACAAACACCCACGGTTTTTCGGGAATGTGAAAAGAGGAAATGTCTTGAAAAAAAGTGCTTTGCTATGCGTGATTGCCGCCGGAATTAGCTGGGGAACGTCGGGAGTGTTTATGTACTGGCTGAATCCTTACGGCTTTGATTCATTACAGGTGACAGCGGTGCGTGGTGTCGTATCGTTTTTATGCATGTTGCTCTACGTCGTATGCGGCAACGTTCGTCTGCTGAAAGCCAAACCATCCGATTTGCTTATGTATTTAGGGAGCGGTGCTGCACTGTTCGGTACGTCGGCATTTTATTATATGTCGATGCAGGCATCCTCCATTGCCACCGGGGTGGTGCTGATGTACACGGCGCCGGTTTACGTGATGATCGTGTCAGTGCTGTTTTTCGGAGAAAAGCTGTCGCGTCTCAAGGTGCTGGCAGTTGCTTTTATGTTGATCGGCTGTTGTCTGGTTGCCGGCGTTTTCGGCGGTGCAGAAATCAATGTGCCCGGTGTGTTCTTCGGTATTTTGTCTGGCATTTCGTATGCTGCCTACAATCTGTTTACCAAGTGGGAGCTTCGACGCGGTTGTAGCTCGACTACAGCTTCGTTGTACAACTTTTTGGTAGTCGCGATCATCGGACTTTGCTTGTCCAGCCCCACCGTGCTAGTCGATTATGCGACGATTAAGCCATCGGTTACGGTGCCTCTTCTCATCGGTGTGGGAATCATGACCTGTTTTGTCCCGTACATTCTGTACTCGACCGCGTTAAAATCCTTGCCGGCCGGCACCGCGTCGGCATTGGCTATTGTAGAACCGATGTCGGCAACGCTGTTCGGGTTGGCTCTCGGCGAATCACTGACCGCATGGTCTGCGGCGGGAATCGTCCTGATTTTGATGTCGGTATTACTGCTTAACCACGCTGAAAAGGCAATGGCACAATCCACGTCGTTATCTGCTTCGGCGGAGTAAAATACATATTTTTAACGAGGAGATGCTAGTATGAGTCAGTTTGAAAGTGCAATTATACGCCGCAACAAGGACGTCGAGCATATCGTGAATGCCGCCGCCAACGTCGGCGTCTACGGGCACGGCGAAAAAAAGCCGAAACGGTTTGCCATGCTGGTAACGACGGATATTCACCGCTGTGCCAAGCAGATGCAAAGCGCCGTGGATTACCTGAACGATATGGAGGCGCTGGATTGCGGCATTTGTTTGGGCGATATTCAGGGCGCCAACCACGTGGAAAACGATGCTTCGTGGTATTATCTGGCGGTGAATTCCTCGAAAAAGCCTTTTTATACGATTGTAGGAAACCACGACGGCGGTAACAGCGCCAAAAAAGAAATCTCCGGAACCAAGGCGGAGGTTCTGGAGAAGTTTATCCGTACCACGCGCACCAAAATCGGCTTTTCCGATATGGATAAGACCTACTATGCCGTGAATTGGGACGAATATAAAGTGACCTTGATTATGCTGGATAATTATATGGCACCGGAGGATCGCGATGAAAACGGGGATTTTCTGATTTCGCGCGGTGCCGAGTGTCTGGATCAAGAACAGGTTGACTGGTTGATAAAAACGTTGGCGGCCGTTCCGGAAGGGTATCAGGTCATCGTTTCGCGGCACGGGTTCCCGGATAACGCGGTGAAGGTGGATTGCAACTTTACTCAGGAGCGTGGCGGGTTGGATACCGAAGAACCGCTGTATGGAAAAAACGATTTGGTACCGGATATTATTCACGCCTGGTGCAAGGGCGAGCGTTTGCAGAAAGCCTATGCACCGGTCGAAAAATATGCCTTTTTGCCGACACTGACAGTAGATGCGGATTTTACCAAACGTGGTGAAGGCGTTTTCGTTACCTACTTGATCGGTCACGTACATCGGGACGTTGTAGCCAAAAGTGCCGTGTATCCGGAGCAGAATATCGTCGCCTTCGCCGCAACGGCCAACGACGATTGGCAGAATTTCGGTTGTGACCTTCCGCGTGAGCGTGATACCAAGGCGGAGGATTGCATCACGGTAGTGGCACTGGATTCGGAAAAGCGCCGGATTCATCTGGTGCGTGTTGGAAGCAATTTCACCGACGCTCTGGTAGATCGCACCTATACCACGCTGACCTATTGATTGCACTGGTTAAAACGTAGAGCTCTGCCGACCGCATCCCGTGAGTGACGATGCGATCGGCAGAGCAGACTTTGTTAAGGGAGAGAACGTGTGATGGAAGCGTTACCGACCGATTGTTCCTTGTCACCCGACGTACCACAGTGCCACACGGTATTGGCATATTTGGAACGCGACGGACACGTGCTGATGATGCGCCGCGACCGTAAACCAAACGATCTCAACGCCGGGTATTGGATCGGCGTTGGCGGAAAGCTGGAACAGGGAGAAACTGCCTTGGAGGCGCTGCACCGCGAGGTAAACGAGGAACTTGGTGTAACGCTGACGCAGTGGCAATATCGCGCGCTGATCGAGTTTTATCACGGAACTCCTTGCCGATATTACGAGCGCATTTATTTGTTTACGTCAGACAAGTGGAACGGTGAGCCGAGCTTGGATTGCCCGGAGGGTACACTGGCGTGGGTTTCCAAAGAACAGGTCCCTCGGTTGCGCCTCTGGCAGGGCGATCGCTTGTTTTTGAAGGAACTGGCGGCAGGACGTCCCTTTTTTTGTTTACAATTATACTATGATGAGCACGATCGGTTGTATCACGCGATGCTGGATGGTGTTCCGTGTGCGTTGCCGTCGGAATCATCGGACGAGCCATCGCTCGACTGACAAAGCAAAAGCGGCAGTATTTCTGCCGCTTTTGTGTTTCAAAAATCAAGTTTTATATGAGGATGGAGACCATTAGCAGGATGTACTCAACTGCCAAATACAGCAAATCCGGCGCGATTGCTAACGCAAACGAGGTGCCTCCGGTTTTCAAAAAGCTACGATCGTACTTCAGCTGAGGGTTTTGCTGTTGATTTTTTGCTTTTTTGAGAATGGTTTGTAAATAGATATAGTTGCCGAACATACCCATGAAAATTCGGAGAGCCAGCAACGCAAACGATGCCACGAAAAGAATGATAAGCATCAGCTTCGCTGGAGAGCTTGCCAAAATCGTGTCGATCGGCAAATAGAGAATGGTATTATTGGCTTCATCAACGACCGTTAACGTGTCCAAACTGATATTGTTGAATACTTGAAAGATGGTTTCTAATACGAAAGCAACGATACCCCACAGCAGATTTTTGCGATACAACAACCAGTTGCTGGACAGCAAAAACGCAGACCAGTTCCACGATATTTTGGACCCACCGTGCGTCATTTTATAAAAACGGGGGAGATAGTACGACGAATTGTTGCCAACTAGCTCCGCAATTTGGTCAACCGGGATGCCGTCGATTTCTTCGGTACGCGGCACGCCGCCATAGGGGTCCTGGATGGGAACTTGGAACGGTTGACGGAAGCCGCCACTGAAGGGTGGAGTATATTGGCCTACCGGAGGAGGTGGGGCGGAAGAAGCGGCTTTTTGGCTTTCCCATTCGCCGTGCTCCAGTTCCCGACCGCAGTGGGCGCAAAATTCGGCAAACTCCGGATTGGCGTGACCACAGTAAGGACATGCCTTTTGCGGAATGGTGGATTTTTGAGAATTTTGAGATGGATGGGAATCGGCAGTCTGTGCCCACTGGCGTTCAGTACCGTGATCAGCGGAAAAATGGCAGTGCCCTTCTTCCTGCCAACAGCTTCGATGATGAGGACAGCCGCATTGTGGGCAGGTGACAATATCATCGTGTTCTGAAAAACGTTGTCCGCACACCGGACAGGCCTGACCTTCGTAAAAAAACATACAGTCACACTTTCTGCGAAGTTTTTAGTCGCAATTCGACGATACTATTGTAGCGCGATTTTGTCGTAGATGCAACGAATTTGCATAACATTCAAAAAAAATTAACGATTAGACAACGTGAACCGGACAAAGTGCCTTCCAAAGACGAAAATTTGACCACCGTGAACGTTGCCGGGCACCCGGTTGTGACGGCTTCGATGAATATCATACGAAAGTTTCCGCACTTTTTCAAGAGCTGTTTCGATAAACGATAAAAATTTTTGCGGAAAACTTGACGAAAAGTCTAGATATAGTATAAAATAGAGACGTTGAACTCAATATTTGGTAAAGGTGGATACAGCATGGCATCAAAAAAGCCGGGCTACGGTAATGAAAGCATCACAGCCCTGAAAGGCGCTGACCGCGTTCGTAAGCGGCCGGGCGTTATTTTCGGTTCCGACGGGTTAGAAGGATGCGAGCACGCCGTTTTTGAGATACTGTCCAACTCGATTGACGAAGCGCGTGAAGGACACGGAAACAAGATCGTTACCACTCGCTACGAGGACGGTTCGTTTGAAGTTCAGGATTTCGGTCGCGGTATGCCGGTGGATTTCAACTCCAAAGAGCAACGCTACAATTGGGAATTGATCTTTTGCGAATTATATGCCGGCGGTAAGTATAATACGAACGAAAGCGAAAACTACGAGTTTTCTTTGGGCTTGAACGGCTTGGGCGCTTGCGCGACCCAGTATTCTTCCGAATACATGGACGTGGAGGTGCACCGGGATGGTTATCGCTATACCTTGCATTTTGAGCGCGGCGAAAATATCGGTGGTCTTCAAAAGGAGCCGTATGCCAAGCGGGATACCGGCACCACGATCCGTTGGAAGCCGGATCTGCAGGTGTTTACCGATATTTCCGTGCCCATGGATTATTTCCGGGATATTTTGCGTCGCCAGGCGATCGTTAATCCGAATTTGCTGTTCATTTTACGCGAACAGCACGGCCGTAGCTTTGAAACGGAAGAGTTTATTTACCAAAACGGTATTGAAGATTATGTGCGCGAGTTGGTTGGCGAAAATTCGTTGACCGACGTTCAGGTGTGGAGTGCCGAGCGGCGCGGTCGTGATCGCGAGGATAAGAAGGACTATAAGGTCAAATTCAACGTGGCACTGTGCTTTTCCAACAAAATCAACTTGTTGGAGTATTATCATAACTCCAGTTGGCTGGAGCACGGCGGTGCGCCGGAAAAGGCAGTTCGCTCTGCTTTTGTTGCACAAATCGATGCCTATTTGCGTCAAAACGGAAAGTATTTGAAAAACGAAAGTAAAATCACCTTCCAGGACGTACAAGACTGTTTAGTGTTGGTTTCTTCTTCGTTTTCAACGCAAACCTCTTACGAAAACCAGACCAAAAAAGCCATTACCAATAAGTTTATCCAAGATGCCATGACGGAGTTTCTCCGACATCATCTGGAGGTCTACTTTTTGGAAAACAAAGCGGAGGCCGATCGTTTGGTTGAGCAGGTATTGATTAACAAGCGCAGTCGTGAAAAAGCCGAAACCACACGGCTGAATTTGAAAAAGACGTTGCAATCCGGTAACGATTTAGCCTCCCGTGTGCCCGGCTTTGTCGATTGCCGTACCCGCGACGTGACGCAACGCGAGCTGTTTATCGTTGAGGGTAAATCGGCTATGGGCTCGTGTATTCAGGCGCGCAACTCGGAGTTTCAGGCGGTCATCCCGATTCGCGGTAAGATTTTGAACTGCTTAAAAGCGGAATTCGATAAAATATTCAAGAGCGAAATTATTGTCAATTTGCTAAAGGTGATGGGATGCGGCGTTGAGGTAAAATCCAAATCCAACAAAAATCTAGCAACCTTCGATTTGTCGCTGCTTCGGTTCTCTAAAATTATTATTTGTACCGATGCCGACGTGGACGGCTTCCAAATCCGCACCTTGGTATTGACGATGCTGTATCGTTTAACGCCGACCCTCATCGAAAAGGGCTACGTCTTTATTGCAGAAACTCCCTTGTATGAGATCAATACGAAAACCGACACGTATTTTGCCTATAACGATCGGGAAAAAGCCGAAATTTTAGCCGAGATCGGTGACACCAAGTACACGATTCAGCGCTCCAAAGGATTGGGCGAAAACGAACCGGAAATGATGTCGTTAACAACCATGAACCCGGCCACTCGCCGCTTGGTCAAGGTCAATCCGTGCGACGTCGAGGAAACGGCGTACCTGTTTGACGTACTGCTGGGCGACGATCTGGACGGCCGTAAACGCATGATTTCCGAGCACGGTGCGGAATATCTCGATATGCTGGACCTGGAGTAAGGAGGAACGGAAATGGCATCCAAAAAGAAAACGACTGTCACTCCCGAAGTGGGAAAGCTGCCGCCGAACGCTCACATTGCCGGTGCCGGCGTGGTAGAACAGCAGGCCATTACCGATACGTTGCGTGAAAACTATATGCCGTATGCCATGAGCGTGATCATGTCTCGTGCCATTCCGGAAATCGACGGCTTTAAGCCGTCTCATCGCAAACTGCTGTATACCATGTATCGCATGGGACTGTTGAACGGCGGCTTGATCAAGTCGGCTAATATTGCAGGTCAAACCATGCGTTTGAATCCGCATGGTGATGCGGCGATTTACGACACGATGGTGCGTTTGTCACGCGGTAACGAAGCCCTGCTTCATCCGTACGTGGAATCTAAGGGGAACTTCGGTAAAGCCTATTCCTCGGATATTGAATGTGCAGCCTCCCGATATACCGAAGCTAAGCTGGCTCCCATCGCGGCCGAGCTGTTTCGCGACATCGACAAGGAAACAGTGGATTTTGTGGATAACTACGACTCCACCATGTTAGAGCCGTCGCTGTTGCCTGTTACCTTTCCTTCGATCCTTGTCAATAACAACCTGGGTATCGCCGTCGGTATGGCGAGTAATATTTGCTCATTCAATTTGCAGGAGGTCTGTGAAACGACCATCGCTTTAATGAAAGACCGGGATCACGATTTGCTGGCCACCTTGCAGGCACCCGATTTTCCAAGCGGCGGTCAGCTGATCTATCGTCGTGAGGATTTAGAGAAAATCTATGCGACCGGTCGGGGCAGTCTGCGCGTGCGTGCCGTTTATTCCTACGATAAATCGAATAACTGCATCGACGTGACACAAATTCCGTATTCTACCACGGTAGAAGCTATTGTTTCCAAGGTGACGGAACTGGTGAAGGCCGGTAAATTGCGTGAGATCAACGATATTCGTAACGAAACCGATTTGAGCGGTTTGAAGATTACCATCGACCTTAAGCGTGGCGCCGATCCCGATAAGCTAATGAGCAAGCTGTACGCGGCAACCCCGTTGGAGGATTCATTTGGTTGTAACTTTAACGTTTTGATTGCCGGGGTTCCGCAGGTTCTCGGCGTGCGTGCTTTGTTGGAGGAATGGATTGCATTTCGTATCGAGTCAGTGCGTCGTCGCGTCGTCTATGATTTGAACAAGGCAAAGGATAAGCTGCGACTGTTAAAGGGCCTCCAAAAGATTTTACTGGATATTGATAAGGCGATTCGTATTGTGCGCGAGACCGAGGAGGAGTCCGAGGTTGTGCCCAATTTGATGATCGGCTTCGGTATTGACGAAGTGCAGGCGGAATACGTGGCGGAGATCAAGTTGCGCCACTTGAACCGCGAATACATCTTAAAGCGCTTGGATGAGCTGGAAAAGCTGGAAAACGGAATTGCCGACATGGAGGAGACGCTGAAAAGCACGCGTCGAATCAAAGCGATTATTATCGACGAATTGCGTGCAGTGGAGAAAAAATACGGTCAGCCGCGTCGTACTTCGTTAATTTACGCTTCCGATTTAGAGGTGGAAAAAGAGACCGTGGAGGAAGCGGTACCGGATTATCCGTGCACCTTGTTCTTTACGGCGGAGGGCTATTTCAAAAAGATTACGCCGCAGTCCTTGCGAATGAGTGGAGAACACAAGCTGAAAGAGGGCGACCGGATTTTACAGACGGTCGAAACCAATAATCGCCAAGAACTGTTATTCTTTACCAATGCCGGTACGGTATATAAATCGCGTGCCGCGGACTTTGCCGACAGCAAGGCCAGCGTTTTGGGCGATTTTGTGGGCAGCAAGCTGGGCTTTGAGCCGGGAGAAACGGCGGTATATATGGCTGTTACTACGGATTATTCCGGCTATTTGGTGTTCTTTTTTGAAAACGGTAAGGTCGCCAAGGTGGAGCTTTCTTCCTATGCCACGAAAACCAATCGGCGTAAGCTGATCGGTGCCTTTTCCGACAAATCGCCGCTGGTCGCCATGTTTCAAATACCGGAGGATCGGGAGTTTTTCTTGAGCTCCACCGCCGGACGTCGTCTGGTGGTTCACACCGGCATGGTCGCCGTTAAAACGACGCGTAATACCCAGGGTGTACAGGCTATGACATTAAAGGGACAGCATCGGTTGGAATCGGTCGTCCCGTTTGAAGAGACTATGGTCGTCAAGCCGGCACGTTATCGAACCCGAAATCTGCCGGCTGCCGGTGCCGTATTGTCCACCGAGGACGTCGGGGAGCAAATGAGTCTGCTGTAAACGAATCACTGCCGGGCTTGTTGCCCGGCAGTGATTGGGGCAGATACGGCAAACGCAAGAGCTCGATGTATCTGCGCCGCTATTAGATTGTCCACTTCGTTGCAAAAGATACGTAAAGCGGCCTGCAAAAATTGTGCTTGCGTTTTTGCAAATGGTGTGTTATTATTATAGGCGTAGTTTTTATATATGGTCAAGGAGGATCTTTTATGTCACCGTTAGAGTATGTGATCGGCTCGGTTATTATTGTTCTTGCCTTAATTATCATTGCCATTATCCTGCTGCAGGAAGGACGCGAATCCAACATTGGCGCCATCTCCGGTTCTTCGGATTCCTTCATGGATAAGGGTCGCTCTCGCACGCTGGACGCGTTGCTGTCCCGCTGGACAAAGTGGCTTGCTATCGCTTTTTTCGTGGTAGTGCTCATCGGTATGCTTGTTACCAAGTTTATGGCTAATTGAATTTGTCACCGTAAACCGCTCGTGCAAATTTTGCACGGGCGGTTTGTTATTTTTACGTCGATCTGCATACACATAGATTGAAAGGATGGTGCAGAGATGACTTGGTGGATCACAGGGCTTCTGATTGCCGTTGGTGCCGGAGGTGGAATAGCGGTGCTGATTGCGGCGTTCCGAAGCGGTAAGCCTGTACGGCGCTTGTTTCGTGGAGCGGTGCAAGGCGGATGCGCTTTGGCGGCGGTGAACGTTGCCGGGGCATTTACCGGGGTTTCCGTGGGAGTGAATTGGCTTTCCGCCGGTGCTTGCATGTCCTTGGGCGTCCCCGGCGTCATCACGTTGCTGCTTTTGAAAGCAATTTTTCAGATATGATTGAAAAACAGAATTCGATGTGGTACACTATTTTCGGGTGAAACGTTATGCAATTACCGGTGAGCAACACATTGACTTCTCGTACCGTTGACGGCGTCGTTTATTATTCGTTTCCGTCGTTCGATGCTATACCGTTTGTACGGCATGGATTTTCCACACGGTTGGGCGGAGTAAGCCGCGGTATTTATGAGAGCATGAATTTGAGTTTTACGCGCGGCGACGAGGCTTCGTCGGTGCGCGAAAACTTCGATCGGTTTTGTCGAGCCGTTGGCGTGGATAGTCGCCACGCCGTGGTGTCGGCACAGGAGCATCACACTGTAGTGTATCGCGCCACTGCCGCCGATCGCGGACGCGGCGTTTGGCGCGAGCGTGGATATACGGACGTGGATGGGTTATTGACGGATGAGCCGGATGTTGTGCTGTTCACACAATTTGCCGATTGCGTGCCGTTGTTTTTTGCAGACCCTGTTCGTCGCGTGGTAGGCACGGCGCACGCCGGTTGGCGAGGCACGGTGGCAGGCATGGGCTCCGTTATGATCGATCACATGATTACTGACTACGGATGCCGCCCGGAAAACATTTTGGCGGCCATCGGTCCCTCCATTGGCCCGTGTTGCTTCGAAGTGGATGAACCGGTACGTGCCGCCTTTGCCGAAGCCTTTGAGTTTGCCGGTGATTGTACACGCGATCTGGGAAACGGAAAAAGCGATATTGATCTTTGGGAGATCAATCGCCGCACTCTGATACAAGCCGGCTTATCGGCCGATCAAATTACGGTAACCGATCTGTGCACGAGGTGTCATCCTGACCTGTTCTGGTCACATCGTGTAACCGGCGGTCAGCGTGGTAGCCTGGCGGGGTGTGTTTCTATCAGCGACGTATAATTAAAGCCGGGGCTTGCATGTGAGTGCAAGCCCCGGCTTCGTTAGGATAACGTGTTGGCGTCGGTATACGGTGCCAGCGTCAGGCGAATGAAGTAGCCTTTATCGTGATCGCATACCGGACAGCGCTCCGGAACTGCGGTACCGGAATAGATATGCCCGCAATTTAAGCACATCCACTGACATTCCACGTCGGAAACGAACAGTTTATTTTGTTCCAACAGGTCTGCCAGCTTTCCAAAACGGTCGCCGTGCGTTTTTTCCACGGCGGCGATCATGCAAAAGGAAGCGGCGACCTTGGGAAACCCTTCCTGCTCGGCTTTCTCACCAAAGTGTTTGTAAGCGTCCGCATATTCTTCGTACTCGTTGTGATGTGCTCGCCGTAAAAGCTGTACGACGGAAGGAGAGAAATCTACGGGGAACCCGCCGTCGATGGTGATTGTTTCGCCGGCAAATTCCTGAAGATGCTTGTAAAAAATCTCGGCGTGCTCTTTTTCCTGCCCGGCAGTGAAAAGGAATGTAGCCTCCACAACGTGCAAGTTTTGCTTGTGCGCTTCGGCGGCGGCAAACGTGTACCGATTCCGCGCCTGGCTTTCACCGGCGAACGCGCGCATTAAATTAATCTTGGTCTCGCTGTTTTTGAATTCAACAGACATACTAACGCCTCCTTGCTAGGAGTATCGGCGTTGACAGTCGCTTTTATTCAAAGGAATAGCGAGTATAGCTGGTAAAGATTTTTCCGGCCGGCAACACGGTAGTGGGAAAGTCGGGGTGGTTGGGACTATCGGGAAAATGCTGTGTCTCCAGACAGAAGCCCTGATGCCGCGTCATAGCGCCGCCTTTTCCGCAATCTGTGCTTAAAAAGTTGGCGGTATAAAGCTGTAAGCCTGGCTGATCGGTGTCACAATGCATACGGATTCCCGAACACGGTGAGTAAGCAGTTACGTCGTGACGTGTCTCGACGGCATGATCCAAAATGAAGTTGTGATCATAGCCACCGCCGATTGCTATTTGCGGATGATCCGCCTGAAGATCGCGGCCGATGGGCTTGCTTTGGCGGAAATCAAACGGCGTACCGTCCACGGAAAGACGTTCTCCAGTGGGGATCAGTCGTTCGTTTACGGCTAAAATTTCGTCGGCATGGATTTGTAGCTCGGTATCCAGCACGTCGCCGCCGTCGTATCCGTTTAGGTTGAAATAGGCGTGGTTGGTGAAGTTGATCACCGTATCTCGGTCAGAAACTGCGGTATAGGTTAACAACAGGGAGGAGGGAGTATCCAGTGCAACACGCAGACGCAGTGCCAACGCTCCCGGATACCCCATATCGCCGTCCGGCGAGTGTAACAATAGGGTGAAAGACGTTTCATCATGCTTTTCCAAACGCCAGTTTTTCATTTGAAAGCCGATGGCCCCACCGTGAAGATGCCCGTGACGAGCAACTTCGTTACGCCCCACGTCGTAGGTTGTGCCGTTGAGTGAAAAACGACCGTCAGCGATCCGGTTGGCATACCGCCCGACGGTAACGCCAATGGAAGCAGTATCCCGCTGATATTCCTTCAGCGAGTTATAACCGAGCACCACGTCTTTTCCGCCAACCCTGAGCGAGGTTAAGGTAGCGCCATAGGTGATAAACGATGCCGAGATGCCGTGGTCACGGGATATCGTGAGCTGCGATACCTCTTCACCGTTGGCAAGCGATCCATAATAGTCCTGTTGAAACATATAAACGCCTCCTTCGTATCTATAATCAGTATAACGATGGCGTTGGGTGCTTGTCAACGATTTTCTTGACAAACGGGGGCAGTCGTGATATACTAAAACAGCAAGAACAAACGTTCGATATTTTGGAGGCGAAATCGTGGAGCGCTGTATTTTGCATTGTGATTGCAATAGCTTTTTTGCCTCGGTAGAGTGCGTTTATCGTCCTGAGTTGTGGAACGTTCCCATGACGGTGTGCGGTGATCCGGCCAATCGTCACGGAATCGTGCTGGCAAAAAACGAGCCGGCCAAGCGATACGGTATTCAAACCGCCGAAACGGTGTGGCAAGCAAAGAAAAAGTGTCCCGAATTGGTTCTGGTTCCGCCGCATTTTGATCGGTACGATGATTTTTATCACAAGATCAACGCCCTGTATTGCGAATATACCGACCGTGTAGAGCCGTTTAGCATCGATGAATCCTGGCTGGACGTTACGGGGAGTCGTCGCCTGTTTGGCGACGGTAAGACAATCGCAGACCTGTTACGCCGTCACGTTCGTGAGGAATTAGGAATCACGATTTCCGTAGGCGTCTCCTTTAACAAAACTCTTGCCAAATTGGGGAGTGATTACAAAAAGCCGGATGCAACGACGGTATTATCCCGCGAAACGTATCAATCGTTGTTGTACCCGTTGCCGACGTCTCGCTTTTTATTTGTCGGTCATTCTACGGAAGCCACCTTGCACAAAATGGGAATTCACACCATCGGTGATTTGGCCGCCGCAGATCGCACCTGTTTGGTGGCAGCACTCGGCAAGGCAGGTGGTCAACTGTACGACGGTGCGAACGGGATCGATCCGTCGCCGGTCCGTTTGTTCGGTGATCGCCCGGACGCTAAATCGGTTGGTAACGGTATGACGTTTCGCGGCGATCTGGAAACCGAGGATGAACTGCGCCGCGGTTTGCTGTATTTGATCGAACCGGTTGCCGCACGGTTACGACGTGCCGGTCAGCGTTGCCATACACTCCAGTTGACGTTGAAATTCCCCTCGTTAAAATCTGTAACGCGGCAACGTTCTATGGCACGGCCGAGCAATTTGGCCGTGGAGCTGTATCGGGAAGCATCGGTTCTTCTACGCGAATGTTGGCAAAACGGCACGGCGGTGCGAAGCCTTACCGTAGCGGCGTGTCGGTTGGAAAACGATAACGACGGGGAACAACTGTGCCTGTTTGATGCCGAAGCACAGCAGGAGCGCGAGCGCATGGGAAAATTGGAATCGGTGGTGGATACGTTGCGTGAACGCTATGGGACGGATTCGATTCGCCGGTGTGCGGTGCTAAACGGCGCCCCGGAAGCGGATGATTCTGCGAAAAAGTAAACAAAACTGCATTTTTGCAAAAAAACTTGTTGACAAACACGCCAACAAACGATATAATGTAAAGCGTCGCTGACGTCAAGGCGTTTGCGGTCATCATGGCCCGGTAGTTCAGCTGGTTAGAACGCTAGCCTGTCACGCTAGAGGTCGACG
>CAYMHR010000008.1:0-54560 GCA_964390295.1 uncultured Eubacteriales bacterium
AACGATTGTCTTTACAACTTATTTTCAAAACCTTCGTTACGGCACCTCATCATTTGTCAAGGGTTTTCTTGAATTATTTCAAAATATTTGGTTGAAAATAGTGGTAATATTGATTATTCAAACAACGGTGTGGAAAAATACCGTTCAGCCGTATCAGGCAATACGGTAACAACGGTTTTTCCTTTTCCAAGCCGTTTGGCAAGGCGCAGTGCCGCCGCAACGTTGGTACCACTGCTGATGCCGCAAAGTATTCCTTCTTTGGCGGCCAAATCCTTGGAGGTTTGCAGTGCTTCCTCGTCTTTGATAATGCAAACGTCGTCGTAAATCGTCTGATTCAAAATAGCGGGAATGATCCCATCCCCGATCCCCATTTGAAGATGCGTACCGATCGAACCGCCCGACAAAATGGCCGCATTTTCCGGTTCTACCGCCCAAACGGTCATATCGGGATTGTGCTGCTTTAGCACTTCGCCAATACCGGTAATGGTTCCCCCGGTGCCGATCCCGGAACAGAACCCGTGAATGGGTCCGTTGACCTGCTCCAGTATCTCCGCGGCCGTTCCCATACGTTGAGCGGCCGGATTCGCAGGATTTTCAAACTGCTGCGGTACAAAAACGTTCGGGTCCTCCGCCTTCATTTTCAATGCCAACTGCAAACATTCTTCGATACACAGACCGATGTTTCCGGCATCGTGCACCAAAACGACTTCGGCACCGTATTGCTGTACCAGCTTGCGGCGTTCCTCGCTGACGGAATCCGGCATGATGATGCGAACCGGATACCCGCGCACCGCACCGACCAAGGCCAGACCGATCCCCTGATTGCCGCTCGTCGGCTCCACGATAATCGTATTCTCGTGAATCAACCCTTGTCTTTCGGCATCGACGATCATATTGTACGCTGTACGAGTTTTAATGGAGCCGCCCACGTTAAGGCCCTCGAACTTCACCAAAATTTCGGCGTCGTTTTCATCGGTCATACGCTGAAGGCGGATCATCGGTGTGTTCCCCATAGCTTCTAAAATGGTGTTGCAGATCATGTACAAACCTCTTTTGCTGATAGCTCTATTGAAAATTCTATGACAGCATCATAGCACAGTTGACAAAATTTTGCAATGCTTTCCGTCAAATCCCGGAGCGCGGTTTCAACGTTGTGCCAAATAGTTGGCTCGGCCGATCTCGTATAGGTTGTTGCCGTTACTGTCGATGACGACGACGACCGGAAAATCCACGACCTCCAGTCGCCGGACGGCTTCAGCCCCCAGGTCGTCATACGCAATGACCTCGGATTTTTTGATACAGCGCGATAGCAAGGCACCGCAACCGCCGATCGCGCCGAAATACACCGCGCCGTGCTTTTTCATCGCTTCGATTACTTCCGGGCCGCGTTTTCCCTTGCCGATCATGCCGGTTTGGCCCTGCTCAATCAAAATAGGGCTGTACGCGTCCATGCGGTAAGAGGTGGTTGGCCCGGCAGAGCCGATGACCTGTCCCGGTTTTTCCGGCGTAGGACCAACAAAGTAAATCACGGCATCTCGCACGTCAAAAGGAAGTTTCCTCCCCTGCTTCACCAGCTCACACAGCCGCTTATGAGCGGCATCCCGCGCGGTATAAATCACGCCGGACAACAGACAGCTATCCCCGGCTTTCAGTTTTTTTGCTTCTTGACGGTTCAGCGGAGCTTGAACAGAAATAGGCATTACAGCACCTCCGTTTTATGGCGTGTAACGTGGCAGTTGATATTGACCGCCACCGGCAATCCGGCGATGTGGGTTGGAAACGTCTCGATATTCACTGCCAGAGCAGTGGTCATGCCGCCAAAGCCCTGTGGGCCGATTCCCAACCGATTGATCCGTTCTAACAGTTCTGTCTCCAAAGCGGCATAAAACGGCTCAGGATGGCGCTCGTTCACGGGACGCAACAGTGCTTTTTTTGCCAAATACGCCGCTTTATCGAACGTGCCGCCGATCCCGACTCCCACGACGATCGGTGGGCAGGGGTTGGAGCCGGCCTGTTCGACGGCGTTGACGATAAAATCGCGCACGCCGTCAATGCCGTCAGAGGGGCGAAGCATGGCGATTCGGCTCATGTTTTCGCTTCCGAAGCCCTTGGGCGCTATGGTGATTTCCAGCTTGTCGCCGGGGACGATTTCGGTGTATAGCATAGCCGGTGTGTTATCACCGGTGTTCACACGATCCAACGGGTCACGCACGACGCTTTTGCGCAGATACCCGTCGCGGTAACCGCGACGCACACCTTCGTTAATCGCCGTGGTCAAATCGCCACCAACGATATGTACCTCCTGACCGATCTTCAAAAATACGCAGGCGACGCCGGTATCCTGGCAGATCGGCTGATCGGTTTCGTCCGCAATACGGTAGTTTTCAACGATACGGTCCAAAACCTCCGCCGCCTGCGGCCACGGCTCGCTGTTGCGGCAAGCGGAAATACAAGCCTTCATATCCTCACTCAAATGGCAGTTTGCCTCTATGCACAGTCGTTTTACAGAATCGATAATGCGTTCAACAGCGATTTCACGCATCGTGGGGTCCTCCTTGATCTTTTTGAGCTTCCTTGCCGGTTACAGCGGCGTTCAGCTTGGATAAAACGTAGGCGTAGCCGCCCTCTTTATGGGGGATGAGGCATGCCGAGCAATCCTTAATTCCAGCCGCCGTGTAGGTATAGCCTCCGCCGCAATCCTCCAAAAGATAGAGCGGACAATAGCAAAATAAGCAGTTGAAAAAATCGCCGTTCACGGAGTGGCACGGAAAATACTCGCACCGGTGGTTTTGAAAATATTCCGAATAGCGGCTCATACCTGTTCCTCCGCACCACAACCCAGTTCTACGGAAAACGGTTCCAACGACCGTTTCAAAATGCCGTGTATATGCGCGATCGTCATGCCGTAGTTGGTAATCGGCACACCGCTATCGGTGCAATGACGTAAGCGGCTCTTCATTTCGCGCTCGTTCAGCATGCATCCGCCGCAATGAACCACCAGCGCATACGGCGAGAGATCGTCAGGAAAATCGCCGCCGGAAGTAAATTCAAAGCAAATATTTTTGCCGGTGTGCTGTCGAATCCAAGCCGGGAGCTTTACCGTGCCGATATCGCCGCACTGACGATGGTGCGTGCACCCCTCGGAAATCAGAACGGTATCCCCATCGGCTAAAGCATCCAACTGCGCGGCACCGCGCACCAACGCTTCCAGCTCGCCCTTGTACCGTGCAAATAGAATAGAAAACGAGGTCAACGGAACGGATGCGGGAACGATTTTGGAAACCCGGCCAAACGCTTGCGAATCGGCGACGACAAGGCGCGGAGCTTTACCGAGCTTCCGTAACGTTTCGGCAAGCTGTGTATCCTTGGTAACCACCGCCGTGGCATCTGCCTCTAAAACGTCCCGAATGGTCTGCTGTTGCGGTAAGATCAAGCGTCCCTTGGGTGCCGAAGAATCGATCGGCACCACCAAAACCACGGTATCCTGAGGCAACAACAAGTCAGCGATTAAACGCTTGGTCTCCCCTTCGGAACGAACCAACTGTGCAACCGCCTCACGCAACGCCGTTATACCATATCCGGTTTTTGCACTGACATACCGCTCGCCGGTGGTGTCCGGCGGCACGACGTCCAGCAAATCTGTTTTGTTATAAGCAACCAAATACGGGATTTTCTTCGAGGTAAAGGCATCAATCAGCTCGGTGTCGTGTGACGAGATACCACGTGTTGCGTCCACGACAAGCACCGCTATATCGCAAAGATTCAGCGTTTGCATGGCGCGGCGGATGCGGAGAGCGCCAAGCTCTCCTTCGTCGTCGATACCGGGCGTATCCAAAATCACCACCGGTCCCAGCGGCAACAGCTCCATGGCTTTTTTTACCGGGTCCGTCGTGGTGCCTTTCACGTCCGACACAAGTGACAGCTCCTGACCGGTAAACGCGTTGACTACGCTGGATTTTCCGGCGTTTCGCAAGCCGAAAAAGCCAACGTGCTCACGCTCGGCAGACACCTGCTCGCTCAGTCCCATTCCGAGTTTCTCCTTTACTTAAAAACGGAAATCACGCCGATTGGACGACTTGATGTCCTCGATATGCTGTGTGGCAATCTCACGCACCTTCGGTTTCGGAATCTGTTCCAATTCCTTCTCAATGAGCTCAAAGCCGACTCGCTTGGTTTCATCGCCGGCATAGTCCGTCAAATATTCGGTCAACGTCATCAAAGCGTTGGGGTGACAGCAGTTTTGGATTTGTCCGGTTTTACACAACGACATAAACCGATCACCGGTACGACCTTCACGGTAACAGGCGGTGCAGAACGACGGAATAAAGCCCAGTTTCATCAGCCAGCAAACGACTTCGTCCAACGTGCGTTGATCCGATACGTCGAATTGTTCGGAATCGTGAGGACGCTCTTCCTCGGTGTAACCGCCGACCGAGGTGCGCGAAGCACCGCTGATCTGCGAAATACCCAGTTGTAAGGCGCGCGCACGCACCTCCTGACTCTCACGGGTGGAAATGATCATGCCGGTATACGGTACGGCAATGCGGATACAGGCAATGAGCTTTTCGAACAATTCGTCGCTCAGGCCGTTATCAAACGTATCCGGATCAATGTCATCGGCGCGCTTGAGCCGCGGTACACTGATCGTATGCGGTCCGACTCCATGAACAGCCTCCAGATGCTCGGCGTGCATCAGCAAACCGGCAAACTCATATTTGTACATTTCCAAGCCGAACAGTACGCCCAAACCAACGTCGTCGATCCCGCCTTCCATGGCGCGATCCATCGCTTCGGTGTGATAATCGTAGTCGTGCTTCGGCCCGGTGGGATGCAGCTCCAGATAGCTTTTTTTGTGATAGGTCTCCTGGAACAGGATGTAGGTGCCGATGCCGGCCTCCTTCAGCTTGCGGTAATTCTCCACCGTGGTGGCGGCGATATTCACGTTGACTCGGCGAATATCACCGTTTTTGTGATGAACGGAGTAAATGGTGTTAATGCACTCCAAAATATACTCAATCGGGTTGTTTACCGGGTCTTCACCGGCTTCGATGGCAAGACGCTTGTGTCCCATATCCTGCAGAGCAATCACCTCGCGGCGAACCTCATCCTGGGTCAGCTTTTTTCGGGCAATGTGCTTGTTTTTCATGTGATACGGGCAGTAGACGCAACCGTTGACGCAATAGTTGGACAGGTACAGCGGTGCAAACATGACGATGCGGTTTCCGTAAAAAGCCAGCTTGATTTCCTCGGCAAGCCGATACATTTCCTCGATTTTTTCAGGAATTTCGCACGCCAACAGGACCGATGCTTCTCGGTGCGTCAGCCCCTCGCAGTGTACGCCGCCCTCCGTCTTTTTCGGACGAGCCTTTCCCAAAATCGCGTCAATCAGCGCCACGTTGTTTTTGTTTTCTTCGGCATACCGTAAGGTATCCAAGATTTCTTCGTGGTTGATAAATTCCTCTGCTTTCAGAGAATGGGGATCATACATAGCCATCGTTACTTCCTCTTTTCAAGATAATACCCGATCGGGGTGATCTCCCCGATTGACAACAATTTCATAGCCGATTTGACGAACGCTGTCGCGTAAATGAGCAACCGCCTGTGCAGACTCGTCGCCGCTCGACAGCTTGTGATCGTATAACGCATACTTTTTTCTTTCCGAAGCCGGCGACAGGTTGGGCATCAGCACGTTGGCACCGGCAAGCAGTCCGCGCTCGCGTCCGTCACGTTCCACGGTACCGAGAGCCGTCGTAGCCGGCAACAGCAGCGATGGCAACATCAGCCGTAACAGCGAAAGAAGATATACGGTTAGATCGGCAGTTCCGGCAGGACAGGCGGCAAACGGCGTATCCTGCTGTGGAATAAACGGACCGATGCCGCACATTTCCGGTGAAAACCGCTCCACGAATTTCAAATCGTTGGCAAGGTGACGCGCGGTTTGATACGGCGAACCGACCATAAAACCGCATCCGACCTGAAAACCGAGAGCGCGTAGCTCACGCAAGCAGTTCATGCGACGTTCAAACGACATATCGTCCGGATGCAGTTGTGCGTAGTGAACGCAATCGGCGGTTTCGTGGCGCAATAAATAGCGATCGGCTCCGGCTTCGCGCATTTGACGGTACTCATCGGCGGAGTATTCACCAAAGGAAAGCGTAACCGCACAATCCGGATGTGCCCGCTTGATGGCACGAACGATCGTGGCAAGCTCCTGTGCAGAAAAGCACCCTTCCCCTCCCTGCAAGACGAACGTGCGGAATCCGAGCGTGTATCCCTCGTCACAGCACGCCGCAATCTGTCCCGGCGTCAAGCGATAGCGATCACACCGGGCGTTGGAGCGGCGGATACCGCAATAATAGCAATCGTTTCGGCAGTAATTGCTCACTTCGATCAATCCGCGGACATACACTTGATTTCCAAATGCGCGACGTCGAACAACATCCGCACGCTCCGCCGCGTAAGCGGAAAGCTCCGGCGAATACCCAACGACCAGCCGTTCATACTCCTCGACGGACAGCGTGTTAGTTTGCTCCAGCGTATCGATCAGTTGCCGTGTCGCGTTAGTCATGGCCTTCAAAGCCGGAATAAGCGGTTTTTACACTAACGCCGTCCAAATTCCCAATTTTACCGGCAAGGGCGGCAATCGTATTTTGCGGTGCATCAATCGCCAGGGAGATGATATTGATACGATACTTATGATACGGGATGCCCATACGCCCGATCACATACTCGCCGTATTCGTGAAACAGGGCGTTCAGCAGCTCTACCGACTCCTTGTTTTCAACGATGATGCTCATGACGGCAACGCGGTTTTCCATCGTGTTTCCTCCGTTTCGTTATAAAAAATGGTCACACCAACGGTGTGACCAAAAATACCCTGTGGATTTGGTAACACCTTTCAGGCAGAATTGCAAGCAAAACTTAATGTCAGGCATTATATAGTATATCAAATGCTACGAAAACTGTCAAGCACTCACGCTTTCTGCGAGCAGGCATCAATAAACCGCTCAGCTTCTGCGGCACTGCCGCGGAACACAAAGCCGCGAATACCACATTGCTCGGCGCAACGAACGTTTTCCTCCAAATCGTCGATAAACAGACACTCCTCGGCTTTCACGTGAAATGTGGAAAGTGCGGCGTGGAAAAACTCCGGAAACGGCTTGCGAACCTTGATTTTGGAAGAAAAAATCATACCGTCAACATAGCGCGCTACCTCGGTATTCGGCATTTGATCGGCGTGGTATTCATCCAGATTGGAGGTGATATACAGAGAAAAGCCGTTGCGCCGCAACCGAGCAAGAAGCTCCTTCATACCGGGGATCATCGGCAACCGGCTGATGGGATAGTCGGCCGCCTGCAAAGCATACAGAACTAAACGCTCCGGAACGTCGTGGGACAGAAGCTCCTTATACGTTTCGCGCGACATGGAACCTTCGTCGATAAAATTAGCATACTTGCTGACAGAAAAGACCGCGTCGCGGATCAGCCTGGCATCCTCCTCATCGGTAACGCCGGTTTCTTTCACGATTTCCAGTCCAACGCCATCCTCCGGATGCTCCACCAGCGTTCGTCCGAAGTCGAAAAACAAGGCTTTCATAGCTACCAACTTTCTTAATCGTTGCTTTTGAAAACGTCGGCAACGTCGCTGATTGTTACGAACGCACCCGGATCAAACGCATGAATAATATTTCGCATTTTGGCGATTTGAAAACGGTTGACAACAAAATAGACGATCGTTTTATCGGCGTTGGAATACCCGCCGGTAGCGGCAATTTTGGTGGTACCGCATTCGAACTCCGCCATCAGCGCCCGACTGATCTCATCCGGCTTGCTCGTGATAATCATGACCTCTTTTGAACGGTCAAAGCCTTCCACCACAAAATCGACTGTTTTCAAGCCGGCGGCGTAAGTAACGATGGAATACAAGGGCAAAATCCAACTGTGAATTAAGACGCCGCAAACAACGTACAAAATCACGTTATAGATCATCACAAAGGTGCCGACGGTGATGCCGAGCCGCTTTGAAAAGATAACCGCCATAACCTCAACGCCGTCGATGGCGCCTCCATAGCGGATTGTCATACCACTGCCGATGCCGGAAATGATGCCACCGAACAACGCGCACAACAGCAAATCCTGCCCAGCAAGCGGTGAAGCTATGCTAACGTCAACGGGCAAAACGTCGGTAATCATCCAGGCAGCGATGGAATACACCGCCACAGAAAACAAGGAATACACTGTAAAGGCGGCCCCTTGTCGCTTGAGGCCGAATAAAAACAGCGGTATGTTCAAAATCAGCAAAAAAAGTGACAACGACATGTACTCCGGCGTGATTTGTGACAGCAGGATCGACGTACCGGAAATACCGCTGTCATACAAATTTACCGGCGCCAAAAACACGGTAACACCAAAGGCGTTGATACAACCGGCAAAAAACAGCAACACGAAATTTTGCCAGCGCAACGTTTTCAAATCTGCGGTTAATTTTGACATAGTTTCACCTCGTACAGCAAAATATTCTCTTTATACAGTATAGCATAGTTTTTCATGCAATACAACAAAAACATGTGTCCGAAATATTAAAATTCGCCTCGATCGCTTTTCTGCGGCAGAATAGAAAAAGCGGACGTAACGACGGTTCGTTACGTCCGCTTTACATGAGGAAATCTCACACTTCGGCGTGATATAATTCACGTTCAATCACACTGACCAGATGATTGGTATTGACCATCATGGCGTCGATCGGATAAATGGTTGGAACGTTGCCACGGTAAAACTTTTTCTTAAAGTATGCCACAGCGTCGTCGTGGGTACCACCGTTTTTCAAAATCTCTAAAATCTCGTTTGCGGTTTCCGTAGCGCTTTTGCGGCAATTTGCCAAATAAAACGCCGTTTCTTCGTGATTCAACAAGCCGTAGTGTGGCAACAACAGCGTATCGATTGCCATGGCCTCCACCTTGGAAATTGATTCCAAAGCCGCATGATAGCCGACCAAATACAGCGGAAAGACAATGTCTCCCCCGTCGTAAACGCCCAACGTTTCGGAGCTGAGCAGCAGCTTTTCCGAAGCAAGGTAAAAGCCGATTGAGCACTTGGTATGTCCGGGAAGCTCGACCACGGTAAAATCCATGTCGCCGGCATGGATCACGTCGCCTTCGCGCACAACGGTGTCAACTCGCAATTCGTCCACACGGTCAGTATACTCGGTCACACCGCATTGTACGGCAAATTTGCGATCCAGATCACGCATATGCGCCCGTGCAGACGGTTTGGCAAATACTTCAGCGGCATGTTCACCGGCAATCACCTGCACATCGGGATAGTGAGCGCAAACGTACGGTGCACCCAGCACGTGATCGTAATGGGAATGTGTTAAAAACAAGTAATCGAGCTTACGCTCGCCCAATACCGCCCGAACATTTTCGACCAAGGCGTCGCCGGTAAAGGCAAAGCCGGTATCGTACAGGATCGAGGTAGCGCCGTCATCCAGCAAAAACGCCGCGTCGCCCGGATGCTTTCTTACGTCGGTGATGGTTAATTTCATGGAAATGCGCCTCCTTTCAACAGAAAGAGTATATCAGCATCCACCGGATTTGTAAAGAAAAAGTAGCGTAAAATCCGCAAAAACCGTCTTATTGTCCGCCTTTCCGATAGGCGGACGGTCGGCAACCGCATTTTTTCAAAAACAGGTTGGAAAAATAGTTGCTGTCGCTGTAACCGAGCTTTTCGGCAATCTCTCCTACCGACAACGAGGTGCCGACCAACAATTGTCTGGCAATTTGCATTTTCCGGTTCAGCTGGTAGGCGTAGGGCGTTGTACGAAACTCTCGAATAAACAGCTTTTGACAATAATCCTGTGAACGAAATATGCAGGCGGCGAGCTCTTCCCCGTGCACCAGCGTTTCGTCGTGTGAATCCAGATAGTTTTTCAGCCGAAGCGCTTCCGCACTGTGTTTGGCAGTGTAACGAGGAAACGACCAGGCAGGAAAAAATTTCCAATACAATCCCCTGCAACGCAAATTGCATCTCGCTGTCCGTTTTGTCGCCATGAATGACGGTTTAGATTCTTTGAAACACCGGCTTTAAGTCGGTATTTTCAAAGAAATGAAAGTCCGACAGGTGGTATGCCAACAACAGTTGTTCACAAAAGCTGCCGGAAATGTTGAGAAAAATTTTAGAAAACGGATCGTTGCTATCGGCATAGTAGTGATGACAGGCGCCCGGATGCAAGCAATAGATGGTATCCTTCGTTACAGGATAGGTTTTTCCGTCCAGCACCACGTAGCCACGGCCATCCAATACGTATTCTATAACCAGCACTTCCGAGCTGTTACGCGAAATGCGATAGGTGGTATCAGGATAGGTAATACCTGCCAGTTCAACGTAAAGCGGCATCCCGTCATCCGCGCCGGCGAATGGCTTCAAAAACTCGTTCAACTTATTTTCCTCACTTTTTATAAAGTGTATTTATCCGAAGGATATAACTTGTTATAATATAATCAAACCGGAATGGCAAGGATAACCTGAATGATTACGAAAAGGTGGAGACTACTTATGATTTTCAGACCGGAACACCCGAAGCCGCAATTTATGCGCGAAAGCTGGTGTAACCTAAACGGAAGCTGGAGCTTCAACGTGGATTCAAATGAGGACGAAGCAACGCGGGGGACGGTCGGGCAGCCGCTTTCCTTCGATTTAAAAATTCCGGTTCCCTTTTGCCCGGAAAGCTCACTTTCCGGGATCGGACGATCGGATTTTATGAAATCGGTTTGGTATCAGCGTTCATTTGCGATCAGCCGGGAGCAACGCAACGGACGTGTGCGGCTTCACTTCGGCGCGGTAGATTATGAAGCCATTGTCTATATCAACGGCAAATGCTGCGGCACGCATCGCGGCGACTACGTTTCTTTTTCCTTCGACGTTACCGACTATATTGTGGTCGGTGAAAATAACGTGACGGTGCACGTCTTGGATGATACCACAGACCGCCTGATCCCCTCCGGCAAGCAAAGCAGCAAGCCAGAATCATATGAATGCTATTACACCAGAACCACGGTAATCTGGCAAACCGTTTGGCTGGAGTTTATGCCGGACAATCACATTGCCGGCGTAAAATATTACACCGATCCGGAAAACGATTTATTAACAATCCATGCTACCCTACAGGGCGAAGCACGTTTCGTGCAGAGGCCTTTTTTGAAGGAAAGCCCGTCGGCACGGGGGAAGTGTTTTCTCAGGGCGGTGCAGCGATACTTGCCGTTCCGTTATCGGAAAAGCACCTTGGGGAAGTCGGAAAAGGCAATTTGTACGATCTGGAGCTTACGTTCGGAGACGATCGCGTGCAAAGCTATTTTGGCTTGCGTTCGCTCCGTCTTGACGGTTATCGCTTTTTGATTAACGAAAAGCCAATCTTCCGGCGGCTGGTATTGGATCAGGGATTTTATCCGAACGGCATCTATACGGCGCCTTCCGGCTCGGAACTGATTGCCGATATTGAGCGTTCTTTGGCCATGGGCTTTAACGGCGCACGCTTACATGAAAAAATATTTGAAGAGCGGTTTTTATATCACTGCGATCGTTTGGGGTATATCGTGTGGGGCGAATATCCCAATTGGGGGTTGAATCACACCTACGCTGACAGTATTTACGGTATTCTTCCGGAATGGCTGGAGGAAATCGATCGGGACTTTAATCATCCGGCCATTATCGGGTGGTGCCCCTTCAACGAAACGTGGGACATTGACGGAAAACAGCAACACGATCCTCTGCTAAGCACGGTATATTTAGCAACGAAAGCCGCCGATCCTACACGCCCTTGTATCGATACCAGCGGCAACATGCACGTATTAACGGATATTTACGATCTTCACGACTATACGCAAAACGTGGAAGAATTCCGCAAAAACTACGAACCGCTTGGCAAGAGCAATTTCTTTGATTTTCCGAGTGCACTTGCCAAGCGCCAGCAATACGACGGAATTTCTCCGTTCTTTGTCAGCGAATACGGCGGTATTCGCTGGACGGAGGATCAAAGCGGATGGGGCTACGGCGATGCACCGAAAACGCCGCAGGAATATCGGGAACGGTTAAAAGGGCTGACGGACGTATTGCTGGATAATCCGCTGATGTTTGGCTTATGCTATACGCAGTTGACCGACGTGGAGCAAGAGCAAAACGGTTTATATACCTACGACCGTCAAGCGAAATTCTCTCCGGAAGAGATTTATAAAATCTTTTCGCGCAAGGCGGCCTTTGAAGAAACTTAAAGCAATGCCGCGCCTCTCAAGTATCGTGAGAGACGCGGCATCTTTTTACAAGAAACAATACGGATTTGTCGGGCGTATCGGCTTACGCGGCCTCATCGAGCTGCTTGGACGCAATCCGTTGCGCGGTTTCCAGCATATTTTCGGCAAAAATGGCATATCCCTTTTTGGGATCGTTGACCAGCACGTGCGTAACGGCACCGACCAGCTTGCCGTTTTGAACGATCGGACTGCCGCTCATGCCTTGTACAATACCTCCTGTGGCTTTTAACAGCTCGGAGTCGGTGATCTCGATGATCATGTTGCGCACGGCGTTGTCGTCGTGATACTTCACCTGCGTGATACGTATATCGTACCACCCGGCTTTACTTCCGTTGATCGTGGTATATATTTTTGCTTCGCCCTCTTTGACGTTTTGCTTCAACGCTACTTCGATTTTTTCTCCGGAAATGCCGTCGTTTTTGCATACGGCATATACGCCGGAGCTCCCATTCAGCAGGAGCGCCCCATAGCTTCCCGCTTCAAAGCCGCCGCGCAGCTCGCCCGGAATCCCCGCTTGACTTTTGGTAACGCCGTAAATCCGCGCCGGTACGATCTCGCCGGAAGCGATGGGAATGACGTCGCCGGTATCGACGTCACAGACGGCGTGCCCCAAGCCGGCGATCATGTTGGTTTCCGGATCGTAAAACGTGACCGTTCCAATGCCTGCCGAGCTATCGCGTACCCATATTCCCGCCTTGTAGCACGCCTCGTTTTTTGATTTTACGGCGCAAAAACGGAGCTCCGATTCCACGCTGCCGCGGCGAATACGCATCACCATGGTTTTTCCGCCGGAACGTTTCACCAGCTCCGCTACCTCCTCGTTGGTATATACTGCGATTCCGTTAATCGAGATAATCAGGTCACCAACCTTCAAACCGGCATTGCGTGCCGGGCTAAAGGTGCCGGTGCTTCCGTCCACGTTAGACAGCGATACCACCAAAACGCCGTCGGTATACAGCTTTACCCCAAAAGGAATACCGCCCAACACGACGACCGGTTGTTCAACCACCGTCACCGAGGCGGTTTTAACCGGAAATATCCCCCACCATTTCAAAACCGCCGTATAGGATTCACCGGTGCTGGCACTGACGGCTTGCGCCTCGGAGCCTGCCGCCCGTGCGGTTATCGCTTCATCGATTTGCAGCAGTTTTCCCTGTTCAACGTAATATCGATCAGGCAGACGTTCGTTCCAATAGCCAATACCGAATAATACCACGGCAGAAAGCACAGCTAAAGCTCCGCATATCCACTGCACTGTTTTCTTCATAAAGAACCCTCCGAACATTACTTTTCCACCGTTTTGAAAGTTTATCAGTAGAAAAAATGACCGAAAGGCAATAATTTCAGTAAAATATGAAAATTTTTGAAAAACATATAGGCAAACGCCGGAAAATGTGCTATACTAAATATAATTTTAGGCTTGAGGTGAATCCCATGAGCGCTCCTAAGGGTACGGTCGATTTGACCATCAATTTGAATAAGAACACCTGTTACTTCTTGAAAACCGGTAAATGCTCTCTTAACGTGGTGGATGACTTTTCCTGTTCTTCCGGGAAGCTCGCCACCAACGACCTTTTGTACTGTCCAAAGCTGTACAAGGCCATGTGCAGTAAAAAGGAACAAATGCGACCGATTTCCGTTGCGTTGTGCGAATGTGGTCACGGCGAGGTTTTGTCCGGACATCAGCGCGCCTGTATCGCAAGCCAGCGCGGACTATCCATCCCCGTCCGTGCGGCAGAGGATACCGTACGCCCCGCCTGCCCCATTTGCGGCGGTCAGATCACCTTTAACAACGTAAGCAACAGTGGTGCGCGAATCGTTACGCTCAACGCGGTTGCCATGCTAGAAGACGACCAGGAAACCGAATAAATTTGTGTCATTAGCCGCTCTGCCTCCTGCGAGCGGCTTTGCTTTTTATCCGACCGGAAAATAAAAAAGACCTCCGAAGAGGTCAATTTCATACGCACGCTGCGTGATCGGCAAAGCCGACGACTTGAAAATTCTTTTATTTGAACTCGTAGTGTAATTTATAAGGGACATAAACTACAATGTGATATTATCACAAAAAGGAGTGTTTGTCAACGTGGAAAAACACAAAAATTATTACGTAGGGATTGATATTGGAAGCAACTCCGTCGGTTATGCGGTAACGGCGGAGAATTACGAGCTGTGCAAATACAAAGGCGAACCCATGTGGGGTGTCACGTTATTTGACGAAGCGCAACTTGCTGCTGAACGGAGAAACTTTCGCGTTGCGCGCAGGCGTCTGGACAGAAGACAGCAACGTGTACAAATGATTATGGACTTGTTTGCCCAAGAAATCAACAAGATTGACCCCGATTTTTTCAAGCGGGTTAAAGAGAGCTATCTCTATCCGGAGACACAAGACGATAAAATTCGACTTTTTAACACCTATGAACAACAAAAAACCTACGTGGAAAAGTATCCTACCATTCATCATCTGATCGTTGAATTGATGAACGATAGCGAGCCACACGACGTCCGGCTGGTATATTTGGCATGTGCATGGTTGGTTGCCCACAGAGGGCACTTTCTTCATGAGGTCGACAAAAACAACGTTGAGGCCGTTACCGATTTTCAAAACGTATATACCCAATTTACCAGATTTCTCCAGCGTGATGGAGAATATTCTCTTCCCTGGAATGAATCTGTAAGCATCGAAGGGGTGTCTAACGCCTTAAAATGCAAACTAGGCGTTAATAAAAAAGCAAAGCTGGTGACGGAAGCGCTGTTTGGAACGGGCAAAGCACCAAAAGAAGTAAACGAGCAGTATGAGTATAACTATGAGCTTGTTATCAAACTGCTGTGCGGTGGAAAAGTCTCTTTGAAGGACCTTTTCGGGAAAGACAACTATGCGAATTTAGAAGAAAAATCCGTTGCCCTTACCATGGATGACGAGACGTTGAGTGCTATTATGCAAAGCCTCGGTGACGACTCGGAACTGATTTCCGTATTAAAGTCCGTATACGACTGGTCGGTTTTAGTTGACGTACTGAAAGGGAAAGCGACAATTTCCGAAGCAAAGGTAGCGGTTTATCAACAGCACCAAGACGATTTGGCAACGCTGAAACGTTTTATCAAGAAGTATGTGCCGAAACGGTACGATACACTGTTTCGTTCTGCCGATGTTAAAAACAACTACGTTGCTTATATCGGAAAAAGCAAAAGTGGAAATGAAGTCATCCGTCCGGAACACTCGGCAAAGAAAGAGGAGTTTTGCAAGTACGTTTTGTCAGTCGTAAAAGCGATTTCTCCAGACGAATCCGACGCGGCATGCTATAACCGCATGGTCTCGCACCTGGAAGCTACCGATTTCATGCCCAAACAGGTTGATGGCGATAATCGGGTTATCCCCTACCAGCTTTATTGGTATGAGCTGAATAAGTTACTGCGTAACGCCGAAAAATATATTCCATTTTTATCAACGCCGGACGACGACGGAATAACCGGTACGGAAAAGATATTGTCTGTATTCGAATTTCGCGTACCGTATTACATTGGCCCTTTGAAAGAAAAGAGCGATCCCCGATGGAACCATTGGATGGTACGCAAAGCGGAAGGCAAAATTTATCCTTGGAATTTTGAAAGCAAAGTAGACTTGGATGCCAGCGAAAATGCCTTTATCAAAAGAATGACAAACTCCTGTTCCTATTTGCCCGGCGAAGACGTCTTGCCGAAAAACTCACTCATCTATTCCGCTTTTGAGGTTCTCAACGAAATCAACGTCATCAAAATCAATGAACGTGAAATTCCGGTTTCCGTCAAGCAAGCGTTGTATACCAACGTTTTCATGCGTCATGCCAGGGTAACGCCGGCGCGGATTCGAGAGTACCTCATCTCAGAAAATCATCTCAACGAATCCGACACTCTCGGCGGACTGGACGTTACGGTAAAAGCCTCGCTGAAACCGTTTATTCAGTTTCAGAGCTTGATCAAGCGTGGCTTGCTCACCCATTCCGATGCAGAGAAAATTATAAACCGTGCCACGTACTCCGAGGATAAAGCGCGTTTTTCCAAGTGGCTAAAACGTGAGTATTCTTCTCTTCCTGATGGTGACGTTCAATATCTTTCGGGACTTAAATTCAAGGATTTCGGCAGACTTTCCCGCCGCTTTTTGTGCGGCATCAGCGGCGTCAACAAGGAAACAGGCGAGTTGTATTCGTCAATCATCGTTGCGCTTTGGGAAACAAACTGCAACTTAATGCAGCTACTATCGGATAAGTTTACCTTCGCGGAAAATATCACGGCATTCGTTAAAGATTATTATTCCGATCGAAAATCAAACGGTGTTTCTGACCGTCTGAACGATATGCGCGTTTCTAACGCTGTTAAACGCCCCATTATACGCGCCTTGGACATATTAAAAGACGTTGTCAAGGTACAAGGGTGTGCTCCAAAACGTGTTTTTATTGAAATGACGCGTGGTGCCAGTGAAGAACAAAAGCGCCAAGGAAGAACGAAAACACGTCTCGCACAGCTCTATGAGCTTTACTCACAAGTAAAAGACGAAGACGTACGTTATTTGACCGAACAGCTTGAGCAGTGGGGCGATACTGCACACAACAAGTTGCAAAGTGACAAGCTGTTCCTCTATTTTATTCAACTTGGAAAATGCTTGTACACGGGGCAAAAGATAGATTTGGATTCGGTTGTTTCCGGCGATGGAAGCTACAATATTGAACATATCTACCCACGTAGCTTTGTATCGGACGACAGCGTCATCAACAATAAGATTCTGGTCGATTCCAAAGCCAACGGTGTTAAGAGCGACCGTTATCCTATTGATCCGGCAATTCAAGAAAAAATGCACGGATATTGGACTTATCTACATAAAATCGGTTTGATTACGCCGGAAAAATACAAGCGCTTAACCAGGAAGACACCGTTTACCGATGAAGAAAGATTTGAATTCATTAATCGTCAGCTTGTGGAAACCGGACAATCCACCAAGGCGGTTGCAACGTTGCTGAAAGAGTTGTATCCCAATACTGCGGTCGTTTACGTCAAAGCGGGGCTGGTATCGGATTTTCGGCAAACGTTTGATCTGCTGAAATCCCGTTCGGTCAACGATCTACACCACGCAAAAGACGCCTATTTGAATATTGTTGCCGGCAACGTATGGTATTCGAAATTCAGTAGACAATTTTGGAAACCCAACGCGCAAAACAACGCCAAGGCCGAAGTCGTTTTCACCCATCCTGTGGTATGCAACGGAGAAACGATATGGAGCGGTGCTGACGCCAAGGATCGCATTGTCAAAATCACTCGCAAGAATACGGCGCACGTAACCAAATACGCTTTCTGTCGAAAAGGCGGATATTTCGATCAAATGCCGCTCCGCGCAGCGAGCGGTTTAATTCCTCTTAAAAAAGGACGTCCAACAGAAATATACGGCGGTTATAACAAGCCGACGGCTACTTCCTTCATCTTGACAAAATACAAAACCGGCAAAAAGCGTGACGTGATCATGATGCCGGTTGAGCTGTTGCACGCCGACGAATTTTTGCAGGACGACGGCTTTGCCGTAGACTATGCCAAACAAACGATTGCCGGTATTGTTGGAAAGCCGGTGGAATCTGTAGAGTTTTTATTAGAAAAACGGATTATCAAAGTTAACACCGTGCTTTCGTTAAACGGCTTAAGAGTGTGCATAACCGGAAAATCGGGTGGCGGTAAGCAAATTGGCGTATCGACGTTAACACCTTTCAAAACCTCTCCGGAAAATGAGCGGTATATCAAGCGCTTGGAATCGTTTGAAAAGAAGAAAAAGAAAAACGACAACTTGGTGTTCAGCAAACAATACGACGGCATATCAACCGAGAAAAACGTGATGCTGTACGATTGTTATATCGACAAACTGCAAGCTCCACCCTATCTCTACCGTCCCGCTAACCCGTGCGACACGCTGATCAGCGGCAGAGACTCGTTCGTACAGCTTTCGCCCGAACGTCAAATCCCCGTGCTATTGTCAATTCAAGGCTTGTTTGGCAGGGCTGTTAAGGCGGATCTCACCGCCATCGGCGGTGTGCAATCTGCCGGCGTTTCTGCTCTCTCATCTTCTCTTTCAAACTGGAAAAAGAAGTATACCGACGTTCGCATTATTGATCAATCCGCTTCGGGCTTATTTGAAAAGGTTTCCGAGAACCTTTTGGAATTGCTATGAGTTGGCGCACCGTGGTAATTACCTCCCGATGCAAGCTGGATTACAAGATGGGCTTTATGGTAGTGCGTGCCGAAGAAACAAAAAAGATTTTTTTGGATGAAATCGCTGTACTGCTCATTGAAAATCCGGCTGTTGCCTTGACGGGATGTTTATTGGAAGCACTGGTTGAAAAGAAAATTCGCGTCATTTTTTGCGATTCCAAAAGGACACCGAACGCAGAACTGGTTCCCTACTACAACGCGTACGACTGCTCACGTAAAATCAAAGCACAGATGGCTTGGACAGACGATATAAAAGGTGCGGTTTGGGCGGATATCGTTGCCGAAAAAATACGCAAGCAGGCGGATTTTTTAGACGAACTGCAACAAGACAGAGAAGCCGCGCTGCTACGATCGTATCTTTCCCAAATCGAACCGCATGATGCCACCAATCGCGAAGGTCACGCCGCCAAAGTATACTTTAACGCGCTGTTCGGAATGGAATTCACCCGAAGCGAAGAAAACGTAACCAACGCTGCACTCAATTACGGATACAGTATTCTTCTGTCCGCGTTCAACCGCGAGATCGTTGCTCACGGTTACTTAACACAGCTCGGCATATTTCATGACAATATGTTTAATCACTTCAATTTAAGCTGTGATTTCATGGAGCCATTTCGCGTTTTGGTGGATCGCTACGTAAAAGAAATGAACTATTCCGAGTTGACAAGCGACGAGAAGCACGAACTGGTCGGCATATTAAATGACACCGTACTGATCGATCAAACGAGACAAACGGTGCTGAATGCGATCAAGTATTACTGTAGAAGTGTTTTCGATGCGTTGAACGAAGGCGATCTTTCGCTGATTCGTTTTTATTCGTTATGAGTTATCGATTTATGAGAATATTGGTATTTTTCGATCTTCCGACCGAAACGCTCGAAAACAAACGGGAATACCGAAAATTTCACAAGCTGTTGATTAAAAACGGATTTTTGATGATGCAGGAATCGGTTTATTGTCGTATGCTGCTAACGCCCAGTGCCGGAAAATCGGTATTGGATATCATACGAAGAAACCGTCCTTCCTGCGGAATCGTTCAGGTGATGACGGTAACGGAAAAGCAGTTCTCCGGAATGGAATACATCACGGGAGAACATCATAGCGAGGTCATAGAAAGCGATGAAAGGTTAATTATACTATGAAATTGGCATATCGCACTATGGAACATCTTCTCCGTTTTGACGGAGGTTGCGTGAATGAATTGGTCGTGGAAAACAGAAATCTGTTTTTTGAAATGGTTAACAACGTAGTAATGCAGACAGACGGTTCACCAGGCAATTTCATTTTGTCCATCGCGGATACGCCGGTAGACTTCTGCCGATACGTCGACGCAACCGTTCAGTTTGCACCATTTCAAGTGAATCGAAAAAGTCTTTTAACCAAGCTATATGCCGCTTTGGAAAAGAGAGCGGTTCTTGCGGAGCATTACGTCGAAACAACGGAGCTGTTAAGCGAGCTGGAACGGTATATGCTTCATATTTCTGAAGAATTACCTTTTGAAATCGTCTGCCAAAAGTTGGCGATCGGATCCATCATACGCGCCTTGGCACCGGAGATTGAAAACGACGAGAAAACTCCCCTTGAAAAGATATTCTCCTACATGGAGCTTGTGCGCGAACTCGATCGGGATAAATTGTTTGTTATGATAAATATGCGATCCTATTTTTCGGATGAAAGCATGGAACTGTTTGCGGAAAGTGTTTGCTTGCACGGATTTAAGGTGCTGTTGCTAGAAAGCACGGCGGCACCGAAAATTCAACGCGTCAACCGCTTTGTGATCGATGCAGATTTATGCGAATTTTGATTTGATTTTTTGCACGGTATGTGTTAGTATTTAGCAAAGAGTCCCCTTGCACTACTTTCGACAATTCGTAGTATTGTTTTCTCAAATATGGATTTGAGGTTTGAGAGTAGTGTAATTTTATAAGGGACTCAAACTTTCGGCATACTCTATATAGGCATCGGATAGTTTGAGAGTAGTGTAATTTTATAAGGGACTCAAACGGTGGAAAGAAATAATGGCAAACAAACAGAGTTTGAGAGTAGTGTAATTTTATAAGGGACTCAAACTCGACACAGAGGGCATTGACATTTACTATCGTTTGAGAGTAGTGTAATTTTATAAGGGACTCAAACTATCTTCGCTCATAACTACCTCCTATACCTGTTTGAGAGTAGTGTAATTTTATAAGGGACTCAAACAATTTGACACAGAAACAGAAAAACTTTTGGGTTTGAGAGTAGTGTAATTTTATAAGGGACTCAAACCGAATTGAAAAACTGCTTGACAGAAGCTTAGTTTGAGAGTAGTGTAATTTTATAAGGGACTCAAACACCTGGATCAACACCTTTATCATCAAGCGTGTTTGAGAGTAGTGTAATTTTATAAGGGACTCAAACGTTCACCAAGATGGGCGAGTGACGGCCAGTGTTTGAGAGTAGTGTAATTTTATAAGGGACTCAAACTGCGATTATCGCGTTTGCCTAGATTGCGTGTTTGAGAGTAGTGTAATTTTATAAGGGACTCAAACTTGAGAATAAAAAAATAAAGCCCCAAAGGCATAAACCTTTGGGGCTTTGGCCCGCCCGGAGGGATTCGAACCCCCGGCCTTTGGAATCGGAATCCACTGCGATATCCAGCTTCGCCACGGGCGGATGTTGACCTATGTTATTTTACACCGTTTTCCCCCGTTTTGCAATACCCAATTTACAAAAATATTCTTTTCTTTCGCGTCTTGCTAAAAAGCGTACCGTATGATACAATACTCACAGACTGTGTACGGGAGGATATCGTTGTGCCCTTTCTGCCCATAACAAAACAAGAAATGCTGGCATACGGCTGGGATCGCCCCGATTTTATCGTGATCACCGGTGATGCCTACGTCGATCATCCTTCTTTTGGAACGGCCATTATCTCGCGCGTGCTGGAGAACGCCGGCTATCGCATCGGTATTATACCGCAACCGCGCTCCGATGCCGATTACCAGCGGTTCGGTGCTCCGCGCTACGGCTTTTTTATCAACAGCGGCAATATCGATTCCATGGTCGCGCACTACACTGCGGCAAAAAAACGTCGCAGTGAGGATGCTTACTCGCCCGGTGGCCGTGCCGGTCTGCGACCGGATCGCGCCGTGATCGTTTACACCAAAGCCGTTCGGCGGTTATTTCCATCGTTTCCCGTTGCCATCGGCGGCATTGAAGCCTCGCTTCGCCGCTTCGCCCACTACGATTACTGGGACGACCGCGTCCGCCCCTCCGTTTTGCTGGACTCCGGGGCCGATCTTCTGATGTACGGCATGGGTGAAAAACACATTGTGGAAATTGCCGACCGCCTGCGCGACGGCGAGAATATTCGCGACTTAACGGATATTCGCGGAACCTGCTACGCCGTTCGCACCGTCGACTACCGCCCTCAGCCGGTCAAGGAATGTCCCAGCTTTGAAGCGGTCAGCGCTCCGACCGATCAGGGCAAGCGCCTGTATGCCGACTCCTGCCGCATTCAGCAGCAGGAGCACGACCCGGTACGTGGCAAGACCGTCATCCAGCGTCACGGCGATCGGATCGTTGTCCAAAATCCGCCGCATGCCCCGTTATCAATGGAGGAAATGGATGCCGTATACGCTCTGCCGTTCATGCGTGATTATCACCCCTCTTACGAACCGCTCGGCGGCGTCCCAGGAATTCAAGAGGTGAAATTTTCCATTATTCATAACCGTGGCTGTATCGGTGCCTGCAATTTCTGCTCACTGGCCTATCATCAGGGACGACAAATCACCTGTCGCAGCCACGAATCGGTCATCGCGGAAGCCAAAGCCATCACTGCCATGCCGGACTTCAAAGGATATATTCACGACGTTGGCGGCCCCACCGCCAACTTTCGGTTTCCCTCCTGTGACAAGCAACTCACAACCGGCTTGTGCGCCAACCGAAAATGTCTGGCACCCGATAAGTGTCCGGCGGTCAAGGTCGATCACAGTGATTATCTTGCCCTTCTTCGCAAGCTACGTGCCTTGCCCCGTGTAAAAAAGGTGTTTATTCGATCCGGAATTCGCTTTGATTATCTCATCTACGACAAGGACGAGACCTTTTTCCGCGAGCTGGTACAGCATCACGTCAGTGGTCAACTCAAGGTGGCACCGGAACACTGCTCCAACGCGGTTTTGAAGCGCATGGGAAAGCCACCGATCGAGGTGTACCAACGCTTCAAAAAGCGTTTTTACGAGCTGACGAACGCGGTCGGAAAGCAACAGTATTTGGTGCCATATCTCATGTCCTCGCACCCCGGCAGTACCCTGTCGGATGCCATCGAGCTGGCGTTGTTTCTCAAGCAGGAAGGCCTTCGCCCTGAACAGGTACAGGACTTTTACCCCACACCCGGTACTGTCTCTACCTGTATGTTTTATACCGGGCTGGACCCCTACACCATGGAACCGGTCTACGTACCGCGCTCACCGCAGGAAAAAGCACAGCAACGCGCCCTGCTCCAATATTTCCGTTCCGAAAATCGCAAGCTGGTTTTGGACGCCTTGCGCCGCGCCAACCGCACCGATCTCATTGGCAACGGCAAGCACCGCTTGGTGCCTGCCCCCACCAAAGCCCCCTCTTCACAGAAGAAAGGCGGCAAGCGTTCCTCTCCACGCGCGCGCCATCGCTAAACGATATTACGACAACGGCACAAGGCCCTTCTGCCCTGTGCCGTTGTTTTTTATTTTCACCTACGCCGGGTCAAATACCGTTTCGATCCGCTTATGGCAGCCAGTCGGTGAATACTGCCATCGGTCGATATGCCCTTCGGTGATGAAATACTTTAGAGGTGGCGGCAGTTCCACGGAATCCTGAGAATCAATCAGCACCAGCTTGAGTTTCATTTTATCTGCCAAAATGTTTTTGATATATACGCCGGCATATTGTCCCACGCGCACTCCTTCGCGCGGCTCCGCCAACCCTGCCAAATTCGGTGTCAGCTCAATAAACACGCCGTATTCCTCTACCGACCGCACAATACCGGCAACCGTTTCTCCCTGTGAAAACAGGGCGGCGTTCTCCTCCCACGTGCCTAACAACTCCCGTTGGGACAGACAAATGCGATTGCCTTCCACCGAACTGATCACGCAGTGAATATCCATTCCCACAAACAGGCGATCGGCCGGATGAGAAATTCGGCTGACCGAAATACTGGCAATCGGCAGTAACGCCGGAATCCCGCACCCGACGTCGCAAAACGCGCCGAAGCTCTCCAAGCGTGTTACCCGTGCGGCAATCACGTCGCCGGGACGGCAATACTTCAGATACTGCTCGCGGCATTTTTCTTGTGCCGCCCGGCGCGAGCACACCGCGCGCCTCTCCCCGTCGGGCGTATATTCGAATCCGGTCACAATAAAGCTAACCGGCTTGCTCACACGGGAAATCAGCGCAATATCGCGTGTGAAGCCCTCGGCAATGCCGATCGCTCCCTCCTCGCGGCGAATAATCCCCGTCATGTGCGGCAATTCGACGTATAAATTGTGCTCACTGTCGCACAGCACGGCGCGCGCTTCCACAATCTCCTCCGCAATCGCCGCTTCGGCCAAGGCGGCCGCCGTCTCGGTACGCCGGCGGTTGGCCGGCGTGTTTAACAACATACCCTCCGGATAATACTCACACATTTGAACAGTCATTCCTTTCAACACGAGTCTTTTGACACACGTATATGCCTCAGAACGTGGTCGCATGATAAAAAATACCGAAAATTGTAACTTTTGAACCCGTTAATGCCTTTGCAACCGTCGGCAAACTTGTTATAGTTAAATTATACTATACAGGAAGGGTGTCTTTTGTAGAATGAACGTACATGGTTTAGAAGTTTCCGTAAAAAATTTGCCGGCGCTGGACCCCGGTTTCATCCCGATGGCCGCTTTTTGCCGTGATTATGAAAAATCGGCAAAAGGTGGCAAGGAAATCGCCGTTGCCGTTGAGCGCAATCAGGGACAAACCGCCGTACGCCGCTTTTGCATCCACGGAACGCCGGAAATGCAGAAGGTCGATGCCTTGTATGTAGACCGCACCGTCAAAATGCTGTTGTGGGCATACGGCGGCTACAAGGTCATGATCTGCGGTGACGACACCATCGCCAACACCATTGCTACTGCATACAGCAAGGGCGGCTCACGCGAATTTGACAGCACCTTCATGGCGCGCGTCTACGAGCGTCCGTTTGAGGTTGTCTCTCTGCCGCTCTCGGAAGTGCCTGCCGAAAGCTCCACGGCACAATCCATCGGCCGCAACCTGGACGGTTGCCGAATCGGCTTTGATGCCGGCGGCAGCGATCGCAAGGTTTCCGCGGTAATCGACGGCGTCTCCGTCTATTCCGAAGAAGTCGTGTGGTTCCCGAAAACCAACGAAGATCCCAACTATCACTATCAAGGCATCGTCGATGCCTTCCGTTCGGCGGCTTCCAAAATGCCGCGCGTTGATGCCATCGGCGTTTCCTCAGCCGGTGTGTACGTCGATAACCGTGCCATGGTCGCTTCCCTGTTCATCAAGGTTCCCGAAGATCGGTACGAAAAAGAGGTCAAGGATATTTACCTGCGCGCCGCCGCCGAAATCGGCGACGTTCCGATTGAGGTTGCCAACGACGGTGACGTTACCGCTCTGGCCGGTGCGATGAGCCTGAACAAGAACAATATCCTCGGAATTGCGATGGGCACCTCCGAAGCGGTCGGCTACGTGGACGGCGATGGAAATATCACCGGTTGGCTGAACGAGCTGGCCTTTGCTCCCGTAGATTTGCAAGAGGACGCCATGGTGGACGAATGGTCCGGCGACAAGGGTTGCGGCGTAAAATACTTTTCACAGGACAGCGTGATCAAGCTGGCTCCCCGCGCCGGCATTACGTTGGATGAATCGCTCTCTCCGGCAGAAAAGCTCAAGGTTGTTCAGCTGGAAATGAACAAGGGCGGCGAAAACGTCCGGAACATCTACCGTTCGATCGGCACCTATCTTGGTCACACGCTGGCTTACTACGCCATGTACTACTCCATCGGCGACGTGCTGTTGCTCGGTCGCGTGATGTCCGGCGAAGGCGGCGATTTGATCATCGCGGAGGCCAATCGTGTGTTGAAGGAGGAATATCCGGAATACGCCGATATGGAATTACATCTGCCGGATGAAAAAATCCGCCGTGTCGGTCAGTCGGTGGCCGCCGCTTCTCTGCCGAAGCTCGGTTAATCGTATGAACAAAGCAAAGTGCAGGATCGTTTGATCCTGCACTTTTTCTTGTTTTTCCCCAAAATGGGAACGCATAAACCACCTCGACTTCTCATACAATGAAGCAGTCATGGGAGGAGCTGATCGTGTGAGAAACGAAGTGGAGTCAAGAGCCACCGTTCTGGGAGAATACATTATCGAAAATAAGGCTACGGTACGCGCTGCCGCTAAAAAATTTCACATTTCAAAATCCACCGTACATAAGGACGTCTCCGACCGACTGCAAGTAGTGAATCCACAATTATACAGTGAGGTACGTCAAGTGTTAGACGTCAACAAAGCGCAACGACACATTCGCGGTGGCATCGCCACACGGAACAAATATCTCAACCAATAAAAAACCGTACCATCTGCTGACGCAAAAACCGCCTCCGCGTATTGCGGGGCGGTTTGTCGGTTACGGATTCTGCGGCTTGACAACCACAAGCGATCGGACGCGTTCATAAAGGGATATAAACTCCGGTCGTGCGCGAAGTGGCTCAAACCTCGTTCCGGCCAACATATCCGCATAGCGGCTGGAAATCACGCAGTGACAGCTACAGGTACCGGGCATCCGTGTTTCGATATAGAGGATACGCTCCTGCGGACGGTCCGGAAGATTGTCCCGTGCCATCCAATCCTCACGCGCTCGCCATTCCATCCCATCCAGAAAACGGCAGGAGGTCGGCAGTAACACGGTGTCAGTGATCTTCATTGCTTCCTCCAACAGGGCGACCATCGATTCCAGTTGCGACAGCGCCGCCTCTGCCCTGCCGACAGCATGCGCGGCAGAGGACAGTCCCAGCTCCACACGTTCCGCCGTCCACATATCCGGCCGTTCATCCACGGCATTACAACGAATCATCGAAAGCACCGATTGCATAAACCGAATTGTTGCCGCTTTTTGCTCCTCGTCGGCTTCCTCTGTCAACAAATAGCGCGGACAAAGTAGCTTGTTGAAGGCTTGATACAATTGGTACCGTCGTTCCGGCGAGAGTCGCTCTTTATCGTTGCGGCGAAAGTATCGCTGAAACAGCAATGCGCGCTCCGAGCAATCGAAGGGTGTGGTATAGCGCTTCAAAAACTCCGGCAAATGCTCCTCGTCCTCGATCTCCGCCATTGTTTCCAGCACGTGGGGGCTCATCGGCTGGCGTTGCAGAGCCGCTTCGGCAACTAAGCGCACCTCCGGAAGAATTCGGGGATCACGAAACGCCCGCTCGTTTCCCTCACACCACGGGCGCCACGCCGAATCGGTGTTAAGATAATTCCGACGTATCTCTCGAAGAAGTGCCACAACATACTCGGCATCGTACTCACGCTTTTCACACGCGCGGCGAAGCTCGTCAAACACTTTTGCGGCGCGCTTTTCCTTCTCGATTTGCGACATTCCAAGCAATTCATCCACCGTGACGGACAGAGCCTCGGCAATCGCCGGGATCAACTCCAGGTCGGGATAGATTGCACCGTTTTCCCAGCGGCTGACCGATTGGTATGTCACACCCAGACGTTCGGCAAACGCCTCCTGCGTCCAATTGTTTTTCTTTCGGAAATCCCGTATGTTTTGACCGATAGGCATCTTCATAACATTCTCTCCGTCTCGTGCCCCGTGGGCGTATTCGCGTTGACATCTACAGTATACTGCACAACGGTCGACAAAGCAATAACGCATTGTGAGAGAAAAATTATCGACCTATGTTATATTCAAGTATCTGCAGCAAGTTACAGCCAATTGCCGACAAGCTGCTACACACCGAAAATGCACAGAAAATTCGGCTGAATCCTCTCAAAATTTTTGATTAAAAAGTATTGACAATGAAATAAAGCGGTGATATAATCACTGTCATAAAAATTTCAAACACGACGAAGTGGAAAAGTAAGTAACTTCTGTTTTTTCAGAGAGATGTCGGTTGGTGCGAGACGTCAAAGCGAATTACTGAAGATCGCCATGGAGTGGCTGCAACGAAATCGTAGAAAGTAATTGCAGACGGGAACTCCCGTAACAGAGGTAAAGTGTGTTGGCACTTGAGGTGTACCCCCTTCTTCGGGGTAAAAAAGAGTGGTACCGCGGAAGTTGTATGGATAGCTTTCGTCTCTTTGTTGGATCAGATGATAACAAGGAGCCGAAGGCTTTTTTGTTGTTCTGTCGGTGTATTCCTCGGTAATAAGACACCTATAAAAAATCGTTTGTGCACGACGACGTTTTTGTAAAGCCTTATGAATATTTTTATCAAAAGGAAGGATCAACTGTGAACACGTTAGTTATCGTTCTTGTTGCGACGGTACTGCTGGCGGCGGCGTACGTCCTATACGGACGCTGGTTGGCGAAAAAATGGGGCATCGACCCCACAGCCAAAACCCCGGCAGTCACCAACGAGGATGGTCAGGATTACGTTCCTACCAACGGGTGGAGCGTATTCAGTCATCAATTTTCATCCATTGCAGGCGCAGGGCCTGTCACGGGTGCCATTCAAGCAGCCGTATTCGGCTGGGTGCCGGTACTGCTCTGGGTACTGATCGGCGGCATTTTCTTCGGTGCCGTTACCGATTTCGGCGCCCTGTATGCCAGTGTAAAAAACAACGGAAAATCCATGGGTATGCTGATTGAAAAGTATATCGGCAAATTCGGCAGAAAGGTATTTCTCGTTTTCTGTTGGCTGTTTACGTTGCTGGTCATCGCCGCTTTTGCCGATATGGTAGCCGGCACGTTTAATGCGTTTACCGTTACGGAAGGCAAAGCCGTTTTGTCCGCCGCCTCCAAAACGAACGGCGCGGCAGGTACCATTTCTCTTTTATTTATGGGCTTTGCCGTGCTGCTCGGCTTTATTGTGAAAAAATTCAAGCTTTCCGGTTGGAAGAGCACGGTATTGGGGTTGGTATTTACCGTCGCCGCACTGGCGCTCGGCATGCTGTTGCCCATCACCGCCGGGAAAGAGACTTGGGCCTATATCACCTTTGCCTATATCTTCTTTGCCGCCGTTGTACCGATGTGGATGCTCAAGCAACCGCGTGATATCATGACGACCTATATGTTCGTCGGCATGATCGCCGGTGCCGTTTTAGGCCTTGTCGTTGCCCACCCCTCCATGAATTTGCCCGCATTTACCGGCTTTACCAACGAAAGTCTGGGCAACCTTTTCCCGATTTTGTTCGTAACGGTCGCCTGCGGTGCCGTTTCCGGGTTCCACAGCCTGGTTTCCTCCGGAACCTCCTCAAAAACCATCGGCAATGAAAAAGATATGCTGAAGGTCGGTTACGGTGCCATGGTGTTGGAAAGCCTGCTGGCCGTCATCGCGCTTTGCGTTGCCGGTGCCGTCGTCGCATCGGCTGACGGCACCCCCGCTGTGGGAACGCCCTTCCAAATCTTCTCCAACGGCGTTGCCGGATTTTTGGAAATGTTCGGCATCCCCACCTACGTGGCACAGTGCTTTATGACCATGTGCGTATCCGCTCTGGCTTTGACCAGCTTGGATGCCGTGGCACGTATTGGCAGAATGAGCTTCCAAGAGCTGTTCTCGGTGGACGATATGCAAACCGCTTCGCTTTGGAGAAAGGTCCTTTGCAACAAATATTTTGCCACCATATTGACCTTGGCAGCAGCGTTCGTTCTTACGAAGGTGGGTTATGCCAACATCTGGCCGTTGTTCGGCTCTGCCAACCAGCTGCTTTCAGCTTTGGTTTTGGTTACGCTGTGCGTGTTTATGAAGGTTACGGGCAGAAGCAACAAGATGCTTTTCCCGCCACTCGTTATCATGCTTTGCGTAACGGGAACGGCGCTGGTACAGCGCACGATCTCCCTGGTGAAAGCCGTCTCGGCGGGAAGCGCCACCTTCCTGGTGGAAGGCTTACAGCTGATTATCGCCGTATTGCTGATGGCACTGGGTATCATCATTGTTATCAGCTCACTCCGCTCTTACTTCAAGGCAAAGAAATCCTCCGAGGAGTGCGTAGAGGCATAAAGGATATTCGGCGTGCACCTGAAAAGTCTGATTTTTATGCAATATATCTTTGCTTTTACAGAATTACAAAAAAGCATCCGAGGATCACGGTTGAACGTGGTCCTCGGATTTTTTTGACTGTTTTTGTAATGCCATTCGTAGAAATGTACTTACTTATCGATGATACCCAGCGACGCATAAAGCACTCCGCCGTTCATCGCATGATCCTTGATGCGTTTGGCCAAGCTGGTCGTCGCTTCCAGAGCTGGAAGATCATCACGCGTGGTATCCCAACGAAAAACAAATCTCAGTGCCCCGTCCGACGGATCGTTTTTGACGACGGTAAACCGATTCTGAAAACCGATAATCTTGCTTTCCGGCTTCAGCATCTGCTTTAAGGTCGGGTCTAACAGCCACGAGTGGCAGGTAAAATATCGATACCGGTATTCCGGAAAATAGGTGGCAAAAAACTCCCTGGCCTTTTCAAACGCCGCATCACACGCCTGTTGAGACAGATCGGCGCCGGTAGGAATGTGCACTTCTATCACCGGCTCGCCTTTGACCATTCCTTTGCTTGGTATGTTTTCCTCTGCTTGCCCCATAGCAAAGTGCAATACACCGAGCTGAAATAGCTTGCCTTGCATGTGAAACGACAGCCACGGAAGCTCGCCCAAATACAATTCGCCCTTAAGATCACTCCACACGTCCGTCCAACGACGCAGGTCGTATAGCGTATCCTGTAACACAGTCACAGGAATCCCCCGTTGCTGATACCGTTGCTTTAAGGACTCACAAAAGTATAAAAACGCTATCAGGTTACGCTTGCCGTCCGGTTCTTCCAAATCATAAGTCTCTACCGTGGCGGAATCCGGCAATGAAACCGTGTTCAACGCCTCATAAAATTCAGCATCGTACTTTGCCGGAAACTCCAGCGTCTTGTACCAATATTCCACAATCGATCGCATGGCAGATGAAATCATTTCTTACGTACCTCCATTTTCACAAGTTCGATAATACACCGGCATCCAGCATTTTCTGCGCCGCTAGCAGCACCCCGATCCTGCCGGAAGAAAAATTCAGGCCCCCCTGCATGTACACGGCAAACGGTTCCCTTAGCGGTGCATCGGCGGACAATTCAATCGACGAACCCATCGTAAACGCCCCTGCCGCCATGATGACCTGATTATCATATCCGGGCATATCCCACGGCTCCGGCGTTACAAATGCATCCACCGGCGCACCGCTCTGGATTCCTTGACAAAAAGCGATCAACGGCTTTGCTTCGCACATTTGTATCGCCTGAATGATATCGGCTCGCTCCTCGATAGCCGTCGGCGTGCACCGGTATCCCAGCTTTTCAAACAACGCCGCCGCAAACACAGCGGTTTTCATCGCCTCACCCACAACGTGCGGTGCTTGGAACAATCCCATGAACATCGTACGATTGTGGCCGAGCGATGCTCCCACTTCTTTTCCCAGACCGGGCGTTGTCAGGCGGTACGCACATTTTTCCACCAAATCGCGACGACCGCAAATATAGCCGCCGTTTTCCGCAATGCCGCCTCCGGGGTTTTTAATCAACGACCCTGCCATCAGATCGACACCCACCGCCGTCGGCTCCTCGCGCTCGGCAAATTCACCGTAGCAGTTATCGACGAATACGATGACATCCGAGCGAACACTGCGCACCGCTTCCACGATTTCTCCAATACGCGCCACCGTCAGCGACGGGCGCAGGTTGTACCCACGTGAACGTTGAATATGCACCACCTTGATTGCCGGATCAGCGCGCAACGCTTCGCAAATCCCCTCAAGGTTGGGTAAACCTTCACGATTCAACGGTACCTCGCGATACTCGACACCGTACTCGGCCAGCGAACCGTCACTGGGCTTATCGGCACCAATCACGCCCAACAGCGTATCATACGGCGCACCGGTTGCCGCCAGCAGAACGTCGCCGGGGCGCAACACGCCGAACAGTGCTACGGTAATGGCATGCGTACCACACAAAATGCTGTGACGTACCAGAGCGTCCTCTGCACCGAGAACGTCGGCAAACACCTCCTCCAGCACCTCGCGTCCGCGATCACCGTAGCCGTAGCCCGTGGTCGGCACAAAATGCGCTTCACTGACGCGATGTCGAATAAAAGCAGACAGCACCTTCTGTTGATTATAGTCGGCAATCTCCTCTACGCGAGAAAATACGGGTGCCATCTCTACGCGCACCTGCTCCGCCAGATCGTTCAGCCGCGAATCCATTTCAAAAAATGGCGTCGGCATCTCGTTCAACTCCTTTCAAGCATAGCCATGTGGTCACATACGGCGAACCCCAGGGCATCATAAATCCGTTGTGCCCCCTTCGTTTTGGGGCAAATATAGACCTGTCGCTTCTCCTGCTGTAAGCTTGCCGTCAACGCACCGACGCACCGTGCCGCCAAACCTTGACGACGATACCTCGGATCGGTAGCCACACCGCCGATCAAGGCTCCCCCTTGCCATTCCGCCGTCGTCATGGCAGAGGAAACAATACGATTCTCACTGATCACCGCTACGTTGCGGCAAAAGCCGTGGCGTTCGCGGTAACAAACATCCATATACCACCCTTCGAACGGCGGCAAGCCTGGAAAAATCGGCTCCAAAAACGCGTAAAGCTCACGCGGCGATGCACTAGGTAACGTTTCCGGAGTTTGTAGCTTCCAGCAACGCATCACCGGCACTGTCCGCACCGTTGTCTGCCACTGCGCCGCCATCGCTTCGGCGGTCGGCACGTCGGCAGCAACCGCCATAACGTCCGGCTGCATCGTGAGAAAGAGCGCCACCTCTTCCCGTTCAGCCTCGTTGGCCCATACGGTTGCTTGTCCATCCAGCAAGGCGATAACGCTTCCCCCATCACCTTGATAAAACTGCAAAAACGGAACCGCGCCGTAGCACTCCCATAGAGCGCGAGCACGCAAAAGCAGCAACGCTTCCCCGACAATGCGAGGCGCTTCGGTCCGGCGAATCATACCGCACCGTCCCACGCGGGCAACGAATCCGCCATCACACGCAACAGACGACACGCCTCCTGTACGTCTTTTTCATCCAGCTCGCACCGCGGCGAATGAATATAGCGACACGGCAACGACACCGTTGCCACACGCGCCCCGGCAGCCGCCTTTTGCAAGGAGCTGGCATCGTTACCACCGGCGATCACCGTTTTCGGCTGTACGCCAATACCGTGTTCCTCCGCCAAACGGAACAGTTCATCGTATAACGGCTTATCGTATACCGTACCACGATCCATAAACGATAATACTGCACCGCTGCCAACGCGGCACACCTGCTTTTCACAAGGGGTACCGAAAATGTCCGACGCCGTGGTCGTCTCGACTGCGACAGCAATCTCCGGCTGTACGGAAAACGCCACACAAGCGGCCCCGCGCGAGCCGACCTCCTCCTGTACGGTAAACGCCAACGTTACGTCATATTCCGGCTGCGTTTGCGCCAATACCAGCAACAACGCACATCCGGCACGATCGTCCAGGGCTTTTGCCAAAAAGCGATGGTCTCCCAGCGCAGTAGCCTCCTCCGCAAACAGAACGGCGTCGCCAATCCGTGCCACCGTCTCCGCCTCTTCGCGAGACGACGCACCCATATCAATCCGCAGGGAATCGATCGGCGGAATTTTCGTTTTTTCCTCACCGTGGCATTGATGCGTTGCCTTTCCGCCAATCACACCAACGTGTCCGTTGACGGTTACTCGCCGCGCAAACAGCACCTCCGGCCGAATCCCCCCCACCGTAGCAAAACGCAAATAGCCATCCTCGGTAATACCGGTCACCACGCCGCCCACTTCGTCCATGTGCGCAGCAAACAGCACCTTATGTGGTGCACGGTGTCTCCCCTGCAACTCCACAATCAGGTTACCCAAACGATCGGTGTGCACGTTCCGTACCGTCGGCAAGGAACCAAGCTTTTCCTGCAATGCGTCGCGCACCGCGTTTTCGCGACCGGAAATACCGGGAAGCGCACATAACTGTAAAATGCCGTCACGCATCGGTACGCACCGTCCCTTCCCGTATCTGTGCCGCTATCAGGCGCGCTACTGCCTCAATATCCTTCAAATCGACCACCTCGGTCGGCGTATGCATATACCGGAGCGGAATCGACAGCAACGCGGTCGGGACACCCTCGCGCACCACGCTGATCTTGTCGGCATCGGTACCGGTTGAGCTGCCCATCACTTCATATTGAAGTGAAATCTCCTCTTTCTCCGCCAAACGGCGAAGCCGATCGGTTAAGTCTTCGTCCAAGACGGGAGATATTCCCAGCATGACACCGCCGCCTAGGATACCGCACTGCGCCGGATCAGCGTCCGGCGTATGAGAAAAACTCACATCCGTAGCGATTGCCGCATCCGGATGAATGGCGAAGGTCGCCGGAGCGGCACCACGCGTGCCGACCTCCTCCTGCACGGAAAACAACACCGCCACGTGGCAGGCGCGTTCGCTGTTCCGAACCAACTCCAAGGCCCGAAAAATAGCCGCCACGCCGGCGCGATCATCCAACGCCTTGGCGCAAACGCGATCGCCTAACAAGCAATCAAAATGCGGCGCAAATACGGCTCGCGTTCCAACCGGAACACGATCGCGAACCAGTTTGGCATGTAAACCGACGTCGATTCCCCGTTCTTCGGTAGTTAAAAGTTTGTTTCCCTCGCCGGCCAAATGAGGCGGTGTCGAGCAAAACACGCCCGGCAACGGCGGCTCGCACAGCACGACCACCTCGGCGGCCGCCAACGTGCGTTCGTCGATACCACCGCAGGAAGAAACGCGCAAAAAACCGTCGTCCGTCACGCCGGTTACCACAAAACCAATCTCATCTAAATGCGCTTCCAGCAAAAGTGTCGGTGCCACGTCAACGGTCGCCGGTACCACGCCCCACACGTTTCCCAAACGATCCGTATGAACCTGCGGTACGTATTCGGACAACCGTTCTGCCACCAGTGCGCCAACCTGTGACACACCATTGACTCCGGCCGCCTCACACAAAGCTTTTAGCAATTCCTGCATCGTTACAACAACTCCTGCACCAGTTTTTTGAAGTGATTACCACGTTCCTCGAAATTCTTATACATATCAAAGCTGGCACTAGCAGGCGATAAAAATACAATATCCCCTTGCCGTGCCAATCGGTCGGCAGTAGCCACGGCTTCCTCCATAGACGTCACCCGTGTGATCGGCAACGTGGTATCGCGCTTCAGCACCGTCTCGATCACCGGTGCCGTAGCGCCCAACAAGATCGCATGCTTCACCGTCCTGGCCGCTACCGGTCCCAACGGATCGTACGGAATATGCTTATCGTAGCCGCCGGCAATTAAAATCACCTTGCGGTCAAACGCTTCCAACCCGGCAATGGTACGTGACGGACTACTGCCGATCGAATCGTTGTACCAGCGGACTCCTCCACGCTCACGCACCAGCTCACATCGATGCGCTACGCCGCCGAACGTGCGAGCGTACGCCGCCATCACCTCCACCGGAACGGTGCCATAGGTAGCGGCAAACGCGGCTAAATAGTTTTCAATATTGTGCACACCGTGAATGAGGATTTCCGACGCAGGAAGCACCGGAGTCGTAACGGAACCGTCGGTAACGTACAGCACGCCGTCATCGCCAAGATAAGCGCCACGTTCCACCGGATGCCGCCGTGAAAACCACCAAATCTCACCCCGGCAAGCGTCGGCAAACGCCGCCGTGTGCACATTATCAGCATTCAGCACGGCACGGTCACCGGTGCGCTGATATGCCACCAAATTGCGTTTGGCTTCAATATATTCCTGCATATCCGTGTGCCAATCCAAGTGGTTGGGAGCTACGTTCGTAACTACTGCCACCGAAGAGCTTTGCGTCATGCGCGTCAACTGAAAGCTAGACAGCTCTACCACAGCCGTATCCGTCGGAGACACCCGATCGATCAACGGCAGCATCGGGTTGCCAATGTTGCCGCCAAGATGCACGGTCTTCCCGGCTTTTTCCAGCAATCCGGCAATCACCGTGGTTGTCGTGGTTTTACCATCGGAGCCGGTCACCGCATAAATCGGTGCCGGGCACAGCTCGAAAAACAATTCCATTTCCGATGTTACCGGAATCCCGGCGGCACGTGCCGCCTCAAATTGCGGAAGATACGGCTTCATGCCCGGTGTGCGAAGAATCAGCGAAGCCGTGCTCACATAATCTAAATACGTTTCCCCCAAGCACAGCGTCACACCGATCTCTGCCAGCTCATCGGCAACCGAGCCCAACTGCTCGCGCGAGCGACGATCGCACGCCAAAACCTGTGCACCATGTTCCGTCAACTGATGAATCACCGAGAGATTGTTATGCCCGATACCGCAAACCGCGACGCGTTTGCCGCAAATCGATCGAAAGAACTCCTCGTATTGCATACCATCATCACCCCTCATCGGAAAACCGCGACAAAAACGAAATACCGGCAAATCCGGCCAAGGCCGTTATCACCGATGCCACAGCAGTCAACAGCCAGTACGTCACGTCGGCTTCCATCTGCAGGGCGGGAACGACAATATCCACGGCAATATCCGCCAACGAACCCACCACGAATCCCAAAATCATGCAATAGGTCTGATGTGGGAAACGTTGCATCGTCCATTCCAACGGCCGGGTAATTAACAAAACGCCAATCAGTGTGGAAATACCCAACAGCGCGATGAAGGTAATCGCTTCACCCAGCCCGGCCGAGCTCACCGCATTACCGTGACCAAACCAGTATTGTAACAGGGACTTCGCCCACAGCACGACCGTTTGAATCGCACCCGTCAGCGTGCCGTAAATGCCAAGCACCAACAGCATGTGCGAGGTGCTGATGCCGGGAAGCACCAGCGCCAGCGCCACGACGATGCCGGCCAGTAGCCAAATCAGCAGACTGACCACGTCCAAGTCCGTCGTCGAAGGCATCAATCCCTGCGGCAACTGCCCAATACCCAAAACGATTGCGAGTCCCAGCAGAATGTAGATCGCCGAGGAAACCGAAAACCGTGAAGCGCGCGTTTGGCGATACAGCGCCGGCACACCGCCGACGATCGCGCCCAGGAAAAACAGCGACACCGGAATGGGAAAAGTCTCCAACAGCCAGCCAATCACCGATGCCAGTGCCACGAAGCCCAGCACGGCACCGGCGCAGAATTTCAGCAAGAACAGCAGATTTTTCTTCGGCGCTTTTCCAAAATGACTGATCGAAGCGATCAGCTGATTATACACGCCCAGCAAAATGGCCATGGTGCCGCCGCTGACACCGGGTACCGTCATCGATGAACCGATGAGAAAGCCCTTGAACGGAACCAACCACGACTTACGTATTTTCATCGAGATGCACTCCTTTCAAACAGTTTTTATTATACACCGCCAAACGAAGTTTGTCACCCCTATTTTGACTTTTTCTGTTGCACACTTCGTCAAAAAGCGGTATACTGATAGAAAGTAGAAAGGATGTGCCGTCTATGACCGCCCGTGAAAGATTTATTGAGCTTTATCAACGACATATTCACCGTGAAGGTGCCGATAAGCTGTTGGAATACCTCGACTCCAAAGCCAGTGATTTTTTCACGGCACCGGCCAGCACAAGGTTTCACAGCGCTTATGAGGGGGGCTTAGTTGAGCACAGTCTCAACGTATACGACTGCCTGCGTCATTATCTGGATCGCCCCCGCATGAAGGAGACCTACGGTCTGGAATACAGCGATGAAAGCATCGCGATCGTATCCTTGCTTCACGACCTTTGTAAAGTCAATTGTTATAAACCGGGGACGCGCAACGTGAAGGATGAAAACGGAAAATGGAAAACCGTGCCCACCTACGAATTTGACGACAAGCTACCGTACGGACACGGGGAAAAATCGGTATATATTTTGTCGGGATACATGCGCCTAACACGGGAAGAAGCCTTCGCTATCCGCTATCACATGGGCTTTGCCGGAACCGAGGACAGTCGCAACGTCGGCAATGCGTTTGAAGCGTTTCCGCTGGCATTGGCGCTGTCGGTTGCCGATATGGAAGCTACCTATTACGTGGAGGATCAGCCATGAGCCAATCTTCGCAAAAGCCACTGCCCCGTTGTCCGCTGTCACGCAAGTGCGGCGGATGTCAACTGCAAAACATGGATTACCCACGCCAACTGAAATACAAGCAGGAAACCGTCGTCTCCTTGCTTGGTAAATACGGCCACGTCCGGCCCATTCTCGGTATGGACTTTCCTTACCATTACCGCAACAAGGTACAGGCGGCTTTTGGCTTGACACGCGGCGGCGAGGTCGTTTCCGGTGTCTACCAATCCAGCTCTCACCGCATCGTCAAGGTAAATTCCTGCCAGATCGAAGACCCCACCGCCGACCGCATCATCGTCACCATTCGCGACCTGTTGCCCGATTTCGGTATTTTGCCGTATAACGAGAACAGTCGCCGTGGCTTTTTGCGGCACGTGCTGGTGCGCCGCGGCTTTGCCAGCAATCAGGTTATGGTCGTACTGGTAGGTGCCACTCCCCTGTTCCCCATGAAGAAGAAATTCACCGAAGCGTTGATTCGGCTTCATCCTGAAATCACCACGGTGGTATTGAATATCAATGCCAAGCAAACCAGTATGCTGCTGGGTGAACGGGAGGAAGTGCTATTCGGACGCGGCTATATTGAGGACACACTTTGCGGATGCACTTTTCGCCTCTCACCACGGTCGTTTTATCAAATCAACCCTTCCCAAACCGAGCGGCTCTATCGCACCGCTCTGGAAATGGCCAAACTAAAAAAGACCGATCGCGTGTTGGACGCTTACTGCGGTGTCGGCACCATCGGAATCGTCGCCGCCAGTCAGGTGGAACAGGTGGTTGGTGTTGAATTGAACGGCGATGCCGTGCGCGACGCCCGTATCAATGCGCGGCGAAACTCCTTAAACAATATTGCCTTTATTCAGGCAGATGCCGGCGAATACATGGTGGAGCTTGCACAAAGCGGCGAAGCGGTCGACGTAGTATTGATGGACCCGCCGCGCGCCGGCAGCGACAAAGCGTTTTTGCAATCGTTGCTGACGTTGGCTCCGTCGCGAGTCGTTTACATCTCCTGCAACCCCGAAACGCAGGCGCGCGACTTGCGCACGCTCACCCACGGCGGCTACCGCGTTACGGCAATCCAACCCGTCGATATGTTTCCGCACACGGCACATATTGAGTGCGTGTGCTTGCTATCGAGAAAAGGAAACAATGTTTAACTAAATTGTCAAGCAAACACACAAGCTTGAAACTTCAACACCGGATAGTAAATAAGCATTTGGAGCGAGAAAATGGGAAAAGAATTATTTGACAATATACCAAGCAAGGTAGCCGACCTATTATCTGATGTTAAAAACGGAAGGATTGGCCCGCCCGACCTGCAACGTCCTTTTGTATGGAAGGACAACAAGGTCCGTGAGCTGCTCGATTCAATGATGAAGGGATATCCTATCGGCTACGTCATGCTTTGGGCATCTCCGGATGATTATGAAAACACAGATTATATTGGCAAAAACGATAAAATGTATAAGCGTCCAGACGATTTGGTGATTGACGGTCAGCAACGCTTAACTGCGTTGTTGGCCGCAATGTACGGAGTAACCATCAAGGACAAAAACTATAAGGAAAGAAAGGTTCGCATTTCTTTTAACCCTTTAACACGTGAGTTTGCAGTGTGGACACAGGCTTACGAAAGAAATCCTGGATGGATTAGTGAAATCAGCAATGTGTTTGCGGCAGACCAGGAACATAACATTTCAAAGTTTAGAAAAGCATATATCAAAACCGCCAACGATGGCCGCACAAAGAATAATGAACCCAAACTGACAGAAGATGAAGAAGATATTATCGAAGAAAATATCAACGATCTGCTGAATCTTGGCATCTATTCATTACCTACGTTAAAAATCAATTCAAAGGCGGACGAAGAGGATGTTGCCGATATCTTTGTCCGTGTAAACTCCGGCGGACAAAACCTTACCGAAAAAAACTTTATTGAAACACTTATTGCTGTTTACGATAACGACGTCCACGATAAGATTAATAAATTTTGTGCTGACTCAAGAATTGCTGCAGACGGTACGTCGTTTAATCCGATATTGCAGGTTGACCCTTCACACCTTATTCGAATGACAGTTGGTGTAGGATTCAGACGAGCACGCTTGCGCTATGCTTACATGTTACTTCGTGGTAAAAATCTCAAGACCGGTGAAATCACGCAGAACGTTCGTGAAGAAAATTTGAATACGTTCAAAGAATCTTTAGATATTGTTACCAACCTCAACAACTGGCATGCTTTTATGAATTTGTTTGCCTCCGCTGGTTATGTAAGAGGCAATTTGGTTGCTTCATCCAACGCGGTAGTATTTAGTTACGTTTTATACCTCATCGGAAAGTACGATTACAAAGTACCTTCTGTAGAACTTCAGAAGATTATTCGTAAGTGGATATTTATGTCTACCATCACCGGATTTTATACAGGCTCTACAGAATCAGAAGTTGAAAAGCAATTTGCGGATTTAAGAGATATACATAACGCAGATGAGTTCATAGCGTATCTTAATTCCGTGATTACTAACCGCTTTACAGACGACTACTTTGAATATTCATTACCGGCCGAATTGAACAGTTCATCTGCAACGTCACCAGCTTGGTATGGATACGTCGCGGCGATTAACGTCCTTGGAACGCCCATGCTGTTTAGCACAACACCTTTATCGCAGTATTTTGTATTAGGTACAAGCGGAGATAAAAAAGCCGTGGATAAGCACCATATCTTTCCAAAACATTATCTTGAAAGCATTGGATATGATAACAATCGTGATAGAAACCAGATCGCAAACTTTACCTATCTGGACTATGCTACAAACATCGATATCTCGGATGCACCTCCAACAGAATATGTTGGTAGATATCGTGAAAAGCTTGGAGAAGAAGGATATAAACTCGCTTGTATTCAAAATGCATTGCCGGAAAATTTCGAGCAGTTACCTTACCCTGAATTCTTAAGTCAGAGAAGATTGCTAATGGCTCGGATTGTGAAAAAAGCTTATAACGAGTTGAATAAGTAAAGGCGAATGGACGCTTCCAATGCAAAAACAGTTTTGCGATAACCCACATGACAAGTTGCATATACGATTAGTTGCAAATAATTACCAACGCTAACGCAACACCCCCATGGAAACCGTATGCCCGCTTTCAAAAAGCAATAAACAACTGCCGTTTTGTCAAAAGCTCTTCTGACAAAACGGCAGTTGTTCTATTACTGAAGCATCGCTTCAAATTCTTCTTGGTTGATGATCCGAATTCCTAAAGCCTGCGCTTTGGTTAGCTTGCTTCCGGCGCTGTCACCGGCCAACACCACCGAGGTCTTTTTGGAAACGCTTCCGGACACCTTACCACCGTACTGCTCCACCAGCGCGGCGGCTTGATCGCGCGTGAGAGTCGGTAGCGTGCCGGTCAGCACAAACGTCATGCCCTCAAACCGTTTGTCAGCCGCTTGAACGTGACATTCCATATTCAAGCCGCAGTCACGCAACCGTTCAATCAACCTTTGGGACGGCGGCAAAGCGAAGAATTGCAAAACGTTATCCGCCATGATCTCACCAAACCCATCGATGGAGAGTAGGTCGTCACGATCGGCGGCCATAACCGCTTCCATAGTACCGAAGCGCTGGGCCAACAGCTTCGCCGCCTTTTGCCCGATCTGACGAATTCCCAGAGCAAACAGTAACCGCGACAGATCGGCATCCCTGGAAGCATCGATCGCCTTCAGCAAATTGTCTGCCGACTTATCTCCTTTCCCCTCCAGTTCTTGTATATCTTCACGCTTTAGCGTATATAAATCGTCGAAACGTGTCACCAGGCCCTCGGCAACCAGTTGTTCCAGCACTGCCGGACCAAAGCCCTCGATATCCATGGCATCACGCGAAGCAAAATGGATCAGCCGTTGCAAGAATTGCGCCGGACATTCCGGGTTACTGCATCGCAGGGCGGCTTCACCCGATTCATGCGATACCGGCTGTCCGCAAGAAGGACAACGGTTTGGCATGGTATACGAATCGCCGGTATGCGTTACCACGCGAACGACCTCCGGGATAATATCGCCGGCCTTGCGAAGCACCACCGTATCACCGATCGCCAAGCCCTTTTCCCGAATAAAATCGGCATTATGCAGAATAGCGCGGCTAACCGTCGTACCGGCCAGCGCAACCGGATCAAACACGCCGGTGGGCGTCAAAACGCCGGTGCGTCCCACGGTAATCTCCACCTCACGCAGTACCGTTTGTTTTTCTTCCGGCGGATATTTGTAAGCCACTGCCCAGCGAGGATATTTGCTGGTACTTCCCAACTGTTCGCGATCCGTAAAGCGATCAACCTTCACAACCGCGCCATCGATATCGAACGGCAAGGAAGCGCGTTGATCGCCGATGCGGCGCACCTCCTCCAGCACCTCTGTGATCGAACCGGTGCGACGATAAAACGGAATAATCGAAAAACCCCATTGTCGCATTCGTTCCAACGATTCGGCGTGCGACAGCACCGTGTCGCCCTCCACCAGCTGTAGGTTAAACACAAAAATCGACAAACCGCGTTCCTTGGTAACAGCCGGGTTTTTCTGGCGCAGGGAGCCGGCCGCGGCATTGCGAGGATTTTTGAAGGCTTTTTCGCCATTCTGCTCCTGCTGCTCCACCAACGCGGCAAACTGCTTGCGCGGCATATACACCTCACCGCGAACGATAACCCGCTCCACCGGTTCGGTCAGTCTTGCCGGAATATCGGCAATCGTTCGCAGGTTAGCAGAAACGTCCTCGCCCATTTGCCCGTCGCCACGCGTAGCACCGCGAACAAACACGCCGTTACGATATTCCAGCGCAATGGACAAGCCGTCGATTTTCGGTTCCACCACGTAAACCGGATCGGGGAGCTCCTCGCGCACACGTTTGTCAAACTCGCACAGCTCCTCCAGCGAAAACACGTCCTGCAGGCTTCCCAGCGGCACCTCATGCTGCACCGGCGTAAACAGGCGTGACAGCTCTCCATGAACTCGTTGCGTATACGAATCGGCCGTAATCAGTTGCGGATAGGCCTCCTCCAACCGGCGAAGCTCCTGCGTTAGCCGATCGAACTCATCGTCTTCAATTTCCGGCGAATCCTCATCATAGTACCGATGGCTGTGATAATCGATCACCGCACGAAGCTCGGCGATGCGAAGACGCGCACCTTCAAAATCCATAAAGCCACTTCCTCTGTTATGCTACGGTATCAGTATACCAAAATTTCTCGCACATTTCAATCACCGGCGCCAAAAAACTTATCCACGCTGGTTCCCCAATCCAACTGAAGCACCGTATCCGGCACTTCGCCGACCAGCACCACTTCGCACACCAAAAACTGTGTCTCCAGCTCAATATATACGCGTTTCATCGGCAAAGCCGCCGTCATCATAACCGTCATATTCAAATACAGGCAGTGTCGCGTTTGATTGATCCCGGCATCGGTAAATTCACCGGTCAGCGTTGCCACAACAGCGCCGCTGGTATGGATCGGAACCGATAAAAACGGACCGCGTCCCGTAAAAAAGCTACCCCCGATTAGACTGCCGAGCGGTATCTTGGTCGTTTGTTCCTCGCGCGCGGATAATTCCTTCATCGCTTCATTCGACGCGGCAGATTTCAGACGGTTTACGGCCACAACGTCGGTTTCCGCAGATAAAACGCGTCCCTCATCGCTGCGTACCACGGTAATATACTCGCCATAGGCCAGCTCTGTCTGCGATAGGACTCGCTCCACAGCGGTGTGAACTGCCAACATCGCACTACGTCGCGCCGACATATACCCATAACTTTGAATCAAGGGTCGCAGGCGGCTGTCCAGTCTTCCTACGCCAACAACCAGCCCACAAAGTACCGCTCCACAGCAAAGCAACAGACACCACGTGCGCCGCGGATCACGGCGCTTGAAACCGTGCCTCATTCAAACAACGGTTGAAGCTGGACACCGACGCACGCCGCATGAATCGCTGCCGACAGCTTAGTAAAATCCGCCACGAGTGAATTGGGTTTGTTGGCGGCATCGTCTTGAGACATCGGCACAAAGTACAGGTGCTTGCTGTTTTTAAGTAGGGCGATATTTTTCATGGAAAATCCAAGCGCATCGTTGGTAGACACGGCAATGACCACAGGGCGATTGCGGCGCAGTTGAGACTTCACCGCCAGCGTCACCGGAGTATCGCTGATTCCGTTGGCCAGCCGACCCAGCGTGCTCCCGGTGCAAGGTGCCACCACCAACACGTCAAAATATCCTTTCGGTCCGATCGGCTCTACCTCCGGCAACGTTAACAGTGGCGGATGCCCCGTGGCCAGTAGGAACCTCTCGCGCCATTCCACGGCCGTACCGAAACGCGTATCCGTCGAGGCGGCACAAAAGGACAGAATCGGCGTTACCGACATTCCTTCCGCTGTCAAGGCCTCCATCTGCTCTAAGGCACGGTGAAAGGTGCAAAACGAGCCACATAGGGCAAACCCGATCTTCAGCTCCATACCGATTCCTCCTTAATCATATTGAGCACGGTCTGCTTGATGATAAAGCCGGCACGTTTCGGTGCTACCCGTCCCGGAAGTGACAATGCCCAAATCGTTTTCAGCCGCAACTGTGCGGCCGCGGTAAAATCCACGCCGCCCGGTCGCGATGCCAAATCGATGATCAGCGTTTCCCGGTCGATCCGTTCCAACAGTTCTCGATGAAACAGCTTGTGCGGAACCGTGTTAAAAATCACGTCATAATGGTGCGTACCATGAAGCTGTGTCACGTCGATGGCGTAACAGCCCTGCGCTTCCGCCCAAGCGCGATCCGAGCACCGGCGCGCCGCCACCGTCACCTCGGCCTCTAATGCTTTCAACATTCGCGCCAGCACACGCCCGATGCGACCGTAGCCCGTAATCAGGCACCGAGAGCCGGCAATGGTAATCGGAAGCTCTTCCATCGCCAACTGCAAAGCCCCCTCTGCAGTTGGAACGGCATTCCATACCGCAAGCTCCTCGCGTGCAAAGTAATCGCCCACGTTCAGACCGCACTGTGCCAGCTCGCGACGCAGTTCCTCACCAATTTGCCCTCCCAACAGCAGTTGATCTTCACGAAGTGCCTGAACCACCGTCTTGAGAGGAATCGGCACCCGTGAAAAAGGCGCATTCACGTGAACCCCGTCGGTGCTCACCGGCAACGGCAGGATCACACACTCCGCTAAGCTAATGGCCTGTGCCACGTTGGTACAGGCGGTTACGCCGGCAGGCAGCTCTGCACTGTCAAATCCGGCACTAATCACGCGGCATCCGTCAACGGCCAACGCTCCCGCCAAATAGGTAGCGCGCAAATCGCCCCCAATCACAGCAAATGTATCGATCGCTCGCATTCAACTCCCCCTTACAGAAAAACCTCATAGGATGGTTTTGTTCCATCCTATGAGGTTTCAGCTTGTTCGGTGCTTATAGGTTTTCCGTGCGGGACAGCAGAGCAAAAAAGGCCTTGTGTGCCATATAGACGTCCGGTTTGCCAATCACCTCAAACGGCGCGTGCATCGACAGCACCGGCACGCCGAGGTCCACGGTATCCACGTTCAAATCGGCAATATACTTGGCCACCGTTCCGCCGCCGCCGACATCCACGCGCCCCAGCTCACCGATCTGCCACAGCACTTCGTTTTTCTCCATAATACGGCGGAAAAAGCCCATCAATTCTGCCGAAGCGTCGCTGGTATCGGATTTACCGCGCGCACCCGTATATTTGGTAAGAACGACACCGTGGTTGAGCGACGCGCAGTTTCTCGCTTCTACCACCTCCGGGTACAGCGGATCAAACGCTACGTTCACGTCGGCCGACAGGCACAGAGAGCGGCTGAAAACGCGACGTCCCTCCTGCCCGAACGATGCCGCCAAATCTTCTACAAAATACCGTAGAAACGCCGACTGCATTCCGGTATTTCCCTCCGAGCCGATCTCTTCCTTATCCGACAAAACCGTTAGCGCCGTGTACGCAGGCGTTTGCAATTCAAACAACGCCGTCAACGCCGGATACGCACACACGCGGTCATCGTGGCCATAGGCACCGATCATACTGCGATCCAAGCCCAAATCCCGTGCTCCAAAAGCTGGGACAACCTCCAGCTCGGCAGACAGAAAGTCCGCTTCCTCTACGCCGTATTTTTCCGACAGCAGGTGCAACAGATTCAGCTTGACAGTCTCGCTTCCCTCATCGTCACGGAACGGGCGCGATCCAATCAGAAGGTTCAGGTTTTCGCCGTCGATGACCTCAGCCGCCGGCTTTTTCATTTGACCAGCACCTAAATGCGGCAATAAATCCGTTACGCAAAACACCGGATCGTCCGCTGCCTCACCAATCGACACCGACACCTTGGTACCGTCGCGGCGTACAATAACGCCGTGCAACGCCATCGGCGTAACCGTCCACTGGTATTTTTTGATACCGCCGTAATAGTGCGTATCAAAATATCCCAGCTCGTGATCCTCATACAACGGATTGGGCTTCAAATCCAACCGCGGCGAATCGATATGCGCCGCTGCAATGGACACGCCCTGCTCGATCGGCTTTTCACCAATTACTGCCAAAATCATCGCTTTGCCGCGATTGACAACGTAAACGCGGTCGCCCGGTTTTACGGGTTTATCCTCTTCAAGCGGCACGAAGCCGCGTTCTTCCGCCATGCGTACCGCCTCGGCAACCGCCTCACGTTCCGTTTTGGCGACGTCCAAGAAGTGCTTGTACCCGGTTGCATACGCTTCCATCTTATCCAATTCCGCCTCGGAAAGCTGACGGTAGGCGTTCTTGGTTTGATAGAACAATCGCTCACGAAGTTGCTCGTTTTGTGTTTTTTCAGACATCGTTATTCCTCCCTGTCCGATTGATATAACGTTTGATATATGGTTTGTGCCTCCAGCACAGATTCCACATAATTGCGCGTTTCCTCCAACGGAATCGCGGATAGCGATTCGCCGTCGTCGGAATAACGGCTATCCTCCAGCCACCCGGATACGCGACCGACACCGGCATTATAGGCCGCAATTGCCGTCCGTAAATCGGAAAATTGCGAAACGCAATATTGTAAATAGTGACAACCATACCGGATGTTCGTTCCCGGATCAAAAACGTCGGCCGTGGTGTCTGCCTCCTCCGACAAACGCCACTGCACCCATTGATAGGTCACATCCATCAGTTGCATCAGGCCCTTGGCACCAGCCGACGAAACCGCTCGAGGGTCAAAGTGGCTCTCGGTGCGGATCACCGCATATACCAAGGACGGCGGCAGCTCATATTCTGCCGCGTAACGCGTCACGTATTCCTCATACTCCAACGGGTACGTCACCCGTTGATACGTATCGTAACCCCAACGCACCAGAAAGATACCACCGACAATCAGAGTGATCGCCACCACGGCGCCAATCGCCCACGCCGCCGCACGTCGCTTCATCCGATCACCTCCCGATTCGATTCAGCCATGCTTCTACCGCATGGTTCAGGGAGACTTCGTCGCCGTCGTTCACCAACGTATCCGTAGCGCGCTGTGTATAATAGCTGTCCGGCGGTTGAGCATCCATCCGCCGCTGTGCCTGTTCGGCCGTCAAGCCGTCACGCAGACAAATACGACGGCGACGCACGTCCGGTGTGGCGGTCACAGCTACCGTACAATCGCACAGCGACTCCAAGCCGGTCTGAAACAAGAGCGGTACATCCAGGACAATCGTGGATTCGCCACGGTGTTTGGCCGCCGCCAGCTCCTCGTGCAACAGACGGATAACCTCCGGATGCACGATACCATTCAGAGCGGCCGTCTCCTCCGGGCTGGCGAAAGCGCGTTCTGCCAGCGCGGCACGATCCAGCGTTCCGTCCTGCCGTAACACGTCGGCACCGAATCGTTCCGCCAAAGCGTTCAAAGCGACCGAACCCGGCTCCACGGCGCGACGGGACAGCACGTCGGCATCGATGATATACCATCCGAGTGCCGCCAACTGCCGCGACACTGTACTTTTTCCGGAGCCGATGGAACCGGTCAACCCGATTACCAGAGACTCACTCAAGGATAACCACCTCAAATCCTGCGGCGCGCAGCAGGCGATTGTATACCGCCAGCCCGATTCCCTCCGGCGATGGACATGCCGTATACGCCAGCGTTGCTTTTTTCTCATCCAGCCGACGCAGGGCCTCAAACACCTGTTGCGCCTGCGTCGCCGCATCCTCACGGCGACCGTAGGTGAGATACGGCACCGTCAAGCCGACTTCCTCGCCGTCAAAGCACAGCGCCATCACACCGTCGGCCGCCTTGGAATTCACGTAAGCACGATAAGCTTCCGCGCTGCCGCGTACCAGCACCACGTGCGCCGCCGGGGCATAGTGCTTATACTTCATGCCGGGCGAAGCCGCCGTCGCACCTTCGCGAAGCGGCTTCAACACCGCCTCGTCAATCTCTACGGTGCCAGCCACCGCTTCCAGCATTTCCACGGTAACGGCACCGGGGCGCAACAAACGAACGCGATCGCCGCATACGGAAACCACCGTCGATTCCACACCGACCGAGCAAGCACCGCCGTCTACGATGGCGGCAATACGACCGTCCATATCTTCTGCGACGCGGTAAGCATCCGTCGGGCTGGGGCTACCGGAACGGTTGGCAGACGGAGCCGCCAACGGACAACCGGACAGCTCGATCAATCGACGTGCCACAGGGTGAGACGGCATCCGCACGGCGACGGTATCCAGCCCGGCAGTTACCTCGTCGGGAACACCGGCCGCCTTGCGAAAAATCATAGTCAACGGGCCGGGCCAATATGCCTTTGCCAACGCTTCTGCCACGGCCGGTATCTCCGCAGCCAGCGAATCCAGCTCACTCCGATGAGCTATATGAACGATCAGCGGATTGTCCGCAGGACGACCCTTGGCGGCAAAAATCGAAGCAACGGCTTTGCCGTTCCGCGCGTCCGCCGCCAAGCCATATACGGTTTCCGTCGGGATAGCGACCAACTCGCCGTTACGCAGCAACGTTGCCGCCTCCACCAGTTCTTCTTCACAATCGGTTAAACGTTTCGTTTGCATATTCCTGCCCTCTTTGCAGTTTTTCGGTGCGATCAGCGGTAATCAGCGCATCGATCAATTCATCCAGCGCACCATTCATCACCGCATCCAGCTTATATAGCGTCAGCCCGATTCGATGATCCGTCACGCGGCCTTGCGGAAAATTATAGGTGCGGATTCGCTCGCTGCGATCGCCCGTACCAACCTGCGCGCGACGATCCGCGGCAATTGCCGATTGCTGTTCCTGTTGCAACCGCTCGTATAACCGCGACCGAAGCACGCGCATCGCCTTTTCTTTGTTTTTATATTGACTTCGCTCATCCTGACATTCTACGACCATACCGGTTGGCAAATGCGTAATTCGGATCGCGGATTCGGTTTTGTTGATATGCTGACCGCCGGCACCGCTCGAACGGTAGGTATCGATCTGCAATTCTGCGGGAGAAATCGTCAGCTCCACCTCTTCGGCTTCGGGAAGCACCGCCACCGTCGCCGTCGACGTATGAATCCGTCCGCCGGCTTCCGTTTCCGGCACGCGCTGTACGCGATGAACACCGCTTTCAAACTTAAACCGACTGTATGCTCCCCGTCCAAGAATCATACAGCTGATTTCCTTATAGCCGCCCAACTCCGTTTCGTTCGCTCCAACAACCTCCAGCTGATACCCACACGCTTGTGCGTACAGCGTGTACATCCGTAGCAAATCGCCGGCAAACAAAGCCGATTCCTCGCCACCGGCACCGGCGCGAATTTCCAGCACCACGTTTCTCTCGTCGTTGGGGTCCTTGGGCAACAGCAAAACCTTTAACTGCTCCGCCAAGTCTGCAACCGCCTTACGGCTGTCTGCCAGCTCCTCGGCGGCCAGCGCGCGCAGGTCGCGATCGGCTTCGTTTTCCAGCAACTCCAGTGCTTCGTGCTCCCGTGTCTTTGCCGTCACATACGTGCGGTAGGTCGTGACCAGCGGCTCCAGCTCACTGCTTTCCTTCATCAGCGAGCGATACAGCTCCGTCTGCGATACCACCGACGGATCGCACAAGCGTGCCATAATCTCTTCATATCGCTTTTCAACTTCGTTTAATCGGCTTAACATACCGTTTCCTCCTTGGCTCCGTTACTGAAGAAGCGGAAAACTACTCATCGGTATGCTTTACGGCACGAACGTTCTTTTCGGCGCGTACACGCGGAATCATCAGTTCATGACCGCAAGCCTCGCAACGCAAGCGAAAATCCATGCCAACACGTAAAACCGCAAACTGCGCTCCACCGCACGGATGCGGCTTTTTCATTATCAGTATGTCACCGACCCGAATATCCACACCGATCACCTCCAAAAGCTCGCTCTTGCTGAATAGTATACCACATCCTCACCGGGTTCCGCAAGGCATTGCTGTAAAAAAGCATCCGTTCCCCGGTAATTTTAAGAACGATTCTGCAAACTTATTTGACAAATCGCAGAATATTCGGTATACTAAATTGCTGATTGAAATCGTATGGGAGGTTACGTCTTATGGAAAAGGACGTTGTTATCGTTGGTGCCGGTCCTGCCGGCATCTTTACCGCGCTGGAAATGCTGCGTCGCGGCAGTAAGCAGCGCATTCTTCTGGTAGAAAAGGGACAGCCTGTGGAAAAGCGCCGTTGCCCAAAAGCACAGGTCGGGCATTGCGTCAGTTGCAAGCCCTATTGCCACATCACCACCGGATTTTCCGGTGCCGGTGCGTTTTCCGACGGCAAGCTCTCACTCAGCTACGAGGTAGGCGGTGATCTGCCGTCGCTGGTCGGTGAAGATTTAGTACAGGAAACCATCCACTATGCCGACAACATCTATCTGGAGTTCGGTGCCGACACTCACGTGGAGGGCTTGGAAAACACCGAGGAAGTCAAGGAAATCCGCAAGCGTGCCATTCAGGCCGGGTTGAAGCTTGTCGATTGTCCGATCCGCCACATGGGCACGGAAAAGGCGCAAAACATTTATCTCTCCATTGAAAACTACCTGCGCGGGCACGGTGTGGAAATGTTGTTCGGGTATGAATGTACCAATCTGTTGCTTCAGGGGCAATGCTGCCTCGGCGTCACCGTCACAGACGGCAAACAGGAGCTCGACATTCACGCCAAGCATACCGTCATCGCTACCGGCCGGCGCGGCGCGGACTGGCTGGAAAAAATCTGCGCCGAACACAACATTGCTCACCAGCCCGGCACCGTTGACATCGGTGTACGCGTCGAGGTGCGTAACGAGGTTATGGAAAAGGTCAACAAAACGTTGTACGAATCCAAGCTCATCGGTTATCCGCATCCCTTCAAAAATAAGGTTCGCACCTTCTGCCAAAACCCCGGCGGCTTTGTCAGCCAGGAAAACTACGATAACGACCTGGCGGTTGTCAACGGGCACTCTTACAAAGAGCTGAAGTCCAACAACACCAACTTGGCCATTCTTTGCTCTCACAACTTCAGCGAGCCGTTCAACCAACCGATCGCTTATGCGCAAAAGGTGGGCGAGCTGACCAACATGCTGGGCGCCGGTCATATTTTGGTTCAGCGCTTTGGCGATATTCTGGACGGCAAACGGACCTGGCAAAAGGAGCTGTCGCAGTCCAACCTCAAGCCAACCCTGCCGGATGCGGTTGCCGGTGATATTACCGCCGCCATGCCCTACCGCGCCATGATCAATATCATCAACTTCATCCAGGCCGTAGACCACGTGGTACCCGGCTTTGCCTCATACGAAACGCTACTGTATTCACCGGAGCTGAAATTTTACAGCAACCGCGTTCGGATGGATACCGACCTCAACACCAGCGTAAAAGGATTGCACTGTCTGGGCGATTCCAGTGGCTGGACGCGTGGCTTGATGATGGCCTCCGTCATGGGTGTGCTGATGGGACGAAAAATCGCAGAAAAAGAAAACGGATAATTGAAACCGCCGCAGACGGGTGAAGGCTTCACCCGTCTGTTTTTATGGAAAGAAACCTTGTCTTTCCTGCCAAACTGCGTTATAATGGACTACGGGAGGCGACGTTCATGAAGCAACTCACCATCACCAAAAACGATGCCGGGCAACGGGTGGATAAGTTTTTAACCAAGGCTTTTCCCAACCTTCCGGCATCGATGATGTATAAATACATTCGTCAAAAGGACGTCAAGGTCAACCGCAAGCGCTGCACGATCGCACAGCGCTTGACGGAGGGCGACGTGTTAACGATCTACGCCCCGGATGAATTTTTAGAGCAGGCGGCACCCGTGCACGAGTTTGCCTACGCCGGTACCAAGCTGGACGTTGTTTACGAAGACGACAATCTCATGCTTCTCAACAAGCCGGTCGGCTTGTTGGTTCATCCCGACAGCAACGAATACCGTGACACACTACTGTTTCGCATGCAACGCTATCTGTTTGAAAAGGGTGAATACCGGCCGGAAAACGAAGCCAGCTTCGCACCGGCGCTGGTCAATCGGATCGACCGCAATACTTGCGGCATCGTGATTGCCGCCAAAAACGCTACGGCACTTCGAATACTCAATGAAAAATTGCGTCGTCGCGAGATCGAAAAATATTATCTCTGCTTGGTACACGGCCACATGCCGAAGCCAGAAGACACGCTTCACGGCTTTTTGGAAAAAAACGAGGAACAAAACCGCGTTTACGTTTCCGAACATCAGGAGCGCGGTGCACGCATCATCGCCACACGCTATCGCGTGTTGGAGGAGCGCGGCAACCTGTCGTTGCTGGAAATCGAGCTGTTGACCGGTCGTACTCATCAAATCCGCGCGCACTTGGCTTCGATTGGGCACCCCCTGCTCGGCGACGGCAAATACGGCACTAACGCACTAAACAAGGGAACCGGCTTTCACAAGCAGGCTCTTTGCTCCTACCGTCTCCGTTTCGCCTTTCAAAGCAGTGCCGAAGAGCTGGAGTATCTCAACGGTCAGGAGTTTTCCCTTCCCACCGTTTGGTTTGCCGAAGAATTTCGTGCCGGGAAATTAAGCTAACGACAAAGAACAGCGACGGAAAAACCGTCGCTGTTCTTTTTGCAGTTATTCTTCCTCCGCTTTTGTCGCGTCTGCCGGTGGCTCAACCAGCGAAACCATGGCCACACGTACCTGATGCTCTACAACCTTTCGCACACGGATCGTCACGCCGTAGGCCTCCAAATCAAACTCACTGCCATCCTCCGGAACCGAGCCGAGAGCACCGAAAATCAGCCCGTTAAAGGTGCTGTGATCGTCGGTGGGTAACGGTATTCCCAGCACATCCTCCAAATCGCGTAACGGTGCATTTCCGCTGATTTTCCACGTGTGGGAATCCAGCCTCTCAATCATCGGTGCATCCTCATCGTTAGCAGTGATCTCGCCCAAATCGCCAACCAATTCTTCCACCAAATCATTCATGGAAACGACGCCGCACATTCCGCCGTATTCATCCAGCACAATGGCAAAATGGTTGTGCGAGTTTTTCATATTTTTGAACAAAACGTCCGCCTTAACCGATTTCGGTACGCAATAAGCAGCACCGACGGCCTGCTCCATCACTGTTTGACGATCGCGGCTCTCCAGACGGAAATACTTTTTAGCATTCAGCACGCCGACCACATCGTCCACCGTTTCGTTGCAAACGGGATAGTACGTATGCTCGCTGGTGCAAATCGTATTCTTCCATTCCTCGTCCGTCTCATCCACCCACAGCAACGTCACTTCGGTGCGATGCGTAGCAATATCGTCCGCGCTTAAATCGTCAAATTCAAACACGTTTTGGATAAATTCCTTTTCCGTGCTGTCAATCGCGCCCTGCTCGCTACCGGCATCCACCATCAGGCGAATGTCCTCTTCACTGACTTCTTCATCATCGGCGTTGGGATCGATCCGCAAAAGGCGCAATACCCCGTTGGTCGAAACGGTCAGCAATGCCACAATGGGAGCAAACAGCTTAGACATCACGAACAAGAGGTTAGACAAAGCCAGCGCCAGCTTTTTCGAGTTTCGCATAGCAACACGCTTCGGAACCAGCTCGCCCAACACCAACGTAAAATACGACAGCACCAGCGTAATCACAATAACAGCGATGGTATTCAGCGTGTTGGCCGGAATACCCACGCCGATTTTGATCAACCAATCCACCAACGGCCCGGCGAAGTTGTCGGCGGCAAAAGCACTGCCCAAAAAGCCGGACAGCGTAATTGCCACTTGGATTACCGCCAAAAAGCGCGCCGGTTGCTTTTTCATCTTTGCGAGGCGCCCGGCACGCCGGTTGCCCTCGTCCGCCAGCTTATCCAGCTTGGCTTCGTTCAAGCTAATCACCGCAATTTCGGCGCTGGCGAAAATCGCATTCAGCGCGATCAAAATCACCTGCACCAACAGCATAAACCACATATCCATGAAAACTTTTCTCTCCTTAATTTCTCAAAAAATACAACAAAGCACCGCCCGTGTTTTACCATGTAAAAACAGGCCGTGCTTTTATTCTGTCTGACCAACAACACATAAGGGAGGTCGGTCGCCACTGTTATCCATAGACGGATAGTCTCTCCTTTGGGAATATCCACGGTAATCCCATGTTCATTGTATGCATTATACACAATAACGACGGTTCTGTCAAGAGTCTTTCAACGGTATTCCGTTTTTTCAAAAACGGTTCACAAATGACAGCTTTCAAAAGGCGACGATGCAGGCAAAAAGCCCGTATCGTCGCCTCAAATTTACCGATATGCTGTTTTATACTATTTTCTTCCGGATCAAGACCACAATGAGCGCGATCAAAGACGC
>CAYMHR010000009.1:0-52293 GCA_964390295.1 uncultured Eubacteriales bacterium
GCCGCCCCTCGCGAGACAGCTTTGCTATCATACCACCCTATCCCACGTTTGTCAAGCCTTTTTTTCGGGAATTTTCAGGTTTTTTGATTTTTTCTGTGTCAACACGTTTCCCGACTGCGGCGGAAGCCACAACGTGCCGTCCCGCGGCTCCGCTTCGCCCAATTGTCGTTCCCAAATCCCGGCAGGAAGCGATACGCTTACCGGCTCATCCCGGCAGTTCACGGCGCACAACAGGGCGGCATCATCGCCGCGCCGCTCAAACAGGACAACGCCCTCCGGCGCCGCCAACGGACAAAATTCGCCTTCGCGCAACGCCGGACAAGCGGCGCGAACCGCTCCCAACCGCTCGAAAAAGGCGACCATCGCTTTGTTTTCCCGTCCCCACGGATAGCAACCTCGGTTGAACGGATCGCGGTACCCCTCGACCCCGGCCTCGTCACCGTAATAAACGCACGGCACGCCGGGCAGACAGTACTGCAACACCGCCGCCATCCGCAGCAGTCGCAGTCCGCGCTCCCGTTGTTCGGGCGACAGGCTTTGTGCCGCCTGCCATCCTCGGCCGCGGCCGTTCGCCGTCTCGCCCGCCAGCAACGTGATCGCACGCTCCGTATCGTGTGTACCGAGCGAATTCATCAGCAGGCGCGTTACCTGCGGGGGGTAATTTTCCACAACCGCCATCACGCGTTCGAAAAAGCGTGCTACGTTGCCGTCACGCACCACGTCCAAAATGGCGGCACGGAACGGATAATTCATCACGCTGTCCAGTTGCCGTCCCAAAAGATAGCGACGGCGGTGCCCGTAGCTGTGCTTATTGCTGGCATCCTCCCAAACCTCGCCCAGTACGATCGCCTGCGGGTCCACGCGCTTGACGCGATCACGCAGGGCTTCGATAAATCCGTCGGGAAGCTCGTCTGCCACGTCCAACCGCCAGGCAGAAGCCCCTGCCTCCAGCCAGTGGGAAAGAACGCCGCCTTCGCCGGTGATATACTTCAAAAATCCAGGGTCCAGCTCCTCCACTTCGGGCAACGTGGTAAAGCCCCACCAGCCTTCGTAATCATCGGGCCAATGCGTAAAATGGAACCACCTGGCATAGGGCGAGTCGGGAGACTGATAGGCACCCTTGGAGGCGTAGCGCCAGTTGCGGTTGAAATACACGCTGTCGGCTCCCGTGTGGCTGAACACACCGTCCAGCATCAACCGAATCCCCTGCTTTTTCGCCTCCTTGGCCAACCGACGGAAATCCTCTTCGTTGCCCAGCAAGGGGTCAATGCGGCTGTAATCCGCCGTATCGTACCGATGGTTGGAATGAGACTCGAAGATTGGGTTCAAATACAGGCAGGTGACACCCAGCTTTTTCAAATATGGCAGTTTTTTGCGAATCCCGTTCAGGTCGCCGCCGAAAAAGTCGTTGTTCCGCACCACGCCAGCCGCGTCGGGACGCCAGCAGGGCTGTTCGCCCCACGCATCGTGCATCACGCGATCCTCCGGCACGCCGCTTTTCGCCTTACCAGATGCAAAAAAGCGATCGGGAAAAATTTGATACATAATTCCGCCGGCAAGCCAATCGGGCGTGGTAAAACCCTGCTCATAGCAAGTGAGCTGCCACATGGCACCCATGCTCTCCGACGTCGCCGCCGTACCGTCCGGCAAGCAAGTGAGATACCTCCGACCATCCGCCGTATCCACGGCAAAGCCGTACCAATACAATCCGGCGCGCGGCGGTGCGTAGTGGCAATCCCACCACTCGTCGCCGTCCTCGACGGCGTTCCAGAACATACCGTCCCACTGCGTCAGGCCGTTGTCCTCACAGTGCAAAAACCACGCGGCACAGCACCGCCACTCACGCGGCAAGCGCAGGCGAAACCGCACGGCAGTATGTTCCGCCACGGCACCGAAGGGTGCGCGGTAGCTGATATCTCGCGAATTGAACAACGGCATAGTAATACCCCTTTAATATAACGTATTTAATAGTATGCCATATTTTTTTCAACAAAACAAGCCCAACCGTCAAAAAAACGGGCGCACAACGTGCGCCCGCAGGTGGTTTTGTTATTGGCCAATATCGGTGACCGTTCCGATGAACAATGGTAAATAGGTTGTGTTGTCTGCGATAACGTACACAAACGGGCGATCCAGGGCAATCGACAAGGGAGAACCGTCCTTTAACACGTGTGCCGACGTTGCCGCGCCGACCTTGACTCCCTCTTCCGAAACGTCGATGTGCGTTTTGTGCGCTACCTCGCCAAGATAGGTACCCTTGCCCAACGTATCCAATCCGGAAAAGTCCGCACCGGAAGCAAAGGCGGTTTTAATGCCCATGTCGGACAGCACTGTCGCCATATCCACTTCACAATCGTAGGAAAACTTCGGGATCGTTATAGTCGCCTTAGTGGTTGAGGCGGAGATCGCCGCTTTTATCTTTGTCGCCGTCAGCGACGCGACGTAATCGTTCAGCGACGTACCTTCGTTGGGCAGCAACGCCACGAAGCTGTAATATCCGTCTTTGAAGTCCTTGGCAAAGCCGACCGCTTCGCCGTCGCTGAAATATCCCACCATTTCGGTGATTTTCATCATCTCCACCGAACGCTTCGTTCCGCTTTCAGTAGTAAACGTTCCATTGAAAACATGTTGCTTCCCGTAGGTGTTCTGCCACTCGGCGTTGAACGACACCGTGTTCAGCAAAACCATCTGTACCGTTTTATCCGGCAAGCGATCGACAATCGACCGAATTTCGCCGTCGGTATGCTCGTTGACCCAGCGGTTCATATCAGTGATCGTCTGCTTATCAAAGGAACTGCGATAAACCTGTGCCCGATAGTAGTCGGAGACGGTCTGCAAAAACGTCTTCGGAACCTTGGCGTTCCCTTTGCTTTTGAACCACAACGAGCAAGCAAGCCGGGCGGTAAACGCATCGCCCTGCGGAAGCGTTTGTCCGTAGTCGTGCAGGTATTGGTTCAGCCCTGCCACGGGAAGTCCGCCCAGCGCCGTTTCTATTTCGCGCAGAGTTTCACCCGACGCTCCGTTGGCCACCATCGCCATCGTCGCCTGCACCGACAACGGTGACAGTAACAGGTTTTGATTCCCGTTGCGGCGGTTCGCCGTTTGCAACAGCTTGACTGCGAACTGCGTGTGGGCATCGGAAAAACGCTGCTCGTTCGCATCGCGCCCGGTGACGGATGCCGCCTTAATACCGACCACGAGGTCCACCGTTTTGGCCACCGGCGTTGTCGGCTTGGTCGTCGGTAATGCGGTCGCCGTCGTGGTGGTAACCGTCGGCTCGGCATCGGTGGTTGTCGGTGCCGGTTCCGTTGTCGTCGAAGCCGATGCCGCAGAGGGCGCAGTGGTTTGACCGTTCGGCGCGGTTTTCGTTGGCCCAGCACCGACAGAACAGCTACACAAGATCATGGAGAATGTCAGAAAAAGCGCCGTGATTTGTACGTATCGTTTTGTAGTCATTGCGATCCCTCCTGTTGATTGGTAACAATATTGTAGCATATTCATCAAAATATTTCAACAGTGTTACCTCTCGTTCTGAAAGTTTGGTTATTTCGACAACTTTTCCACCAATCGTTTGTGAATAACGACGGAAAAAGTTGGACTTTTTCAAAATGGTGTTGTATCTTTGACGAAATTTCGCTATAATGGTTTTATTACTGATAAGGAGCTTCTGCCATGAATGTGTTGTGCGTTTGTACCGGAAACATCTGCCGCAGTCCCATGCTGACCGGCCTGTTGCGCAAACGGCTTGCCGAAGAAGGGCTGGACGTTGCCGTCGCCGGCGCCGGCATTGCCACCGAAGACGGCGTTCCGCCGTCGCCGCACGCCATCACCGCGATGAATGAAATCGGAATTGATATTTCTGCGCTTCGCTCGCGGCAAATCACACCGGCCATCGTTGCGGAAACGGATTTATTCGTGGCGTTATCGGTACAACACGGCGTCACGTTGGCGTTCCAGTACAGCGTGGACCCGGAGCTTATCGTCGTTCCCGGCGAAGGAATCTCGGACCCTTACGGCTGCGATCTTGCCACTTACCGCGCCTGCCGCGATTCGCTGATCGAAGCATTGCCACAGCTGATGGCCGACATTCGGGCGCGCCTATGAACCGGCCGATCGTTATCGTTCCGTTGGCCGAGGAGCATCTTGCGGCGGTGGCTCGGCTGGAGCGTTGCTGCTTTGCCGATCCGTGGAGCGAGGAGGCTCTGTGCGAGGAGCTTCACAATCCCCCGGCGCGTTTTTTGGTTGCGCTTTGCAACGGCGAAGTCGCCGGGTATCTCGGTTGCCACCACGTCGTGGACGAAGCGTTCATCACGAACGTTGCCGTTTTTCCGGCGTTTCGGCGGTGCGGCATCGGTCGCGCACTGGTCCAAGCCGCTCAACGCGATGCCGCCACCATGACGCGCCTGACGCTGGAGGTTCGCATCTCCAACCGGGCGGCCATTTCGCTTTACCGCTCACTGGGCTTTGTGGAGGAGGGTATCCGCCCTCGTTTTTATGCGCACCCCACGGAGGATGCGGCATTATACAGCTATTACCCAAATCGGAGTTGATACCATGAATATTTTTGCTCTTGAATCCTCCTGTGACGAAACCGCCGCCGCCGTGGTGCGCAACGGACGGGAGGTCCTGTCCAACGTCATCGCTTCGCAAGCCGATGAGCATCGCTTGTACGGCGGCGTTGTGCCGGAAATTGCCAGCCGCCGCCACGCCGAAGCGATCAGCGGCGTAACCCGTCAGGCGCTGGAGGACGCGCACCTGACGCTCAACGATGTCGACGCCGTTGCCGTCACCTACGCCCCCGGACTGATCGGCGCTTTGCTGGTCGGTGTCAACTTCGCCAAGGGGCTGGCACAGGCGGCGAACCTGCCGTTGGTGCCGGTGCATCATCTTCGGTCGCATATCGCCGCTAATTACGTGGCACACCCCGATCTCAAACCGCCGTTTTTATGCTTGGTCGTGTCCGGCGGACACACACACATCGTCCGCGTTGAAGATTACACGCGCTTCACGGTGCTCGGTCGCACGCGCGACGATGCCGCCGGCGAGTGCTTTGACAAAGCCGCTCGCGCCATGGGTATGCCGTATCCCGGCGGTATTCATCTGGATCGCGCCGCGCAGAGCGGAGACCCTACCGCTTTTGTTCTTCCACGGCCTCACGTGGAGGGCTCGCCGTTCGATTTCAGCTTTTCCGGTCTGAAAACCGCCGTCATCAACCTGTTGCACAAAGCGGAACAGCGCGGCGAAACCGTCGCCATCCCCGACCTGTGCGCTTCGTTTCAAAGCACCGTCTGCGATATTCTCTGCACCCACACGTTGGCCGCCGCCAAGCAGACCGGCGACCGCGTGATTGCGCTGGCAGGCGGTGTTTCCGCCAACTCCGGCTTGCGCGCACAAATGGAGCGCGAATGTGCGGCGCGCGGCATCGCGTTGTACACGCCGCCTCTGCCACTGTGCGGTGACAATGCCGCCATGGTCGGCTCGCAAGGATATTACGAATTTCTTGCCGGCCATACCGCCTCGACCGACCTGAACGCCTGCGCGACGTTACCGATTGAATGACCGGTGCCCGAAGCACGAACGGTGCTTCGGGCCGTTTCTTTTTACTTTTTAAGAAATATTCACATTTTACGCTTGAATTTGCGGTAATTTCAGGTATAATGTTATTTAGAAAGTTGTGCTTTCGCTCAACTTATTGAAAGGAGTACCCACTATGACAAATGCACTGACAACCAATCCTTCGATCCTCGCCTGGATCAAGGAAAAGGTCGAACTGACCCAGCCCGATCACATTGTGTGGATCGACGGCTCCGAAGAACAGCTCGATGAGCTGCGTGCGGAAGGCTGCCGCACCGGTGAGCTGAAAAAGCTCAACGAAGAAAAGCTCCCCGGCTGTTATTTGCACCTGTCGGCCTTGAACGACGTGGCGCGCGTAGAGGGTCGTACCTTCATCTGCTCCGAAAAGGAAGAGGACGCCGGTCCTACCAACCACTGGATGGCCCCCGCCGAAGCCTACGATCTGCTGTACAACATCGCCCGCGGTGCCTATAAGGGCCGCACCATGTATATCATCCCCTATTCCATGGGCCCTGTCGGTTCCCCCTTTGCCAAGTACGGCATCGAGCTGACCGACTCCATCTACGTCGTGATCAGCATGGCAATCATGACCCGTATGGGCAAGCAGGTGTATGCCGCGCTGGGCGATTCCAACGACTGGATTCGCGGTCTGCACTGCAAGTGCGATATTGACGAAGAAAAACGCTATATCTGCCACTTCCCGCAGGACAACACCATCATCTCGGTCAACTCCGGTTACGGCGGAAACGTATTGCTTGGTAAAAAGTGCTTCGCTCTGCGTATCGCTTCCAACCTGGGTCGCAAAGAGGGCTGGCTTGCCGAGCACATGCTGATCCTCGGTCTGGAAAATCCGGAAGGAAAAATCACCTATATCGCGGCGGCATTCCCGTCGGCCTGCGGCAAGACCAACCTGGCCATGCTGATTCCGCCGGAGCTGTACCGCGAAAAGGGTTATAAGGTTTGGTGCGTCGGCGACGACATCGCTTGGATGCGCATCGGTGAGGACGGTCGCCTGTGGGCGTGCAACCCCGAAAACGGCTTCTTCGGCGTAGCACCCGGCACCAATATGAAGTCCAACCCCAACGCGCTGGTCTCTACGCAAAAGAACACGATCTTCACCAACGTTGTCAATAACCTGGATGACAACACCGTGTGGTGGGAGAGCATGGATAAGAATCCGCCGAAGAACGCGCGCAACTGGAAGGGCGAGCTTTGGGATTGCACCGACGGTAGCAAGGGCGCTCATCCGAACTCCCGCTTCACCGCCCCTGCCAAGAACTGCCCCTGCATCTCCTCCGAGTTTGATTCGCCGGTCGGCGTGCCGATCTCGGCCATCATCTTCGGCGGTCGCCGTGCCAAGACCGCTCCGCTGGTGTATCAGTCCCGCGACTGGGATCACGGTGTGTTCGTCGGTTCCATCATGGCCTCCGAAACCACCGCGGCCGCGACCGGTGCTGTCGGTGTTGTGCGCCGCGATCCCATGGCGATGCTTCCGTTCTGTGGCTATCACATGGCGGATTACTGGGCACACTGGATCGAAATGGGCCAGAAGCTGGGCGACAAAGCTCCCAAGATCTTCAACGTCAACTGGTTCCGCACCGACGACGAAGGGCATTTCCTGTGGCCGGGCTTCGGCGACAACCTGCGTGTGCTTGACTGGATTGTCAGCCGTTGCGAAGGCAAGGCCGACGCCGTGGAAACCGCAATCGGTTACGTGCCTCACGCCGAGGATATCAACATTGAAGGCCTCAAGGACTTCAGCATCGACACGCTGAAATCCATTCTGGAGGTTGACAAGGATTTGTGGCGTACCGAGGTTGCCGGCATTGAAGAATTCTATGCCAAGTTCGGTGAAAAGTTGCCCGCCAAGCTCCGCGAAGAGCTGGAAATCCTGAAAGCGAATCTGAAATAAAGAGCTTACCGCCGATGGCTAGCGCCGTCGGCGGTATTTTTTCGCGCAAAGCGACCCACTGTTTGTTTCAAAACAGTGGGTCGCTTTTTACGCTTTACAGCTTTTTTACGTCGGCATCCGTAATCAGGTGGAACCCGGCGGACTCCAAGGCGGCTTCGGCTTTGGCGTTATCCTGCACACGAAGCACCACGTAGGCGTGCTTTTCCGTGCGCGTCATAAACGCGTACAAGTATTCCACGTTGATCTCCGCTTCACCCAAAACGGCCAGTGCTTTGGACAGCTTGCCGGGGGCATCACCGATTTTAACGCCGACCATGTCGGTCATTTTAAACAGATAGCCCTCGGATTCCAGCGTTTTGCAGGCAGCCTCGTTATCGTTGACGATCAGCCGCAAAATGCCAAAGTCTTCGGTTTCGGCAATGGACAGCGCCCGAATATTGATAGCGTTTGCCGCCAACGTATCGGTGATACCCACCAACGCACCGGGCTTGTTTTCAACAAAAACGGTCACTTGCTGTATCGACATCGTCTCATCCTTTCCGGTTCAACGGCACCGCGTGCAACGCAGAGCGCCGTAGCTTATTGGTTTTCCTCGATATATGCCACTACATCCGCAACAGTACGCATCGTTTCGATTTTTTCGTCCGGGATTTCCACGTCAAATTCGTCTTCCAGCGACATCAGCATATCGACAACGTCCAGTGAATCCGCGCCCAAATCCTCCTGAATGTTCGTTTCGGGAGTGATCGTTTCCACCTCGACGTCAAACTGGCCGGCAAGAATCATTTTTACCTTTTCAAGAACCATACTACTCATCCTTCCAAAAAACTGTGATACAAAATATCCTACACCAAAATAGTATTCATATTTTTAGCATTTGTCAATGCCTTTTTCGCTTTTTCTTTCGTTTTCTTCTAAAGTCAGTGCAAACAGCTCCCGCACACGCTCCAGTTGCCCCGAAAGATACAGGTATCCGAACAGAGCTTCCAAGCCGGTAGCCTTGTGATAATCGCCGCCGGAACGCGCCGTGTGTGCGTTCCGGCCACGCTTATACACCGCTTGTTCCGGTTCCGTCAAATGCGGATAAATGGCATCCAGTGCCGCCGCCTGTGCTTCGGCACGAACCTGCCGCACCGCCAAGCGGTGTTGCTCTTTGTTGGGGCGGGAAGCCATGCTGACCAGACGCTCTCGCACCATCAGCTCATATACGCCGTCCCCTACAAACGCCAAATTCAGCGGACTGATCGTATGCAGATCGACCGAGATCGGACACAGACGTTCCATGGTTTCCCCTCCGTTAGTTGACAAAGTCAAATTCCAGGTCGTAGATGCTTACCGTGTCGCCCTCCTGCACACCGGCTTCCTCCAGCTTTCGGATCACACCGCTGGATTGCAGTACACGTTCAAAATATTGCAGCCCATCCGGGTCTTGCAAATCCACCGTTTGAAGTAGCTTTAACAGCCATTCGCCTTCGACAAAAAACACACCGTCGTGCCGCTCGATATGCACCTCACGGCCGGCCAACGATTCCATGGCAAGCGGCTGCACCGGCTCCGCCTCGAAGGCTCGGATCGGGGGCAATTCCGCCAGCAACGCTGCACATCGCTGGATCAGTGCTTCGGTTCCGTGGGCAATCGCCGCCATGATCGGGAAATATTCCAGCCCACGGCGGCTCATTTCCGCTTCAAAGGCTGCCAACTGCTCGTCGGTTGCCAAATCACACTTGTTGCCCGCTACCAGCATCGGACGCTTTGCCAGCTCCGGATCAAATCGTTCCAGCTCGCGAGTAATGGTGTCCAAATCCTCCAACGGATCACGGCCCTCGCTACCGGAAACGTCCACAACGTGCACCAACAGTCGACACCGCTCCACGTGTCGCAAAAATTCGTGGCCGAGACCGACACCTTCGCTGGCACCCTCGATGATCCCCGGAATATCTGCCATAACGAAGGAAGCGCCCCGATCTACGCGCACCACACCGAGTACCGGCGTGATCGTGGTAAAGTGATAGTTGGCAATTTCCGGCTTTGCCTCGCTGACAACCGACACCAACGTGGATTTTCCCACATTGGGGAAGCCCACCAGCCCCACGTCAGCAAGCAGTTTCAGCTCCAAACGAATTTCGTGCTCCTCGCCCGGCGTACCGGGCTTGGCAAACCGCGGAACCTGGCGCGTGGCGGTGGCAAAATGAGCATTGCCCCAGCCGCCCCGACCGCCCTTAGCGGCAACAAACGGCTCATCGCCGGACATATCCGCCATAAGACGACCCGTTTCGTTATCATACAGAAGCGTGCCACGCGGAACCGGGATGATCAGGTCCTCGCCGGCTTTGCCGTAGCGGCGATTGCTGCTGCCCTGTTCTCCGGACGGGGCTGTGAATTTGCGCTTATAGCGAAAATCCGACAAGGTGTTGTTGCCGTCCTGTGTCACAAACACCACGTTGCCACCCCGACCGCCGTCACCGCCGTCCGGTCCACCGGCCATGATATACTTTTCGCGGTGAAAGGCAACCGCTCCGTTACCGCCGTTTCCCGCTTTAATGCGAATGACGGCCTTATCAATAAACATATATGTGTCTGTTCCTTTCCTTATGCTGCTTTTATTATACACGAAATCCGGTGCCTTTGGGTAGTACTTTTCGAAAATTTTCCAAAAATTCACACAAAAAAGCCTTGTCGGGAACGACAAGGCTTTTGGTCGTCGATATTGTCTTATTGCTCGGTCGCATAGACGCTGACGCACTTGCGATCTTTGCCCATACGTTCAAAGCGAACCGTGCCGCTGGCCTTTGCGTACAGCGTGTCATCGGAGCCGATGCCGACGTTCTGACCCGGGTGGATGTGGGTGCCGCGCTGGCGAACCAAAATGTTTCCGGCGAGAACGAACTGACCGTCTGCGCGCTTGGCGCCGAGACGCTTGGACTCGGAATCACGGCCGTTCTTGGTAGAACCCATACCCTTTTTATGAGCGAAGAGCTGGATGTTTATTTTCAGCATGTTGTTACACCTCCGTTTGTTGTAGCTGGATATACTGCGGATACTGGGCTGTAAGCCCTTCCAAATGCAACCGCAAGCCCTGCAAGGGAATCTGTGCTGTCTCCTGTTCGGAGGAGATGCGAACAGACAAACGACCCTCGCTTTCCTGTACCGTCGCCCGGCAACCACACACCTCGGTGAGAGTGTTAGCCGTGAGATAGGCGGCAGAGGAAACTGCGGCGCACACGATGTCGCGCCCCTGCTCCGCTTGACCGGCGTGGCCCTGAATTTCAAAACCACACAAGCAGTCGCCGCGAGTCAGGATGGTTGCGCGAATCATTCCTCGGCGGGAGCTTCCGCCTTGGGAGCGCGAGGCGCTCTGGCATGGATGCCGTTAATCTGCACCTTGGTGTAGGGCTGACGATGGCCCATCGCGCGCTTACTGCCCTTCTTGGGACGATAGGTGAACACGGTGATTTTCTTGGCTTTGCCGTTCTTCAGCACCTGTGCATCGACGTAAGCACCCTTCAAATACGGGGCACCGAGCTTCAGCTCTTTGTCGTTATGCAGAGCAACGACCTTGTCGAACACGACGCTGGCTTCTTCGGCGGCGTCCAGCTTTTCAACGAACAGAACGTCACCGTTCTGAACCTTGTACTGCTTTCCGCCCGTTTCAATAATGGCGTACATACAAGTACCTGCCTTTTCTTAAGACTCGCTGCGCACGGGCGGATCAACGATCACTTGGGTGCTTTGCGCACGGCAAAACACCGCCCGGAACATGCGGCAACGGTTATTGTAGCATACTTTTTCGTTTCTGTCAACACTTTTTTCAAAACACAAGATCACACAGCGGACAAAGCAGTACCGGGAAAAAGACGGCCGGCACAAAATTGGCAACCTTGAGCCGGGTCGCCTTCAACAAATTGAGGCCCAACCCGATAATCAACAGCGATCCGACGCAATTCATCTCCGCAATGACCGCGGTGCTCAAATAGGGTGCAACCGCCTGCGCCAGCAGGGTAATTCCTCCTTGGTAAATCAGCACGGTCACCGCTGCTAACAGAACACCGCTGCCCAACGTAGCGCCAAACACCATGGCGGTGATCAGGTCTAATATCGACTTTAAGTACAGCATTTCGTGGTTGCCCTGCAAACCGCTCTGGAGCGAACCGACGATGGCCATGGTTCCTACGCAAAACAGCAGACTGGCGCTGACAAACGCCTGTGCCATGCGCCCGTTTCCGTCCGATTTGCCACGGCTGGCCCACTGCTCGATCCGCTTCCCAAGCCGATGCAACCGATTGTCTAAATCCAACAGCTGTCCGACCGCGGCACCCAACACCAACGACAGCACCGCAACCAGCGTATTTTCGCCGTCAAGGCATCCGCGAAACCCAATGTACAGCACGCAAAAGCCCACGCCGTGCATCAGCGTTTCGGTCAGACGTTCCGGAATTCCCTTCTTCAAGAGCAATCCCAAAGAACCGCCGACCAACACGGTGGCTACGTTCACAAGCGTCCCCAACAAAGCCATTTTACTCGCTCCCGTTCAAAATTTTGTTTCCTTTACCGCAAAACTGTGCTACAATACCGATAGACGTTTCTAAAGGAGGACTTTTCTTGAAAAGCACCCGTTCGGCACGGCGAATCCACTTTTTGGACGAGCTTCGCGGTTTTTGTATTATACTAATGGTTTTTTATCACGCATTTTATACCGTTGGTTATATGTTTGGCGTTTCTTTTGCCGTCGACCTGTTTGAATTTTTCTCGCCCGCCGAGCCTTTCTTTGCCGGTATTTTCATTTTCATTTGCGGTATCTGCTGTAATCTTTCGCACAGCAACCTGAAGCGCGGCTTACTGCTCGCCGGCGTTGCCGTGTTGATGTCCGCCGTCCTGTGGTGCGCGGTGCGGCTGACAATTTTGGAACCGAGCACCATGATCTGGTTTGGCATCTTACATTTGCTGGCCATCTGCATTTTACTGTACGTTTTATTGCGCCCCACACTGCTGTTCCTGCCGGCCTGGCTCGGCGTGGCGATCTCGGTTCTGCTGTTTTTGCTGTGCTGGCACGTTTCGCCCTACGAGGGTAGCTATTTCGGCTTTCCCGGCCTTTTCACCGTTGCCACGCCGCCCACCGATCGAACGATTCTCTCTTACGTTCTCGGTTTATGCTACGTCGGTTCTACCGGCGACTATTTTCCGTTGCTCCCGTGGGTCTTTTGCTTCTTTGCCGGCACGCACGTCGGGCGATGGCGCCGTCGATTTCCGGCATGGATGTCTCGACGTCGTTTTACCTTGCTGGCCGCGATCGGCAAGTACTCCCTGTGGATTTATCTGGCCCACCAACCGGTTATCTACGGTCTGTGCTTTGCTGTCGATACCGTTTTTCGTTAAAAGCACTCTATCGGAAGAAAATAAGCGGACGCTTTGCGGCGTCCGCTTTTATTTATGACAGGCGACGGGTGACTCCGCTTTTTTCCAGCGCCATCAACAGTACCAAGCCCCCACCGATGCCGGAGATGGCCTGACCGACGCCAACCAACGCGACGTGCGCCGCCAACGGCATACCGCCGTAGACCACGTACAGCTCCGTACCGACGACCACGGCGTTGATCACGACCGGCGGCAACGTCGAAGCAACGGGAAGTCCTCCCAGACGCACATTCCGCAACAGGCGCGTAAGCACGGCGGCCGCAAAGGTGGCACCGGTTCCAAGCAACAAATCCAGTGTCCCTGCCGGATTCGCGCCGGTGGATAAGCCGATCAGGTTGGACAAAAAGCATCCGATTGTGAGCCCCGAAACCGAAGAGGGCAGATACACCGGCAACGTCGTCAGCGCTTCTGCGACGCGACATTGAAGCGAACCGAAGCCGATCGGCTGTAACAGCGTCGTCAGCGCCACGTACAGCGCCGCGACGACACCGCTTTGCGCCAAATACTGAACCGAACGTTTCGTTTTCAAGAAAACGCCTCCATAGTTTTGATTTCTGCGAATATCGCAGGGTCAGGATGGTTTCGAACTGACCTTGTTTCACGTGAAACTTACGGCTTTAAGACCTCGATGCCGCCCAAATACGGACGAAGCACCTCCGGAACGGTCACGGACCCGTCCGCATTCTGGCACTGTTCCACCAACGCCGGAATCACACGGCTGGTCGCCAAGCCCGACGCGTTCAGCGTGTGCACCAGCTGGAGCTTGCCGTTTTCGTCGCGATACTTCACGTTACCGCGGCGCGCCTGGTAATCGCGTCCGTTCGAAGCGGAGCTGACCTCCTTGTAGATGCCCATGCTGGGAATCCACACTTCAATATCCGAGGTGCGTGCCATGGAGAAGGAGCAGTCGCCGGCAGCGAGCTTGCACAGGCGGTAGTGCAGACCCAGCTTTTGAACCAGCCGTTCCGCCTTGCCCACCAATTCGACAAACGCCGCGTCCGAGCCCTCCGCGGTGGTGTACTGAACCATTTCCACCTTGTTAAACTGGTGGCCGCGGATCATGCCGCGTTCTTCAGAGCGGTAGCTACCGGCTTCGCGGCGGTAGCACGGCGTGTAGGCAATATATTTGCGCGGCAATTCGTCACGCGACAAAATCTCGTCGCGGTGCAGGTTGACCAGCGCGGTTTCTGCCGTAGGAAGCATAAATTTGCGGTCGGAACTGGTCGGATTTTGAATCCAGTACACCTCGTCCTCAAATTTGGGGAACTGCCCTGCCACGTAGCCACATTCATAGCCGAGCATGTGCGGCGGCAAGATAAACTCGTATCCGTCACGCAGGTGCTCGTCGATGAAGAAGTTGAGAATTGCCCATTCCAGTCGCGCACCCATACCGCGGTAAATCCAGCATCCGTTACCGGCAATTTTCGCGCCACGTTCATAGTCGATCAGGCCGAGGCTTTCGCACAGCTCTACGTGATTACGAAGCGGAAAATCGAACTTCGGCTGTTCGCCAAAATAGTGAACCGGCTCGTTGTTTTCCTTGCCGCCGGCCGCCAAATCCGGGTCCGGCAGGTTGGGGATACACAACAACAGCGATTTTTGCTTTTCTTCCAGCTCACCGATGGCCACGTCCGCCTCTTTGATCTTGGCGGAAAGCTCCTTCATCTCCGCCATAATCGCAGAAGCATCACCGCCCGCCTTTTTGATCTGCGGAATTTGCTTGGAAGCGGCATTCTGCTCCGCCTTCAGCGCGTCGGTCTGTCCCGACAGCTGGCGGCGCTGAGCATCGATCTCCAAAATTTCGTCGATGACCGTATCCAAATTCATTTCGCGTTTGCGTACCGCCGCTTTCACAAAATCCGGATCGCTACGCACCAATTTAATGTCTACCATCTTGATCTCCCTCTCTTATTACCGCGGCACCATTTGATTGCACAATGCCGTTAGATCCTCTTTTGAATAAAATTCCAGTTGCAACGTTCCACCGTCGCCCTTATCCTGCACGCGCACCTTGCGACCAAGCTGTTCGGTCAAGACAAGCTCCACCTCGTCGAACAGAGCATCGCGGCGGCGAGCCTGTCGTTCCGTACGCCGCGTACCACGCGTCGCCTTGGCCATTTTTTCCAGTGCCCGTACCGAGAGCTCCTGCTTGATAGCCATTTCCGCCGCTTCGCGTTGTGCCTCCGGCGTATCAAACGACAACAGCGTGCGTGCATGTCCTGCCGACAGGCGGCCGTCCTGAACCAATCCGGCAATATCCTCCGGCAAATTTAACAACCGCAAGGCGTTTGCCACTGCCGGGCGGGATTTGTTGACGGCTCGTGCCGCTTCCTCCTGCGTCATGTCGTATTGTTCCATCAGCGTGCGATAGCCGAGTGCTTCTTCCATCGGGTTTAAGTCCTGCCGCTGAAGATTTTCAATCAGCGCCAGCTCGGACGCTTCCCGGTCGGTCATTTCGCGGACTACGACCGGCACTTCCGTCAACCCCGCCATGCGCGATGCGCGCCAACGGCGCTCGCCGGCAACCAACTGATACCTGCCGTCCGGCATGGGGCGCACCAACAGCGGCTGAAGCACACCGTGCTGTTCAATTGATGCCGCCAAATCCGCCAACGCCGCTTCATCAAACTGTTTGCGAGGCTGGTCGCGGTTCGGTTCGATTTCCGACAAGCGCAGAGAAACGGTTTTTCCCTGTTCCTCAACGGCATTTTCGACAAATAACGCCTCTAGGCCCCGTCCGAGGCCTCCTACTTTTGATGCCATCCGCTTCTCACCTTCCGTTTATCAATTCCTGTGCCAACTTGTCGTAGGCCACGGCACCCTTGGAGCGCTTATCATAATAGTTGACCGGCTTGCCGAAGCTGGGCGCTTCCGACAGCCTCACGCTACGCGGGATCGGCGTGGCAAACACCTTGCGCGGAAAAAAGCGCTTCACCTCCGCCACCACCTGTTGCGTCAGATTCAGGCGACCGTCGAACATCGTCAGCAGCACGCCCTCCAGCTCCAACTGCGGATTGTAAAGCCGCTTGACCTGGCGAACCGTTGCCATCAACTGCGACAACCCCTCCAAGGCGTAATACTCGCACTGGATCGGCACCAACAGCGTGTCGGCGGCGCACAAGGCGTTCAGCGTCAACAAGCCCAGCGAGGGCGGACAGTCGATAAACACATAATCGTATCGTTCTCGAACCGCCGCCAGCACCGCCTTGAGCCGACTTTCGCGGCGATTAAGCTCTACCATTTCGATTTCGGCACCGGCAAGCTGAATACTGGACGGGAGAACCTCGACGTTGCGGAACGGCGTCGCTTTGACAGCCGCTTCCGTCTCCTCTTTTCCAATCAGAAGCTCGTACACCGACGTGGTGCATTGCCTCTTATCGATGCCGACGCCGCTGGTTGCATTGCCCTGTGGGTCTAAATCCACCAGCAAGCACCGCTGTCCTGCCGCACCTACGGCCGAGGTCAGGTTGACGGTGGTGGTGGTTTTGCCAACTCCGCCCTTTTGATTGACTACGGCAATGATCTTGCCCATACTGTCACCTCTTATCGTTCTCCATCATAGCACATTTTTTTCGGGATGAAAAGAGGATTTTGCAAAACAACACCGGTTTTTTCAAAATTGTTTCACATGAAACAATTTTTCGACCGATTTCGGGAAGTGCGTCGCAAAAAAATCGCTCCGCTCCTTTACTTCTGATGTGCTTTGTGGTAAACTAAAAGATAATAAATATGGTATTATAATATAAAGGCGGCTCACACTATGAACGCAACCGAATTTCTCGCTTTAGAGCAATCCTGCAAAACCTGTCGCGCCTGTGGCTTGTGCGAAACGCGGCACAACGTCGTGTTCGGCGTCGGCAACCCCTCTGCCGAGATTCTGTTTATCGGTGAAGGACCCGGCGAGAACGAAGACCTACAGGGCGAACCGTTTGTCGGGCGCGGCGGCAAGCTGCTGGACACCATGATGGAAGCAGTCGGCTTGTCTCGCAAGCATAACGTCTATATCGCCAACATGGTTAAGTGCCGCCCTCCGCACAACCGCGACCCTCTGCCAGAGGAGCAGGACGCCTGCTCGCATTGGCTCGCCGATCAAATCGCACACATACAACCAAAAATCATCGTTTGTCTCGGCCGCGTAGCGGCGTTCCGCATGATTTCGCCGGATTTCAAGGTGACCCGGCAACACGGACAATTTTTCGAAAAGGACGGCGTTCTGTACATGGGGATGTTCCACCCTGCCGCGATTCTTCGCAACCCCAACCAAAAGCCAGCCGCCTTTGCCGACTTTCTAGCCCTGCGTGATAAGATCGAGAAAGTTTGCACAAACACAACGCTGGTTTTTGAATAATTTTGCCGTAAGGAGCCACCGCCATGTCACATTCCCGACTCATTTGCCGTCTTGTGAGCGTGGTAACGCTTTTGGTACTGTTACTGACAACGGCGTTGTCGGTTTCTGCCGAGGGGCTACGCTACGAGTTTCCTGAAACGGAGGACGAAAAGCTCGTCGCGCCGTCCGCCATGCTTCTGTACATGGGAATCCGGCCGGAGCAGGACGTCATACTGTACGAAAAAGAGGCCGACGTCCGCTACCAGCCCGGTTCGCTGATGCGCGTTGCCATGCTCGGTTACACCATGAAGCTGGCTGACGAGCAGAATCTGGACCTGGATGCCGAAACCGCCTCCTACTCGTTATATCTATTTAATCATTACGTTGCCGGCACCGGCCTCCACGTGGCGCTGATGGATTTCGGTGAAACGTGGACCCTGCGCGATTTGCTCACCGTATGTGCCGTTCAAACCGCCGCCGATTGCGCCGTCACCCTTGCCACCAAGCTATCCGGCTCGCCGGAAGCGTTCGTAGAGGGATTAAACGCGTTTTCGCAGGAGCTCGGCTGCACCAATTCGCACTTTACCAACGTCATGGGGCTGAATGACGAAAACCAATATATGTCGGCACGTGACGTCATGACCTTTACGCGCTACGCCATGCAGTATCCCGAAGTCGCTGCCATGCTGGAGCTGACGCAATACACCGCCAAGCCGGTGTCGGGCGGAAAAGCCCGTAGCTGGCCCAACAGCAACGATATGCTGCGTGAAACCACCGACGTCTACTATAAGTACGCCGTCGGCGGTCACACCGGCGGAACCCTGACCGAAATCAGTCTGGTGGAATACGGACGCATGGACGGCTACGATTACATGGCGATCGTCATGGGTGCCGAAAAGAACGACGAAAAAGGTCAACTCACCAACTACGCCTACAGCGATGCTCGACTGCTGTTGCGCTGGGGCTTGTTGGGCTTCACCTACGAGGCGTTGCTCCGAAAAAACGAACCGGTCGGCCGCGTGTCGGTTGAAAACTGTGCCGAGCGCAACTACGTTTCGCTGGTCCCCACCGAAGACGTCAACACCGTCGTTAAAAAAGGAACCGATCTAAAGCGGCTTACCCGTGAGATCGTGTATACCAAAGACGAGTTTTCCGCACCCATCAAAAAAGGTGAAGTGCTGGGCACGCTGTACCTGTCACTCGACGGCGTGCGAATCGCCTCCGTTTCGCTTGCCGCCGCCGAAGAGGCTCCGTACAGCGGCTTGAAGGCGTTTTGGTCGTCCGTCGACCGGGTTCTGTTTTCCGGCTGGACGTTGCTCGTTCTGGCGATCGTTCTTTTGCTGATCGGCGGCTATATCTTTTTGACGGTTCGCTACAACCGCAGGCGCAATCGGAAATTCCGTTCCTGATACTGCGCCTCGGCCTGTGTCGCAGAATTTTCCTGCTTTTTTGTGCGTAGCACTTGAAATACGTCCAAAAAAAGAGTAAAATAAACCGTGTATGGGGTTTCCTTCCGGCGAAGTGAAACGCCCGAAAGTATGAAAGGGGAATCCGCATGAATCTCTTAAACAAAAAAACAGTGGAAGATCTGAAGGTTCAGGGCAAGCGTGTTCTTGTCCGTTGCGACTTCAACGTGCCGCTGAAGAACGGCGTCATCACCGACGAAAACCGTATCGTGGCCGCTCTGCCGACCATCCAGTATCTGCTTGATCAGGGCGCCAAGGTTATCCTGTGCTCGCACCTCGGCAAGCCGAAGGGTGAGCCGAAGCCGGAGCTGTCGCTGGCACCGGTTGCCGTACGTTTGGAAGAAAAGCTCGGCCGTCCGGTCGTATTTGCCGCCGATGATACCGTCGTGGGCGACAACGCCAAAAAGGCGGTTGCCGAAATGAAAGACGGCGACGTGGTACTGCTGCAAAACACGCGTTACCGCGCTGAAGAAACCAAAAACGGCGAGAACTTCTCCCGTGAGCTGGCTTCTCTGGCCGACTTGTTTGTGAACGATGCTTTCGGTGCCGCGCACCGCGCTCACTGCTCCACCGTCGGTGTTGCCTCGTTTGTGGAGGAATCGGCTAACGGCTACCTGATGGCGAAAGAAATTCAGTTCCTCGGCAACGCCGTGGAAAACCCGGTTCGTCCGTTCGTCACCATTCTCGGCGGCGCCAAGGTAGCGGACAAGCTGAACGTTATCGAAAATCTGCTGAACAAGGCCGACACCCTCATCATCGGCGGCGGTATGGCCTACACCTTCCTCGCCGCCAAGGGCTACACCGTCGGCACTTCGCTGTTGGACAACGAAAAGATCGACTACTGCCGTGAAATGCTGGCCCGCGCCGAAGCGAAGGGCGTCAAGCTGCTCCTGCCGATCGATTGCAAGGTCGCCAAGGATTTCCCGGACCCGATCGACGGTCCCGTGGACGTAGAGGTCGTCGCGGCCAACGCCATTCCCGCCGACCACATGGGACTGGACATCGGCCCAAAAACGGCAGAGCTGTTTGCTAACGAAGTAAAATCCGCCAAGACGGTCGTGTGGAACGGCCCGATGGGCGTGTTTGAAAACCCGACCCTGGCCGCCGGTACGATTGCGGTCGCCAAGGCTCTGGCGGAAACCGATGCCACTACCATCATCGGCGGCGGCGACTCGGCGGCGGCTGTCAACACGCTGGGCTACGGCGATAAGATGAGCCACATTTCCACCGGCGGCGGCGCGTCGCTGGAGTTCCTGGAGGGCAAAGAGCTTCCGGGCATCGTGGCTATGAGCGATAAATAAGGAGAGAGTAACATGGGTAAATACGTAATTGCCGGTAACTGGAAAATGAATAAAACCCCGGCAGAAGCCACCGAATTGATCGAAGCGATCAAGCCTTTGGTTGCCGACGCAACCTGCGACGTGATCGTCGGTGTTCCCTTCGTTGATTTGCCGGCGGCACTCGAAGCCGTTCGCGGCAGCAAAATCGGCGTTGCCGCCCAGAACTGCCACTGGGAAAAGTCCGGTGCTTACACCGGTGAAATTTCCGCCGAGATGCTGAAGGCGATGGACGTCGGCTACGTTATTCTCGGCCACAGCGAACGCCGCACCTACTTTGGAGATACGGATATCACCGTACAAAAGCGGATGCGTGCCGCTCTGGATGCCGGCCTGAAGGTTATCCTGTGCGTCGGTGAATATCTGGAACAGCGCGAGCAGGGCATTACCGGCGAAATCGTCGCTATGCAAACGAAAATCGCGCTCGGCGGCGTTTCCGAAGAAGAACTCAGCCGCGTTATCATCGCGTATGAGCCGGTATGGGCAATCGGAACCGGTCGTACCGCCACTGCCGCACAGGCGAACGAGGTTTGCGCTCTCATCCGCAACGTCGTGGCAGAGCTGTACACCGCTTCGGCGGCTTCGGCACTGACGATTCAGTACGGTGGCTCCATGAACGCCGCCAACGCCGCTGAATTGCTGGCACAGCCCGACGTGGACGGTGGTTTGATCGGCGGCGCTTCGCTGAAGCCGGCCGATTTCGCCACCATCGTGGCCGCGGCGAAATAATCGACATTTTGTACGCGAGCGCAAGGCCCTCCGGTCTTGCGCCCGTTTCATCTGAAAGGAAGGTATCTCGATGAAAAAACCGTTGGTTCTCATCATCATGGACGGCTTTGGACTGGACCCGCACGTCGAAGGCAATGCCATTCATGCCGCCGCCACGCCCAACCTGTCCCGCCTGTTTTCCGAAAATCCGTTCACCTCGATTGGCGCTTCCGGCATGGACGTCGGCCTACCGGATGGACAGATGGGTAACAGCGAGGTCGGTCACACCAATATCGGCGCCGGACGCGTGGTGTATCAGGAGCTCACTCGCATCACCAAGTCCATTCAGGACGGTGATTTTCAGAAAAACGAAGCGCTCTGCGCGGCGATGGACAACGCCCGATCTCACGCACTTCATCTGATCGGTCTGTTGTCCGACGGCGGCGTACACAGCCACCTCCAGCACCTGTTTGGTCTGTTGGATATGGCCAAGGCCTCCGGCGTCAACAAGGTTTACGTTCACTGCCTGATGGACGGTCGCGACGTTCCCCCCACCTCCGGAAAAGATTTTGTTGCCAAGCTGCAAAACAAGCTTGACGAACTGGGCATCGGCAGCATTGCTACCGTAATGGGTCGCTATTACGCCATGGACCGTGACAACCGCTGGGAGCGTGTGGAAAAAGCGTATGCCGCCATGGTATACGGCGAAGGCGAAAAGAACGATGATCCGGTGGCGGCTATGGCCGCTTCTTACGAAGCCGGCGTCACCGACGAATTTGTGGTTCCCACCGTGTGCGATGCAACCGGCACGATCCACGCCGACGACAGCGTGGTGTTCTTCAACTTCCGTCCCGACCGTGCACGCGAGATCACGCGTACCTTTGTGGACTCGGATTTCAACGGATTTGAGCGCAAATGCGGATTCTTTCCTCTTACCTACGTTTGCATGACGCAATACGATGCCACCATGCCCAACGTGCAGGTCGCTTTCAAGCCGCAATCACTCGGCAATACGCTGGGAGAATATCTTGGTAAGCACGATATGACCCAGCTTCGCATTGCCGAAACGGAAAAATACGCTCACGTCACCTTCTTCTTCAACGGCGGCGTTGAGCGCGAGTTCCCCGGCGAGGATCGTGTGCTCATCAGCTCTCCGAAGGTCGCCACTTACGACCTCCAGCCGGAAATGAGCGCCTATCCCGTTTGCGATGCCGTAGTAGACCGTATTCGCTCCGGAAAATACGACGTGATCATTCTGAATTACGCCAACTGTGACATGGTCGGACACACCGGTGTGTTTGACGCGGCCAAAGCGGCCGTGGAAGCGGTTGACACCTGTGTTGGAAAAACCGTGGATGCGGTTTTAGATATGGGCGGTGTCGCGCTCATCACCGCGGATCACGGCAACGCCGACCGTATGGTCGATACCGACGGCTCGCCGTTTACGGCGCATACCACCAACCCAGTTCCGTTCTGTGTTGTTGGTCACGATTGCCATCTGCGTGAGGGCGGTCGTCTATGTGACATTGCTCCCACCATGCTGGAAATTCTCGGCATGGAGCAGCCAGCCGAAATGGACGGAAAATCGCTGATCGCGAAATAAAAAAACCAAGCAAAGGAGCCGCAGGCGATGCCTGCGGCTCCTTGATTTATTATTATTTTCCAACGCAAAACCGGGCAAAAATGCCATCAACAACAGCTTCGGTAACTCGCTCGCCGGTCAGCTCCAGCAATGCGGCCAGCGCACCGTCAACGCTAACTCCCACCGCATCCTGCGACAGGCCACAGCGGATTGCCTCCACCGCCTCCTGCAAAGCCACCGCGGCGCGACGAACGCAGTCGCGCTGACGCTCGGTCGCCAGCACCGGTTCCGCCTCGTCCAAGCGACAAACACCCGTCACCTCGGCAATCGCCGCTTCCAGCTCCTGCCGCCCGTTGCCGACGTCCGCCTGCATATATACTGTATGTTGAAACTTGTTTGTAATTAACTCGTCGTTGATTTTGTGAGACAAGTCCTGCTTGTTGATTACGGCGATGGTGGTGTCGGCAGGCAATTCGTCGATCAACGCTTCATCCTCTGCGGTCAAAGGGCGCGAGCAATCGAACACGGCCAACACCAACGCCGAGCGCTTCAGACGTTCACGCGAACGAGCAACGCCGAGCGCTTCCACCGTATCCTCGGTCGAACGGATACCCGCCGTATCGGACAACCGCAGGCACACCTCCCCGACCCGTACCGTCTCCTCCACCACGTCGCGCGTCGTACCGGCAATCGCGGTGACAATACTGCGATCATAGCCGGAAAGGCAGTTCATCAACGTGGATTTTCCCACGTTGGGAGCGCCGACAATCGCGGTATCCACACCGTGGTGCAGGATTTTTCCGGCATCGTAGGTTGCCAAAAGCTGCTCCAGCGCTTGAAGTGCCTGAGTCAGCCCTGACTCCAACGCCGCAGGCTCCAATTCGGGAATATCGTCGTCGGGATAATCAACGAATGCGGAAATCTGTGCCTGCAAGCCGATCAGTTGCTCCTTAATCGGCATCAGCTTACGGAAAATCGCTCCTTCCCGTGCCGCCAAGGCGGTTTTTGCCGCCAAGCGTCCCTGAGAACCAATCAGCTCCATAACCGACTCGGCTCTCGTCAGATCAAGTTTACCGTGGAGAAAGGCGCGTTTGGTAAATTCGCCGGCCTGCGCCGGCGCGGCACCGGCATCCAGTAAAGCACGCAACGTGCGTTGCAACAAATATACACCGCCGTGGCAAGACAGCTCGACAACGTCCTCGCCGGTATAGCTGTGCGGTGCCCGAAACACCAGCGCTACACATTCGTCGATCACGCCGTCGGCATCGAATACGTGGCCGTAAACGGCTTGATACCCTGCCAGCTTCGTTAATGAGCGCTCCTTAGATTGGGGGCGAAACACCGCCTCGGCAACCGAGACGGCATCGTCACCGGATACACGAATAACACCTATCCCCGCCGCAGAGATCGGTGTGGAGATCGCCGCGATCACGTGAGACATACCGACCCCTCCTTTTGCAGGTTATTCTTCCGTCGCCGGTGCCTCTTCCGAAGCGGCCTCGACAGGTCGCTCGTTGTCGTTTTCCGCTTCGTCCTCATGCGGCGTTTGCACCAACGACGCAATGCGGTCGCCATCCACACGGAACTTCATAATGGTAACGCCCTTCGACGGACGACGACACTGGCGAATTTCGCTGACGGGCAGACGGATCATAATACCACCGGCCGAGATCATAATAATATCCTCGTCTAACGATACCATTCGCACCGCCGCCACGTTGCCGTATTCTTCGGTATGATAGTTCGTCAAGCCCTTGCCGCCGCGCGACTGCACACGATAATCCGACAGCTCGCTCAAGCGACCGTAGCCCGTCTCGCTGACCGTCAGCCACAGCTTATCCGGCTCGCAAACGGCCATGCCGACGACTTCGTCGTTTTCGCCCAACGTGATTGCCTTCACACCGCGCGCTGTGCGGCCCACAACGCGGGCGTCGTTTTCATCAAAACGAATCGCCATGCCCTGCCGCGTACCAACCAACAGCTGCTGATAGCCATCGGTCAACTGCACCCACGCCAGCTCGTCGCCCTCGTCGAGATCCACCGCGATCAGGCCGCTCTTGCGTGCATTGGCATAAGCATCCAGCCGCGTCCGCTTGATAATACCCTTGCGCGTAATCATGCAGAGGTACTGATCCGAGCTGAACTCCGCCACGCGAATCATGGCACTAACCTTTTCATCGGCCGCCAACGGCAACAGGTTAATCACGTTCATGCCGCGTGACGTACGCGTTCCTTCCGGTACCTCGTAGCATTTCAGGCGATACACACGACCGGCCGTGGTAAAGAACATCACCATATCGTGGCTGGAGCAGAGGAACATCGTTTCGGTATAATCCTTGTCGTGGTTCGTCGTTCCCTTGATACCCTTGCCGCCGCGGTGCTGGGATTTGTATTCATCCAGCGATTGCCGCTTAATATATCCGCGTTGAGACAGCGTCAGCACGCTTTCCTCCTCCGGAATCAAATCCTCAATATCCACTTCGCCGGAAACCATGGAAATTTCGGTGCGACGGTCGTCCCCATACTTGTCGCGCATGCGGAGACATTCTTCCTTCACGATCGCTTTGATCTTATGGTCGTCTGCCAAAATTTCTTCCAGCTCTGCGATTTTGGCGCGCAATGCCGCCAACTCATCTTCAATTTTTTGACGCTCCAGGCCGGATAACTGACCCAGACGCATGGCTACGATCGCCGACGCCTGAATTTCGTCAAACCCGAAGGCCTCCATTAAGCCCTGCTTCGCCGCGTTGGAATCGGCTGAACCGCGGATGATCTCGATCACCTTATCGATAAAATCAACCGCAATCTTCAATGCTTCGACAATATGCTCGCGTTCCTTGGCCTTGCGCAGATCAAACAACGTCCGACGGGTGATGACCTCGCACTGGAATTTGATATATTCTTCCAGCATTTCCTTCAAATTCAGCACGCGCGGCACGCCGCTTACCAGCGACAACATAATCGCGCCGAACGTAACCTGCATTTGCGTAAAAGCAAACAGCTGATTGAGAACCACCTGCGGATTGGCGTCACGCTTCAAATCGATGACGATCCGCATACCCTCGCGGCTGGAATGGTCAACCACGTCGCGAATACCTTCCACGCGCTTTTCGTCCGCGAGTTCAATGATGGATTTTACCAGATTCAGCTTATTTACCTGATACGGGATTTCGGTAATCACGATCCGATAGCGATCGCCGTGCTCCTCGATCTCCGTTTTTGCGCGCACCACGATACGGCCGCGACCGGTTGCATAGGTGGCGCGGATGCCGGAATAGCCCATGATTAAGCCGCCGGTCGGAAAATCGGGGCCTTTGATACATTCCATGATTTCCGGAAGACCGGCCTCCGGATTATCGATCAGCAGGCAGATGCCATCCACCACTTCGCGCAGATTGTGCGGCGGAATGTTGGTGGCCATACCAACGGCGATACCGGTAGATCCGTTCACCAGCAGGTTGGGGAACCGAGACGGCAAGACCACCGGCTCTTCCAAACGATCGTCGTAGTTGGGAGTAAAATCGACCGTCTCTTTTTCAATATCCGAAAGCATGTCCAGAGACATTTTCGTCATACGGGACTCGGTATAACGATAAGCGGCGGCCGGATGGCCGTCGACCGAACCGAAGTTTCCGTGGCCGTCGATCAACGGATACCGCAATGAAAAATCCTGTGCCATACGCACCATGGCATCATACACGGAAGCGTCGCCGTGCGGATGATAGCTACCCAGCACGGCACCGACGATATCGGCGCACTTACGGTACGGTTTATCTGGAGTCAAATTCCGCTCGTGCATCGTGTACAGAATACGACGATGCACCGGCTTTAAGCCGTCACGCACGTCGGGCAGAGCCCGCGCCACGATGACCGACATGGAATACTCCAGAAAGCTCTTTTTCATCTGCTTTTCCAGATCAACGTTGATCAGCTTGTTCTGTACGGTGTTTTGTTCTTCCATGACCGTTTCTCCTTTAACTGTCCGTTAGGAACGTTCTTTTATTCGATACCGACCAGTGCACGAAGAATATTTTGGTTCTCAACGGCTTTGGACGGAATAAATAGCGACGTATGATGCAAAAAGTGAATGGTAACGCCGGATTCTTCCACCAGAAGCCCCAGGCGTTCCTTGATAATAAACTGCTCGTCGGTATCGGTTTTCAGGCGAAGTCCGTCCGGCTCAAAAGTAAGCCGCAAGGTCTTCCGGCACCGCTGCTCCAACAAAAAAAAGAAACCAAGCCCCACAAGCAGTACACCGATCAGCCATACACCGATGAAAAGTATCAAATCCATGAAAAACGAGTTTGTCAAGGCAAGCAAAAGTGCCGTCATCGTGCCGCCGATCAGGGCCAAAGGCCCCATGGCGGCAAGCAACCTGAAAAGCCGCGCCTTTCTTTCGCGCTGATACACGCTTGTTGCGGCAAACGGTACGGTTGCCGTCGTCAGCGGTGCCGTCGCCTCAAAGTGAGGAATCGGCAACGGCTGAAGCAATCCGGCCTGTGCCATCTCCCGACATTGCCATATTTCCGGTACCAGTCGCTCGGTCAAAAGCTCGCGAACCCATTGCAGGTCGTAGGCCGTTAAATCGTTGCTGCGAAGAATGAGGCAGGTCGCGTTTTGAATCAAGGCAAAGCCGTCGGCGGTTTCCACACACTGCTCGATTTCTGAAAAGCACAAGCGGCGTGTTCCCCGCACCGTGGTAATTTCCACGCGATCGTCATACAATTCGATTCGACTACCGTAGTGGTGCCGCTTAACGTCCGCTTCATACTCGGAAAAACGCCGCCGCGCCCGGATTTTCGGATACAGCAATACGGCACACGCCGCCACAAACAGCCAACCAATGGCAAGCAAGAGAATTCCGGCGGCAATCATTCTCTCCGATCTGGGCAATGACGCTTCCGGGAACAGAGAAATAACGATAATTACATTCAAAAAACACAGAAAAAAAGCAATTCCCGGCAACAGCTTCCGTTTTTCGCGGAGCACAAAAAACCAACGCCGCGCTTCGGCACGGGAAAGCGACCTGCCGGCAAGCAACGCCAACAGCCGACCGGAGTCCGTTTCCGAACAACGGCAGGGCGGTTCGTAGTCCATCGGTCTCCCCCTTTTATTCTGCGGACAAATGAGCATCGACAACCCGACTGAGCTGTGCCATGTCCTCCACGCAACGCTTGGGAATCACAAATGCTTTTTCGCCGTGCACGTAAAATTCCACTTCATCCGGTGCGCTGACGGCGCGCGTGATACAATCCCATGGCACGGTCAACGCCTCCGAGGAGGTTTCTTTAATAAGAACAGCCGTATCGGTAAACACAAAATTTGTGGCACTGTTTTCATCTCCGGACATAACGGTTGCCACATGATTGGCCCGCAACAGCGCACCGAACCAGCTAAACAAGAACAACAACACCGAGCACAACAAAAAGGTGGGCAGGGTGGCAATATCAAACCAAAAATACGCAAGCACCGTTACCAACACGGCAACCATCGCTTTTTGCGGCAGTTTTTGTGCATAGGCGCACATCGCGGAATCCATAAGCCGCGACCGAATTTCACGTGCCGTATACTGCACTTCGATTTGGAGCAGCGGCTCCTCCGGCAAAAACGCATCCGTCTCCGGCAACGGCAACCGTGCGGTCAGCTCGGCATTGACCTTGCCAAGCAGATAACACTGTGCCGGAGCCATCGTTGCCAGCGCTGCTTTGCGCGTCAGCTCGGCATCCTCATCGGTTAAAAATCGCTTGGGAATGACAATACATTTTCCGCCGTTTACGCAAAACAGCATCATTTCTGTGTCTTCAATAAACGCAAAGCAGCGCGAAAACGGGATCGCCGTTTGTTCTTTTCCGGTTTTTTTAACGATCCCGTCGTTATCCACGGTGATCACGCCGTCAAACGTATGTCCCTTAAAACGGGTCTGATCGTAAATGATTCCGTTCTTCCGGCGAATCTGCCGCGGCGTTGCGGCAAACACCCAAACCTCGGCGACAATCATCAGCAACACCAACACCAGCAACGAGGTGTCCCAGGCGCCGCCGAGCACACGGTCAAACAGCACCGCCAAAACGCACAACAGCATCATGGCGGCGGAAAACACGCGGCTTCCCAGCAAATGCTTTCCGCGCAAAGCGCGGGCGGTCAGGGCTTGAGAATAAATATATTCCTCGCGGTTAAGGCCCACCGTATATTCAGTGGACAGAACAGCTTGTTCCATAAACGTTCCTCGTTAAATATCCAAGTTCGATACGTACTGTGCGTTGCGCTCAATAAAGTCGCGGCGCGGCTCCACCTTGTCGCCCATCAGAATGGTAAAGGTCTCGTCCGCCGCTGCCGCGTCGGACAGCTCCACACGCAGCATGGTGCGGAACGCCGGATCCATGGTGGTTTCCCACAACTGCTCCGGATCCATTTCACCAAGGCCCTTATAGCGCTGAACGTCGGCGTTTCCTCCCAACTCAGCAATATACTTATCGCGTTCGGCATCCGAGAAGGCATACCGCACCTGCTTACCTTTGGAAACCTTAAACAGCGGCGGCTGGGCAATGTAAACGTGCCCTTCGTCGATCAGCGGACGCATATACCGGAAAAAGAAGGTGAGCAACAACGTGCAAATGTGTGAACCGTCAACGTCGGCATCCGCCATAATAATGACCTTGCCATACCGCAACTTGGAAATATCAAAGTCGTCTCCGATGCCACAGCCCAGAGCGATCACCACGGGAATCAGCTTTTCATTGCCGTATACCTTATCCAGCCGTGCTTTTTCCACGTTGAGCATTTTGCCCCACAGCGGCAGAATCGCCTGGAAATTACGATCGCGCCCCTGAATGGCAGAGCCGCCTGCCGAATCGCCCTCGACGATATACAGCTCGGTGCGCTCGGCATCGCTCCAAATGCAGTCCGCCAACTTATCCGGCATACGGGTGGAGGACAAACCGGTTTTCTTTCGCGCCAATTCACGGGCACGCTGTGCCGCTTCGCGCACACGCGCCGCGTTAATGGATTTTTCCAAAATACCTTTGGCAACCGCCGGATTTTCTTCCAAATACGGCGCCAACTTTTCGTTGAGCAGCTGTGTAACCAGCGTTCCCATCGCGGTGTTTCCGAGCTTGGCTTTGGTTTGGCCTTCAAACTGCGCATCCTTCAGCTTAACGCTGATGACGGCCGCCAAGCCTTCGCGCACGTCGTCGCCCTTTAAGTTGGCATCTGCCTCCTTCAGCATCCCGTGTCTCCGCGCATAATCGTTCAAAATACGGGTGATGGTAAGCTTAAACGCGTTTTCGTGCGTACCGCCGTCCACAGTATGAATGTTGTTGGCAAAGGAAATGATATTTTCGTTGTAGCTGTCGTTATATTGAAAAGCCACCTCGGCGATCGAATCGTCCTTTGCCACCGAAAGATGGATCACCTTGTCGTGCAACGGCTGATAGCCGCGCGTTTTATTCATAAAATCAACGAACGAGGAAATACCGCCTTCGTAGCAGAATACCTTTTCAACCACGTTTTCCTCATCGCGGCGATCCGTCAGGGTAATCTTCAATCCGGCATTCAAAAACGCCTGCTCACGCAACCGCTTTTCCAACACTTCGTATTCGTATTCCGTCGTATCGGTAAAGATCAGCGGATCGGCCTTGAATCGAATCAAGGTACCGTCGTTTTCCGAGGCACCGATCACCGTCAGATCGGAAACGGCATTACCGCGTTCAAAACGCTGAGCAAACACCTTGCCTTCGCGGGAAATTTCCACTTCCAGCCATTCCGAAAGGGCGTTAACCACCGAAGAACCTACACCGTGCAGACCGCCGGAAACCTTGTAGCCGCCGCCGCCGAATTTACCACCGGCGTGAAGCACCGTCAACACGACGGTAACCGTGGGAATTCCCATTTTTTCATGAATACCAACCGGAATACCACGACCGTTATCACGAACGGAAATAATATCCCCCGGCAGAATTTCTACTTCGATATGCGTACAAAAGCCTGCCAGCGCCTCGTCAATGGAGTTATCGACAATTTCATACACCAAATGGTGTAGACCGCGCGGTCCGGTAGAGCCGATATACATACCGGGACGTTTCCGGACAGCCTCCAGTCCTTCCAACACTTGAATTTGACTTTCGTCGTACGGTTTATTCTCCGCACGGGTCATTTCGTTTTCCAATTCCAAATCCATTTCCATTTCGGTGCTCATTTCGGATAACCTCTCATTTCTTAATTTAAGCGCAATGCCTCTGCCCGTTTCAGCAGTGTGGCACAAGAAATTTGCGATATATACACGGTTCTTCCGTTGGTTTTCGAATCACAGACAATAAAACTTTTCGGCAGATCGTTACTGATGGTGATCACTTCACCGCGCCGTTCGGCTTCGGATAAAAAGGCTCGCGTACTTTTTGAAACGGTGGTATTATCCATATCAAAAATACCCACCACTTCCTGTAGCGGAACCACCGTATCCTGTCCTAAAAATAAATACATTTCGCTCCTCTTTTCCACAGCCGACCGTTACATGGTGGAAAGTTTTCCTTTTTTCATGCAAAACCGCTGTCCTCCACGCAGTTGCATCAACGGTGTCGGCTCACAGCAAGTAATAAATACCTGCCAATCACGCAGATGGTTCAAAATATATTCCTGTCGTGAGCTGTCCAGCTCGCTCATAACGTCATCCAGCAAAGCGATCGGACGTTCGCCCATAACCTCTTCCAATAAGACGGCTTCAGCCAGCTTCATCGCCAGTACCGCCGAGCGCTGTTGCCCTTGCGAGCCGTAGCTACGTGCCGGACGGCCGTCAATCAGTACTTCCAGATCATCCCGATGCGGCCCGACAGTGGTAAAACCAACCGTTAAATCCTCACGGTGATGCCGTTGCAACGCTTCAAACAAATCCACGGCAATTTTCGATGCCGTTTTGTCGTCACAATCGGCAACGGTGGAAACATAGCGCACGTCAAAAGCCTCTTTATCTCCGGAAAGCCCCCGATATATCTCCTGAGCAACCGGCGCCATCTTACGAACGTAATGCCGGCGCGCGTGAATGAGACGACATCCGGTTTGTGCCAACTGCCGATCCCACAGCTCCAACAATTCGTCCGACTCTGCACCGCTTTTACTTTTACAAAATGCATTGCGCTGTGCCAAAACGTGAGCATATTCCGTCATAGTACGAATATACAGCGGCCGAAGCTGACAATACGCGCCGTCAATCAAGCGGCGTCGTTCCTGCGGACCGCCCTTGACGAGCGACAAATGCACCGGTGAAAACACGACACCGCAAAAATTTCCTGCCAGCTTCGAGGCAGATGACAGCGAAACGCCGTTTAGTGAAGCGGTGCGTCGGGCTTTTACAGTAATTTCGGCCTGCTGTTGGCGTTGTGCCGCATGAAACTCCATGGTAAGCCGGCAGCGTTCCGCACCAAACCTGACCAGTTCGCTGTCTTTCGCACCGCGAAAGCTTTTTCCGCCGGTAAACAACCACAGCGCTTCCAACAGATTCGTTTTTCCCTGGGCATTTTCACCGACGATCACGTTTACTCCGGCATCCGGCTCCCAACAGCCGGGCTCCAGATTGCGATAATTTTCAAAGGTCAGTCGGGATACTTGCATCGCGCAATCCTTCCTATCTTATTCCGCGGCAATTTCGACCGTATTATCTTCGAACGTTACGCAATCACCGGGAATCAGCTTTTTTCCACGTTGGGTGCACCGTTCGCCATTGACCGATACCTGCCCCGCCTGAATCAGCTCTTTGGCCTGTCCCCCGGTTTGAGTCAGACTTGCCAGCTTCATCAACGTATCCAATCGGATAAATTCCGTATATATTTTCTGTATCATACGCGCTTCAACCGCACCGGCAACACCAAAAACAGGAAGCCGTCGCCCTCCGTCGGTAAAATTTTCATAGGAGCCTGCGTTCCGCTTAATTCAATAATAATCTCGTCACTTTCGGTATTCCGCAAAGCGTCCAGCAAAAAGCGACTGTTAAAGCCCATTTCTTCCTGTCGACCGTCAATCTTTGCTTCCACCACGTCGTTGACGCTACCCAAAGCCGTAATACAGGACAAAGAAATGCAGTCGTCCTTAAAGCGGCAAATCAAGGGAGATTTCAGCCGGTCGTTGATAACCAGCGACGCGCGATCTACGGCGTCAATCAGAGAACGGGTATTCAAGCGGATTGTGGTACTTGCTTGAGTGGGAATCGCTTTGCGATACGGCAAAAATTCGCCGTCCAACAAACGGGAAAAAACCGAATATCCCCCGATTTCCATGATAATATGGCGCACACCCACCGTGATGTAAAGCGGCTCGTCCTCGTCGTTCAACAGCTTGAGTACTTCGTTCAGCGTTTTTCCCGGAACGACGAACTGCAAATCCTCGTTACTCTTGACCGGCTCCGAACGCATCGCCAACCGGGAACCGTCTACGGCAACCAAACGAAGCGTTCCTTCCTTAATTTCAAACTGAACGCCGGTATGTACCGGGCGGGTATCGTTTTGCGCTACGGCAAACAGCGTTTGACGGATCATACTCTTAAGCAGATTTTGCGGCACCGTCATTGCCGCACCGTTGTTGATCGTCGGCAGTTCCGGATAATCCACCGAAGAAAAACCGACGATGGTAAATTCCGAGTTTCCGCTACGGATCACGGTGTTATTTTTATCGTTGCTTTCAATGGAAACTTCTTCTGCCGGCAAACGGCGCAGAATTTCCGAAAACAGCTTGGCGGTTAATACGACGCTACCGGCTTCCTCCACGTCGGCTTCGATTGTCGTGGTAATACCCAGCTCCATATCGTAGCCTGCCAAAAACAAAGACGATGCCGAAGAACGAAGAAGGATTCCCTCCAACGCCGGTAACGCCGATTTGGATGCAACGGCACGCTGTACGTTATTCACAGCTTCTGCCAAAGCTTGACGGTTGCAACGGATACGCATAACAGACATCCTTTCATCATAAAATAAATAATGATATTATATAATAAAAATAATATATTTTTAGTAGTATTAGTAGGGGCTGTGAATTTGTGAAAAACCGGAAAAAGTGCCTTACTACTGCGGCTAGCTTCAAAAGAGAGCCGGTGAAATGAGAGCGGAGAAAATTTGGACAACGGTGAATACTTTTTCGGTTGTTCACACGTGGTGAAAAGCGGTGAGTGAAAGGTGAAAGACTTGTGGAAAACGGCGTGAATTTATTCACACGTATCCACCGTGGATTCACCGAAAACTCACCGAGTATTTCACATTACGAATCCGAGATATTTTTGATAATATCGTTTACCAAACCCTTAAAGCTGGCATTTTTCTCCATAGTTTCTTCTACTTTTTGAATAGCGTAAACTACGCTGGTGTGATCGCGGCCGCCGAATTCTTCTCCGATATTTTTCATCGGCAAACCGGTGATATTGCGAACGACGTATTCCGCTACCTGCCGTGCCGAAGAAATGGTGGCAGAGCGCTTATTGGAGCGAATATCTTCCGGTGTGACCGACATAGTACGGGCAACTTCGGTGATGATCCGTTCAACAGTAACCGGGACAGGTTGGTTATCGTTTTTAATATCGCGGATTGCTGCCTGCGCGGTGAGCATGGAGGGATGATCGCCTTCCAGCATACACTGTGCCTGCATACGGCGCACGGCTCCCTCCAGCTGACGAACGTTGCTTTTTAACTGGGAAGCGACGTATTCGCAAATATCATCATTCAAATCCAGCTCCAACAACTGCGCCTTACGCTTAATGATGGCGATACGGGTTTCCAAATCCGGTGGCTGAATATCCGCCAACAGGCCCATTTCAAACCGCGTGCGGAGTCGTTCCTCCAAAGCGGCGATTTCGCGCGGAGGACGGTCGGAGGTTAATACGATCTGCTTATTTGCCTGATGCAAAGCATCGAAGGTGTGAAAAAATTCCTCCTGCGTACTCAATTTACCGGCGATAAACTGAATATCGTCGATCAAAAGAACGTCTACCCGGCGGTATTTGGCGCGAAATTCGATGGTGGCGTTGTTTCGCAACGCTTCGATCAGCTCGTTGGTCATAAATTCGCCTTTGGTGTATAAAATACGCATATCCGGCGATTTTTTACGAATTTCGTTGCAAATGGCAAACAACAGGTGCGTTTTTCCCAAGCCGGAGCCGCCGTAAATAAACAACGGGTTATACGAACTAGCCGGCTTCAGCGCCACGGCCTGTGAAGCGGCGTGTGCGAATTTATTGGACGGGCCGACGACGAAATTTTCAAAGGAGTATTCGTAATCGGAAGGGCGCTGACCAAAAATATTTTCCGCTTTCGGCAATTCCGGCTCTTCCGCTTCGGCGGGGGCTTCTTCCGAAATAACGGTCAGATCAAACGGAATCCCCAGCACCTGTTGAAAGGCATTTTTAATTTTTTCGGCATACTGACTTAAAATAATCGTTTGCTGGAAATGGGTATGTACCTGTAAAACAACGGAGTTTCCTTCAATACTGCACGGTTTAATACATTTGATCCACATATTGTAAGCAACTTCGCTGATGTCGTTTTGCTGATGAAGATATTCCAGAATCCCCGACCAGGCTTCCTTAATGTTTTCCATAAATTTAGGCTCCTTTGAAGGTTAAAACGCTTCCTATATAATATAGGATACAATACATAATATAGTATATCATAGAAGGATAGCAATTACAATCATTTTTTTGCGTGTTTTTCGATTTTTCTGTTTTTTATCGTAAAGGGATAGGCGTTTTTATGAAAACGCAAAAAAGAGCCGTTAAAAAGGAAAAAATGAAAAACCCCGCTTTATAACGCGATGAAAAGGAAAAATCCATAAATTCTTGTTGACTTTTATGGTGGGGATGTTATATAATAAAGTCTCGCAAGGGCGAAAGGGGGTAGAACCATGTTTCGTACGTATCAGCCCAAGAAAAGACATCGTAAAATGGAACACGGCTTCCGCAAGAGAATGGCAACTGCCAATGGCCGTAAGGTGCTGGCTCGCCGCAGAGCGAAAGGTAGAAAACATCTCACCTATTAAAAAGGGCCACCTCGTGTGGCTCTTTTTTATAGCCGGGAGAAAGATGTATGGCAAAGCTATGTACAATCAAGCTGAATAAGGATTTTCGTACCGCCTATTATCACGGTAAGGTTTTCGTAAGTCCGTTACTGGTTTTGTACGTTCGTAAGAACAGAGAAAAAAAGGTACGGATTGGCATTACCGCCGGGAAAAAGGCGGGTAAGGCTGTGCAACGGAATCGCTGTCGCCGTATTATACGGGAAGCGTATCGCCACCTATATCCACAGCTTTCCGGCGGATGGGACTTGGTGTTCGTAGCACGGGCCGCCACCGTCGGCAGTACCAGCGCAGAGCTGTACGAAGTGATGCGTCAGCAATTCAAAAAAGCGGGGCTGTTACCGTGAAGCGCCTGCTGATCCGCTGTATACGCGGGTATCAAAAGTGGATTTCTCCACGGTTTCCGTCGACGTGCCGGTTCGTTCCCACGTGTTCCTCCTATGCGATCCAGGCAATCGAACGGTTTGGAGCTTGTAAAGGCAGCTGGCTGGCAATCAAACGCATTTGCCGCTGTAATCCCTGGGGTGGGCACGGGTATGATCCTGTTCCGGAAAAGCAGGAAAAAAATAAATCGAATTAGGAGGCACTATGCAGTTCTTCAGTTTTTTGGGAACCCCGTTCGGATATGTGTTGGGGTTGATCTTCGATCTGGTTAAAAACTATTTTCTCGCAATTTTTATTTTTAACTTTTTAGTGCGTCTGTTGCTGTTTCCACTGTCGCTGAAAACGCAAAAAAGCCAGGCGGACCGCGCGCGGTTGGCACCGCGTCTGGAACGGTTACAGAAAAAATACGCCAAGGACCCGAAAAAACTGCAGGAAAAGCAGATGGCTTTGTACGAAAAGCACGGTGTCAGCATGACCGGTGGATGCCTGCCGATGATCGTACAAATGATCGTCCTGTTCGGTGTTGTGTTTGCGATCTATTCGCCGTTGTCCCACATGACCTCTGTGCCGAAGGACGTGATCGATACCACGGCAACGGCGTTGCAGGAAACGGGAGACTTTGATAAAAACTATTTTTCCGAGAGCGGCTATTATCGTGAGCTGCGAATTTTGCAAAATATTAACGAAGATACCTATACGACGTGCGTAAAAACCGCGCTGGCAGAAATTAAAGACGGCGATCAGGCAAAATATACCGAGGCCCAGATTGACGAATACATCGTTGAAATGCAGGAGCAGGATTTTAATCTGTTCGGTATGGATATGCTGGCAATGCCGAACGAGGGCTTTGGCGTGCTGTGGCTGATTCCGTTGTTGTCCGGTCTTACGGCGTTGTTGTCCAGCCTGCTGTCGATGCACTATCAGAAGCAGGTAACCAAAGGGCAAGCACAGCAGGGGCAGGGTTGTTCCAATGCGATGATGCTGGTGATGATGCCGGGAATCTCGTTGTTCATTGCTTTCAGCGTGCCCGGTGCCGTTGGTTTGTACTGGATTTGCTCCAACCTGATTGCCTTGTTGCAGACCTTTGTGCTGAATCAGATTTATAACCCGGCTAAGATTCGTGCCCAGGCAGAGAAGGAATACGAGGAGCGTCGTCTCAAAAAGCAGGAAGATAAAAAGCGTCTGGCTGAAGCGCGTGCGCGCGAACAGCGGGAGCTTGCCCGTCAAATTAAAGAAGAAGAGGGCAAAAACGGCGCAAAGAAAAAGCCGGCTTCCAAGCCGAAGGCCGATAAACCGGAAGCAACGGAAGCGGCAGAGGCTACCGAGCCGGTGGCGGAGAAAAAAACGGAGGCGCCGGAAGCAGAAGCAGATAAAGCGGATGAAGGATCCGTTGAGAAAGGATAATTTGTTGTGCAAAAGGAACTGATTAAGGAAGCAGAATCGATTGAAAAGGCGATAGAGCTTGCCGCAGAAGAGCTGCAGGTAACGACGGAGGAACTGGACGTCGAGGTACTGCAGGAGCCACAGAAAAAAATGCTGGGCTTATTTGGTGGGGTGTCTGCCAAAATCCGCGCTACCGTCCGCAAAAAAGACGCGGCGGCCGCCGCTGTGGCGTTCTTGGAGGACGTGCTTGCCAAAATGGGAGTTTCCGACGTCAAGGTAACGGCGACCACGGAAAACGAGCACTGCGTTTTGACGCTGGAGGGGGAAGACCTCGGCTTTATTATCGGACGCCGTGGAGACACGCTGGATGCGCTTCAGTATTTGACCAGCCTGGTTGCTAACCGCGGTGGCGGTGCGTATCAGCGCATTTCCATCAATATCGGTAACTATCGTGAAAAGCGGGAAAAAACCCTTTCCGGCTTGGCTCGCAAGGCCGCTATTCAAGCCGCAAAATCCGGCAGAAGCACTTCGCTGGAGCCGATGAATCCCTATGAGCGCCGCATCATTCACACGGCGGTGCAAAAGGTAGAGGGTGCAACCTCGTACAGTGTCGGCAACGATCCGCACCGTCACGTGGTGATTGCACCGTCCGAGGATAACCCGGTAAAGAGCCGTGCCAATCGCGGCCAGCGTCAGCGCGGCGAACAGCGCGAAGGCGGCCGCCCGAACCGTGGCGAGCGCCGTTCTGATGTCTCGTCGGAGCGTCCGGTGCGTGAGGTGCGTAAGTTTGTGTCGCGCACTAACCCGGTTAATATCGCCGAGGATTATGCGCCGCCGGAGCGTACCGAATCCGAAACCGAAAAAACAGCGACTCTTTACGGTCGTATTGATCTGTAAAACAGAACCGCCGCAGGCTTGTTCCTGCGGCGGTTTTATCATGGTTTTCAGGTATCCAGAGCGGCGGTCAGTGCCGCAAATTGTGCCAATGTTAATTCTTCGGCGCGTGCCGTGGGGGAAATGCCCACCGCTTCCAGCGCGGCATGAAGCGTCGCTTTGTCGTAGCCGGCGGAGGACAGCGAATTGGTCAATGTTTTTCGCCGTTGGCCGAAGGCCGCGCGAATGAGACGGAATAAAACCGCCTCGTTTTTCACTTCGCAAGGGGGAACACGGTGTAACGGCAAGCGAATGACACTGCTGTCCACCTTCGGAGCCGGCATAAAGCTGCCGCGCGAAACGGAAAACAGAATTTCGGCTTCGGCGTAATATTGCACGGCCAAGGTGACGGCGCCACACTCCCGTGTACCGGGTGTGGCGCAGAGCCGCTCGGCGGCCTCTTTTTGCACCAAAACGGTGATACAGCGAAACGGCAGACGGCTTTCCAGAAGACCCATGAGAATGGGCGAAGTGATGTAGTAGGGCAAATTGGCGCATACGACGACCGGCAAGCCGGCGGCATACTCGTCGAGCAACGCCGCAACGTCCAGCTTGAGAATATCCCCCTGCACCACGGTGACGTTGGGGCAGTCGGCCAACGTTTCCTCCAAAACCGGCAAAAGCCGCCGATCCAGCTCCACACTGATGACCTTTGCCGCTACACGGGACAGCTCCTTGGTTAACACGCCGATGCCGGGTCCGATTTCCAGCACCGCAAAGCTGCCGTCCGGCAGGCCCGGATGGCAGGCCTCCGCCATGCGGGGGCAAACCGAGGGGTTGACCAGAAAGTTTTGTCCCAGCGACTTGGAAAACGAAAAGCCGTGGCGCGTCATCACTTCACGGATGACCGAAATATCCGTTAGTTGCACAACGTTGCCCCCTTTCCACGAATCCGAATCCGGCCGGCGTTGTGCCGATGCGCTGTCGGCGCAGGGCATACGTGGCAGGAATTTCCGCTCCATTATAGCACGTTTTTGGTGTCGTGGCAACTTCCTGCAAAATGTGATAAAAATTAGACAAAATGTGAAAAGGCAAGTGGAAACTGTGAAACGTTCCGATAAACAAATAGATTTTGCAGTAAAACGTGCCGGGTTTTCCACCAAACTTTTCACATTTCAACAGTATAAATTGTGAAAAACCGGCTTTTTGAAAAAACGGTTGCCGTGGGAGAAAAGTCGTTGTATAATAGGGACACATGCTGTAAAAAGGAACGAAAAAGGAACGAGCTGGTTATGAAATTTTTGGCAGGCGACTATCAGGTGGCGGTGATCGGTGCCGGACACGCCGGAATCGAGGCTGCGTTGGCGGCGGCTCGGTTGGGGTGCTCGGTTGCCGTTTTTACCATTAACCTGGATGCCATCGGAAATATGCCCTGCAACCCGTCCATCGGCGGCACCGCCAAGGGGCATCTGGTTCGGGAGATCGATGCGCTGGGCGGCGAAATGGGAAAAGCGGCCGACGCGACGTTTTTGCAATCGCGGATGCTGAATCGCGGCAAGGGCCCGGCGGTTCATTCGTTGCGGGCACAGATCGACCGGCGCGCCTACGGTGCTTATATGAAGCACCGGTTGGAGCAACAGTCCGGTCTGGATGTTCACCAGGCGGAAATCGTATCGATCGAGCCGCAGGGCGACCGCTGGTTGCTGACTACGCGGCTGGAGGAGCAGTATTTGACCGACACGGTGGTGTTGGCAACCGGCACCTATTTACGAGGGCGCATTTTCATCGGTGATGTGTCGTACGACGGAGGACCGGACGGACTGTTTCCGGCTTCCGGCCTGACCGAATCGCTGGTTAAGCTGGGAATCACGCTTCGCCGGTTTAAAACGGGTACCCCGGCGCGTATTTTGCGATCCAGCATTGACTTTTCAAAAACGGAGCGACAGCCGGGCGACGAGCCGGTTGTTCCTTTTTCGTTCGAAACCGGCGGCGTTTTGGAAAACCAGGTGGATTGTCATATTACCTGGACAACGGCGGAGACCAAGCGCATTATTTTGGAAAATCTTCACCGTTCACCGCTGTACGGTGGAAAAATTCACGGGGTTGGGCCGCGGTATTGCCCCAGCATTGAGGATAAAATCGTGCGGTTTGCGGATAAGGAGCGGCATCAGGTGTTTATTGAGCCGTGCGGTCTGCACACCGACGAAATGTATTTGCAGGGCCTGTCGTCCTCCTTGCCGGTTGACGTACAACTGCAATTTTTGCATACCATTCCCGGTTTGGAGCACGTCAGCGTTATGCGAGCAGCGTATGCCATCGAATACGACTGCTGCGATCCTACCGAATTGGACGCTGATCTTTCGTGCAAAAAGCTACCCGGCATTTACGGTGCCGGACAATTTAACGGTAGTTCCGGCTACGAGGAAGCCGCCGCACAGGGGCTGATTGCCGGGATCAACGCGGCTCGCCGCGTGAAGGGGGAAAAACCGCTGACATTGGATCGCGCCTCCGGATATATCGGTACCCTGATCGACGATTTGGTGACAAAGGGCTGTTCCGATCCATACCGCATGATGACCTCGCGCTCGGAATATCGGCTGGTGCTGCGACAGGATAACGCCGATGAGCGCCTAACGCCGATCGGCCGGGAGATCGGACTGGTTGACGACGGACGCTGGAAACGGTTTTGTTGCCGACAGGAGCAAAAAGCGGCGGAGCGTGCCCGCTTGAAATCCACGGTGTTGCCGCCGACGGCGGCGTTGAACGCCACGTTGACCGCAGTTGGTACCACGCCGGTATCGACGGGGATTCGTTTGGAAGAGCTGTTGCGTCGTCCGCAAGTGACGTACGAAACGTTGGCGTCGCTCGGTGCCGATGCGCCGGAGCTGGACCCGCTGGTACGTGAACAGGTTGAGGTCGAGGTAAAATACGAGGGCTACGTGCGCCGCCAACAGGCGGACATTGAAGAAATGCGGCGGCTGGAAAACCGGTTGTTGCCGCCGGATATCGTATACGCCGAAATTACCGGCTTGCGCCTGGAAGCGCAGGAAAAGCTGGAAAAAATACGACCGCGCAGCATTGGACAGGCATCGCGGATCAGCGGTGTCAGCCCGGCGGACGTGTCTGTGCTGATCGTGTGGTTGGCCGGCAGAGGGGAGGACAAGCATGATCGATAAAGCATTGCTTTGTGAGCTGACCGCCGAATACGGCGTTTCACCGGATGCCGTCGCTTGCGAAAAGCTGGATCGGTATGCGGAATTACTGGTGGAATGGAATCAAAAAATGAACCTGACCGCCATCACCGACCCGGTCGGTATTACAGTGAAGCACTTTGCCGATAGTCTGGCCGCGGCGCCGCTGTTACCGCAGATCGAGGGAATTTCCCTGATCGACGTGGGAACCGGTGCCGGGTTTCCGGGGATTCCGCTGGCAATCGTGCGCCCCGATATTCACTTGACGTTGCTGGACAGCCTCAACAAGCGCCTGCTGTTTTTGGAAGAGGTGTGCCGCGAGCTGGATATTCCGGTACAGCGAGTCCATGCGCGTGCCGAAGAGGGTGGCCGAAAGCCCGAATTGCGGGAGCAGTTCGACGTTGCTACCGCACGCGCGGTGGCGGCATTGCCGGTGCTGTTGGAATATTGCTTGCCGTTTGTGCGTCCCGGCGGTTGCTTTTTGGCGCTGAAGGGGCCGGACAGCGATGCCGAACATCGGGCTTCTGCCGCCGCGTTAAATTGTCTGGGCGGCGAGACCGAGGAGGTTCGTCGGCTTTGGTTGCCCGGCAAGCCACGGGAGGGGCTGGAACAGCAGGAGCGGCGGCTGTTTCTTTTCCGCAAGGTGCATCACACGCCACCGACGTACCCACGCGCTTCGGCCAAAATCGCCAAAGCGCCGCTCGGATAAGGAGAAGCTATGGATAAAAAACAGATAGCGCGGATCAGTGAGCTGACCCGAATTTCGCGGGAGCGGGAGCTTTCCGTTGCAGAAAAAGAGGAGCGACAAGCGTTGCGCGCCGCCTACCTTGCCGCAATTCGCGCCGATATGATCGGTACGCTTTCCAACGTGTCCCTCCAAAATCCGGACGGTAGCATCGAGCCGCTCAAGCGTCGCCAAAAACCGCAATCGTAAACAAAAACCAGCGCTTGCCTCTGTTGTGGCAAGCGCTGGTTTCTTCTGTCGGTCAGGAGAAGGAAATATTGCTGTTCAACGTTTGATCGGCGAGCACCATGTAGGTTTTTCCTTCGGCATACACCAGCGGCGTTTTTCCGTCGGCTTCCGTTAAGGTAATGTCCGTAGCGGTGCGGGTAAACTTGATTTCGCGCGCCGTACCGCCGGAAACGATATACCCGGAACCGGAGCCGGTTTTGAAGTTGACCCAGGTGTATTTTTCGTTTTTGGCTTCGACGTATTTTTCGGCGTACAGCACCAGCACGTTGGATACGGTGATCTGATCGCCGTCCAGAGTGGTGTGCGGCTTTGTGCCGGAGCTCCGCACGATATTTTTACCATACAGGCCGGTTTCGGCATCGTAAACGAACGAAACGGTGTGACTGGGCGTGGTTTTTAGCTGAACCGTGTTGGCGGTCGTGTTGCCAACGGTCTTTCCAAACGTAAAAGGAAGGTCTTTGACCTGGGTGGTGGAGTAGCCCTTGCTGTCGATTTTCTCAGACAACTTGCTGCCGCCGGTGACCAGGTTTTGCCAGTTATTGATGTGTGAGCCGAGATAGGAATCGCGCCAGAAGGTGGGCGAGCCCACCTTGCCGGCTTCCATGAAGTCGAAGCCCTTCAGGCTGGCCATGTAATTGTCAACGTGCTGTGCGGCACCAGAGAAGACGTACAGGAAGCCGAACGCGTTGGCGGTGTGAACAAAGGGGGAGCGGCCGCTACGGATCGGGCCGAACTTTTCTGGGATACGATCGGCGTTGGCAAACACCGCCATGATACGGGGGATCGCGCCTTCGGTTTCACATTCCATGTAGAAATCGGCCTTGTCCAGTCCGATTTGGTAGCCGATGACGGCGCTGTCGTTAGGTACCATGATGGCAACGGGGCGGTTTTTGGTGCCTTCGACGTCGTACTTGCCGGTTAGCGGGTTGTAGTTAAGCCCGGTGTCGGTATCGACCGACGGGACGGTCGTGGCTACCGTGGAGGTCGCCGTGGTGGAATTCGCGGAGGTTGTATTCGAGTCGGAGTCTGCTTTTTTGTTGGAACAGCCGCCGAGACCGGCAACCAGCAGAACCGAGACAAGCAACATACAGAGCAAGCGTTTCATAAGGGGGACCTCTTTTCTTAAAGTCTATCTATCAGTATACACGCTTGCGGCGAAAAAAACAACCTTTTGTCGAAAAATTACCGCGGAAGTATTTATCGCCGCGATTGACAAGACGCGCCGTGTGCTATATAATAAAGGCACGTTCGCCCTCATAGTTAAATGGATATAACGGCCCCCTCCTAAGGGGTAGTTACAGGTTCGATTCCTGTTGGGGGTGCCAAAATCCCGTTCTCGTAAGAGAACGGGATTTTACTTATTACCATTTCACTTTTCACTAAATAAAAATGATAGGTAATCAGTTCGGTACGGCTTCCGTTTCTTGACAAATTCCGCCAAACGTGATACTCTCTTATGTGAACAATTCAACAAAGAGGTGCTTTCGTATGGCAAAACAAATTTTGGTAGAAACGTCGGCTCGTCACGTTCACTTGAGCCGCGAGGATCTCGACACCCTGTTTGGCAAGGGATATGAGCTGACCAGCAAAAAGGATTTGTCGCAGCCCGGTCAGTTTGCGTGTACCGAGCGCGTGGACGTCGTCGGCCCCAAAAAGACGCTGGCGGGCGTCAGCATCCTGGGTCCCACCCGTTCCGCTTCGCAGGTGGAGCTGTCGTTGACCGACGCACGCTCGATCGGCGTTGCCGCACCGATTCGCGAATCGGGCGATATTGCCGGTTCCGGTGCGTGCAAGCTGGTTGGTCCTTGCGGTGAGGTGGAGTTGACAGAGGGCGTGATTGCCGCCAAGCGTCATATCCACATGACCCCGGCGGATGCCGCCGAGTATGGTGTGCAGGACAAGGACGTGGTCAGCGTGGAGATTCAAACGAACGGTCGCGCTCTTACGTTTGGCGACGTAGTGGTGCGTGTCAGCGACAAATTCGCATTGGCCATGCATATTGATACCGACGAATCCAACGCCGCCTGTGCCGCGCCCGGCACCATGGGCACCCTGATCCGTTAAGCGATTGGTAAAAAGCAAAACGACCGCAACGCGTTTGTAGCGTTGCGGTCGTTGATTTTTGAGAAAAAGTGGACAATTTTCATAATGTTGCATAATATATATCGACATACAGTTTTCTTTATGTTATATTTGTTTTGCCGAGAAACCTATCGGCATGAAAAAAGACAATTTGCCGTTTTTGCGGCAACAGAAAGAGGTGATTCCCATGGACAGTGTAGCAGAGGGACAACTGTGCACCCGTCTTGAAGAGGAGGTCACCGATGATAAAACGTTTTTCAAAATCCATACGAGCAAACGGCTCCCTGTTTACCGGTGACGTTTCCACCACGTTCCCGTGAGTTTGACAGGAGGGCTAATATATGAAAAAAAGTATGGACAATCAGTAGTGTCCTTTGCCTATTGCTTCTTTTGTTCGTTGGATGCGCTGCTGACAAAAAAGAAACGCAGACTGACACGCAGGCAACCACCACACCGACCACGACGGCACCGACTGTCGATGACGGAAACGGAATTGGTGGTGGCGATGACTGGGATTTTATTCGGGGGAAAGTGAAATCCCCAAAATGGTCGACAAGAGCGTGTATGAGGCTTGGAAGAGCCAGTTCAAGGGTATTCATCCCGACGGGACTCGGGATCGTTCCGAGTTCAACACGTATACGCTGATTACCGAGTTGGAGATTCCCCGCGAAAAGGTGGAAGCGCTTTGCGATTGGTTTGAAGAAAACAATGACGGCGAAAAGTATTTCACCGACGAGCAGGTGGAAGCGATCTACAACGGCACGATGGAGGACGTGATTCGTGCGTTTGCCAATCCGTATGCTGTGGTGGTCGGCACCAAGGTGTATTCTCCAAAATGGATGACGGAGCACACGGCGGCCGAGTACGCGGCGGAGGGAATTACCTATGAAATCCTGACTGCCGAGTTCGAGGATTTGCTGGTTCCTTGCAACGAGGAGCAGCGCGCCTACTTGCGCGCCCAGTACGAAGCGATGAAGCCGTAAGCAAGTCTCGTAAATAACCCCGAAGCGCCCCGACAGTGTCGGGGCGCTTGTTTTGACTTGTAACGGCTTAAAAGCGATGCCGCCCCGGTGCCAGCGTATGCTCGGTTCCGTCGATGACGGCGACGGCAGGGCAGGGTGTGATCAATTCGTAACGAATTGTGCCGTTTTCGTGCCACCAGCGCGAAGAAACGGTGCCCTGATCGGTTTTTAACGAGGCGGCGAAGCGCTCCAGGCGATCGGTCGGTTGGGGACAGAAACGAACCGTCCGGAAGCCCGGCTCTTTGGGCTGGATACCGGCGCAGACACCGTACATCCAGTCGGCGACGGCACCGTAGGCGTAATGGTTGAAGGAATTCATTCCATCGGACCACATCGCCCCATCGGGACGGATGCAGTCCCAGTGCTCCCGCATGGTGGTTGCGCCCTGCGTTACCGGGTACAGCCAGGAGGGGAACTCACGGCGGAGTAACAGCCGATACGCAAGGTCGGTATAGCCGTTTTCGCTGAGAACGTGCAAAAGATACGGCGTGCCGACAAAACCGGTTTTTAACTGAACGCCGTCGCGCTCGATCATGGCCGCAAGCGAGGCGGCGGTGTCGGCGCGGTCGTCGGTCAGTCCAAAGTGCAATGCGAGCATGTGCTCGGTCTGCGTGCGGTAATCGCCGTCGAAGGCGGCTTTGAAGCCGGCGACGATTTCGCGATGAAGCGTTTCGTAACGTGCGACATCCTTGCCGAGCAGGTGCCCGATTTGGCAAACCAGCTCCGCCGAGTGGGCATAAAAGGCGGTGGCCACCAAATCCTCACGGCTGGCACCGCGATATTCGCCGTAGGCGGCATCCAGTCCCAGCCAATCGCCGTACTGAAAATGATCGGTCCACAGGGGGTAGGACGGCGTTACGGCGGTGATATACTCCAACCAGCGCGTCATGGCGGGGAACGTCGTTTCCAAAAAGTCAGTATCGCCGTAAAATTGATACAGCTTCCACGGAATGATGGTGACGGCGTCACTCCAGGCGGCGGCAGAAAACTCCTCGCCCCAGACGTCGGGGATCACGACGGGGATGCTGCCATTGGGCCTTTGTGAGTCGCGCAAATCCAATAACCACTTGCGGAAGAATTCGCGCACGTCAAAGTTATAGCAGGCGGCACCGATGAACACCTGAGCGTCGCCGGTCCAGCCTAACCGTTCGTCCCGTTGGGGACAGTCGGTGGGAATATCCAGATAGTTGTCCCGTTGCCCCCAAAGAATATTCCGGAACAGGTGGTTGAGCAGGGGGTCGGAGGTTTCGATATTGCCGGTGCGGCGCAGACGGCTGTGAAGCACGACGGCGGTAAAGGCGGTGTCGCTTGGCGTGCCGGGGAAGGCATCCACGCGAACGTAGCGGAAGCCGTAAAAGGTCAGAGTCGGGAAAAACTCCTGCGGCCCCTCACAGCAGGTATAGTCGTAGCGGCAAGCGGCAGCGCGGTAGTTGGCGTTGTAAAAATTGCCGTTGCTGTCCAGCACCTCGGCGAATGACAGAGAAACCCGATCACCGGCGTGGGCGGTTAGCGACAGCGCCACGGTTCCGGTGACGTTTTGCCCGAAATCGAGAACGGTTTCGCCCTTTGGCGTATGAATGACGGCGATCGGTTTCAACCGTTCGTGCGGAAGAACCGGCTCCCCGATCGCCGGGATCAGCACCGAGCGATCGTCGTTTTCGCTGATGACGGCGTGCTCGCAAAACGCCGGGGTGACGGTAGCGTCGTAGACCAAGCCGTTGTAAATATCACAGTAGGACAAGCCGCTTTCCGCGACCAGCCAGCTTTCGTCGGTGCCGATCACGGCGCGGCTACCGTCGGCAAAGCAAAGCTCCAGCTCGGCGATGACGGCACAGGAACGGTGCTGTGCCTCCGGGGGGAGCACGTGCCCGGAGCCGGTGGAGATGGTACCGGCATACCAACCGGCGGCAAGCCGGAGCTCCAGCACGTTTTCTTCACGCAGGAGAGACGTGACGTCGTATTCCTGCACCAAAATGCGCTTTTCAAACACGGTCCAACCGGGCATCAGCACAGCGTTTCCGATGCGGACACCGCCAAGAAACGCCTCGTAAACGCCGCGCGCTGAAGCACGCAAAGAGGCGGAGACAAGCTCTTTATCAACGTGGAACGTCTTGCGAAACAGTGGAGCGGACAGTCCCATTTCCCACGGGGTGCGAATCCAATGTGCTTGTAACATAAAGAGACCTCCTGTGCGTAGAGTGTTTTCATTATGTCACAGCGATTGCGAAAAAACAACCCCTTAATTTTCCAAAACACGATGGTAATTTTACGACGCGGTGCCGATCGTTACCCCGGTGTAGTAGTGCTTGAGAATTTCCTCGTAGGTGAACCCACGGTCCGCCATCGACTTGGCGCCGTATTGGCTCATACCGACGCCGTGTCCGTAGCCGGTAACGGTGAAGACGAAGCCGTCTTTTCCGTATGCAACGGTAAAGCAGGCGGAGCGGAGACCCAGCGCCGAGCGCACTTCGCGGCCGGTGTAGCTTTTTCCGCCGATGGTGACGGCGGTAACGGTTCCGGCGGCGGAAACGGTCGGTGTGCCGCTGATCCAGCCTGCCGCGTCACCGTCGAGCTTGAGTTCGGGAAACGCCGCCGAAAGCTCCTCCGGCGTTATCGTGACGGTCGAGGTGGCCTTGGGTGACAGCAGGTCGCCGCTACTGGAGACCGATTGCAGATAGGCATAGTCAATGCCCCACACCGTTTTGGCGGCTTCGGTTGTGCCGCCGTTGCAGCTATGGTAGGCGGCGAAAATCGGTTTTCCGTCATACAAAAGCAGTTCTCCGGCAACGGCATCCACCGCGTCGGCCACTTTTTGCAGATAATAGGCGTATTGATCGCCCCACAGCTTTTTTAAGGCTTCCTCGGTGTAGGCGGTGGGAAAATCGCCGGGAACGTCGGAAAAATCGGCACTGTCTACGCCGGCGGCGTGACGCTCTCTTTGATATGTATAATAGGTATAAGAGGCGACCGCTTGCGCTTTTAGCGCCTCCGGCGGATAAGAGGCAGGCAGCTCCGCCGCTACCGTGAAAATTAAAAAATCCCGTTCCGCAAAAGTATAGATCATATCGGCTTTGGCATCCAGCACACGGAATACGGCATCGGCCTGCGTAGTGCCGGTCGGTGATGCCGTCGTCGTTGTTTCGCCGGCAACGATGCCGGTATCGACCACACGGGACTTGTCCTTCTCATCGGCAGAAGCGGTGGAAATTCGCAACGCCGGCAACGCTAACAACAAAAACAATACGTAGCACAGCACACACAACGTCACATACGATTTCATAAGCCATCCTCCTGATTGAAATATTTTTTGAAATTTCATATTTTGGCGACTTTATTGCGGAAAATCAAAAAATCTGAAGGAAAAATGAAGCCGAAAAAAGTGAATGTTTCATTTTTGACAAAACAAGGGTTGACAACCTTGCACCGATAGCGTATAATGAGAGCACTATCGTCACGAAAGGGATCACGCGTTATGGGAAATTCCTCGTTGTTCACATCTTTATGTGAGCAAGTGAAAGAAAAGAACCGGATTGCTCCGGAAAAGCTGGCAAACTACGATGTGAAGCGCGGCTTGCGCAATGCAGACGGCACCGGCGTGCTGGCCGGGCTTACCAATATTTGTAACGTTCACGGTTACGTGCTGGACGAAGGCGAAAAAATGCCGGTGGAAGGCGAGCTGACTTACCGTGGCTATAATCTGAACGATCTGGTAAACGGTTCGTACGGGCGGGGTAGATTCGGCTTTGAGGAGGTAACGTTCCTTCTGCTGTTTGGGTCGTTGCCGACCGCTGAGCAGGAGGCGCAATTTTCGAAATTTCTTGCCGATCGGCGCGAGCTGCCGGAATATTTTGCCGAAGACATGATTTTGAAGGCGCCGTCCTCCAACATCATGAACAAAATTGCCCGTTCGGTGCTGGCCATGTACTCCTACGATGACAACCCGGACGAAACCTCGGTGGAAAACGTGTTGCGGCAGTGCATCGGGCTGATTGCCAAGCTACCGACGATTTTGGGATATTCGTATCAGGTCAAGCGCCGGCATTACGATAAGGAAAGCATGTATTTCCATCCGCTGGTGCCCGGCTTGTCCACGTCGGAGACAATCCTGCGCACCATCCGCGCCGATGCCAGCTATACGCCGGAGGAGGCGCGACTGCTGGACCTGTGCCTGATGCTTCACGCAGAGCATGGTGGCGGTAATAACTCGGCGTTTACGGCGCGCGTGCTGACGTCCTCCGGTACCGATACCTATGCGGCGATTTCGGCGGCGGTCGGCGCGCTGAAGGGCCCGCGCCACGGCGGCGCCAACCTGAAGGTGACGGAGATGCTGGAGGATATTAAGCGTCACGTCCGCGACTGGAACGACGAGGACGAGGTGGCCGCTTACCTTACCAAAATGCTGCGTCGGGAAGCCGGCGACGGCTCCGGCCTGATCTACGGCATGGGGCACGCCGTATATACGCTGTCCGATCCGCGTGCCGTGATCCTGAAGCGGGAAGCGGCGCGCATGACCGAGCAAAAGGGCTTCGGTGACGAATTCCGTTTGCTGGAAACGGTGGAGCGTCTGACCCCGACGCTGATGAAAGAGGTGCGTGGGCAGGATAAGGCGATGTGTGCCAACGTGGATATGTATTCCGGGTTGGTGTACCGTTCGCTCGGCATTTCCGAGGACCTGTTCACACCACTGTTTGCCACGGCGCGGATCGTCGGTTGGTGTGCTCACCGGATCGAGGAGCTTCTCACGGGTGGCCGCATCATTCGTCCGGCGTACAAGCCGTCCGGAAAAATGCGCGAGTATATTCCACTGGAGCAACGATAAACCGACGGGCACCGGGAGCTATTCCGGTGCCCTTTTTGTAAATTCTCGGCAGGACGGTTGATTTTCGCAAAAAGTGTGGTACAATGAAAATGTATTCGTGTCTTAACGGGAAGGAGGAACAGCAATGCGACTTCGATATCGTGCCGCCTGCGTGGTGGCGGCGGTCATGGGCGTGGCGTTGGCGGTCGTGCGATTGGTTTTGACATCGGACGGTTCAGCGGCAGGCGGAGCTTATGCCGTGATCCTGTGCGGCATCGCGGCAACGGTGGCGGCGGTGTTCTTCCTTTGTGGCTTTCGCCGGAACGAGCCGATACCGACCGCGGGTGCGTGGTCACGGCTGTCGGCCTTCAGCGCGGCTTGGGTCGGCGTGGCACTGCTGGTTTACGCCTTCAGCTCCGGCATATTGCAGGGAGAGTATCCGTATCCACAGCCAATAACCGCTACGGCGCTGAACCGCGTTTTGGCAATTCTTCTGTTCGCTTTCGCGATATTGGGCGGCGTGTTTTTCCTGTTGACTGCGGTACGGTGGTTTTTAAGCCGCCGAACCGATCGCGTCGTCTCCGGGTGGCTGGCCCTGTGTCCGGTGGCTTGGACGTGGGCGCGTCTGCTGTGGTATATTACCTCCTTTGTTAGCGCCGTTAACCGTTATCGCAGCATTACCGAAACGGCGCTGATTTTGTTTGAAATGCTGTTCCTGATGACGTTTGCACGCCACGCCTCCGGGGTTGAAGGATCACGGCCGCGCGGTGCGGTGCCGATCGCGCTGTGCACGGCGGCACTTGGTGTGGCGGCGTGCCTGACACGAGCCGGGGCCTATCTTGCGCAAAACGCGGCACAGTATGCCGGCACGCAATTGCTGGTAGCGCCTGATCTGGCGATCACCGTGTTGGCGGCAACGGTTGCCTGTCGGAAAATCTTCGGGGAGCCTTCGGTACCGGAAGAAGCGCCGGAGGAAGTACCGGAGGAGGAGAACGAATCAGCTCCGGTTTTCGCTGAGGAAATGGGAGCAGAGTTTTTGCTGGACGTCAACGTGCTGGCGTTGAACGATGAGGTAGAGGACGAATCGGCGGCGGGCGCCTTGTCTGCCGAGGAGCGCCGTCCGTTGGAGCTGGAGGATATTCTCAACGAGATCATCAACGGCAATTCTTAAAAAACGGTGAATAATCCGCAAAAATTTATCAAAGACCTTGAAAAACCGTGGAGACGGTGGTAAAATAATACAAGATAATTTTAATTGGAGGAATTTATCATGGCAGTTAAAGTAGCAATTAACGGTTTTGGCCGCATTGGCCGTCTGGCTTTCCGCCAGATGTTCGGTGCAGAGGGCTATGAGATCGTTGCGATCAACGACCTTACCAGCCCCCAGATGTTGGCGCATCTGTTGAAGTACGACACGGCTCAGGGCCGTTACGACGGTCACACCGTCGAAGCGGACGACACTTCGATCACCGTTGACGGTAAGAAGATCGAAATCCTGGCTGAGAAGGATCCGGCAAACCTGCCTTGGGCAAAGATCGGCGTGGACGTCGTTCTGGAGTGCACCGGCTTCTTCGCTTCTAAAGCAAAGTCGCAGGCTCACATCGATGCCGGCGCGAAGAAGGTTGTTATTTCGGCTCCTGCCGGCAACGATCTGCCCACCATCGTGTACAGCGTAAACGAAGATACCCTGACCAAGGAAGACACCATCATCTCGGCTGCTTCCTGCACCACCAACTGCCTCGCGCCCATGGCGAAGGCTCTGAACGATTACGCTCCGATCCAGAGCGGTATCATGACCACCGTGCATGCCTACACCGGCGATCAGATGATTTTGGACGGCCCGCACCGCAAGGGTGATCTCCGCCGCGCTCGCGCCGGCGCCGCGAACATCGTTCCCAATTCTACCGGCGCTGCCAAGGCGATCGGTCTGGTTATCCCCGAACTCAACGGCAAGCTGATCGGTTCCGCTCAGCGCGTTCCGGTCCCGACCGGTTCCACCACGATTCTGGTGGCTGTCGTTAAGGGCAAGGATATCACCAAGGAAGGCATCAACGCGGCAATGAAGGCGGCGGCTTCCGCTTCCTACGGTTACAACGAGGATCCGATCGTTTCCTCCGACGTGATCGGCATCACCTATGGTAGCTTGTTCGATGCTACTCAGACGATGGTTGCCAAGATCGACGACGACACCTATCAGGTGCAGGTCGTGTCCTGGTACGACAACG
>CAYMHR010000010.1:0-48886 GCA_964390295.1 uncultured Eubacteriales bacterium
TCTGTTGCGCATACAAAACGGCGTACACGCTTTTTCAAAGTGTGTACGCCGTTTTTGTGCCATATAGAAGCAAGGCTCACATAATCCGATACGTCTTAACGGTTTCCTCAACGGAGTCCTTGCTCAAAAACAAACGAAGCCACCCCATCGTCAGTATCTCCTCGTCGATCAAAATCCATTCTTGCCGTTCGTTAAGGTAGTACCGACTGCGCTTCAAATACTTTCGCCGTTTCTTTTCGGTTACCGTTTTGACCGTACGATTGACCAGCACCGCAATATAGTCCGCCACGTCGTTTTCAAATGCCGTTCGGTCGGCAAAATCCCACTCCTGCCACGATACCTCGTCGTCCAAATCGGCATACAGGCAGTATCCTTCGCCATGCTTCACAGCGCCGACCGTCGACAACAGCTCCGGCGCTTCCCGGCTTCCCGAAAAGGCGATCCCATCATCCGTTTCTATGCAGTCCTTCGTACCGCACTGTGCGGCAATCCGGTCCTTAATTCGTTCCTGGCAATCGTGAATTTCGTTGACGGGTATTTCCCACTGACTCATGTTCCTTTTCCCTTTTCGTTGTCATTTTTTACAGCATCGGTGCAAAAATTCGCACGACTGCGCGGAAAAACCGCTGAAACAGCGTCGTTTTCAGCATGGGCGGCGTTATTCGAATACACTGCTCCAGCGTCTCCTCAATGTCCTGCTTCAAGTCGGTCAGGCACGCACAGTCGTACATCCACACACCGTTTTCAAAGTGATGCACCAGACTGCGGTAATCCAAATTGATCGTGCCGATCATCCCGTACCGGTCGTCCGCCAAATAGCTTTTGGCGTGAATGAAGCCCGGCTCGTATTCGTATATTCCCACGCCGGCCGCCATCAAGCGGTAATAATAGCTTCTCGTCATTTCAAACACGATCTTTTTATCGGGAATATGCGGCGTAATAATTTTGATCGTCACGCCCCGCAACGCCGCGTTTTCAATGTCCTGACACAAATCGTTGTCGATAATCAAATAGGGCGTGGTCATGTACAGATAATCCGTAGCCGACGCCACCAAATTTTGGATAACACTTTTGCCGACGCGCCGCTCATAGATCGGACGCGGGCCGTCGCCAAACGGAACCAGAAAGCCCGGCTCCTTCAGTTGTGGCTGTTCAGGAAACTGTTTCGGACTGACCGACGGCATTTGCTTCACGTTGATGCCGAAATCGATCAAAAACAGCTTCGTCAATTCCCATACGGCTTCGCCCTCCAGCCGAATCGCCGTATCCTTCCACTTGCCAAACCGAATCACGGCACCGATGTACTCATCGGCATAGTTGATGCCGCCCGTATACCCGATTTTACCGTCGATCACGGTGATTTTACGGTGGTTGCGGTTGTTCACCTCGCTGTCGGCGTTGCCACGCAGCATCGAAAACGGGGTCGCCTCGATCCCATACGAACGCAGGGTGCGATAATAGTCGCCCGGCAAGGTCAGCATACAGCCCATATCGTCGTACAAAACCTTGACCTCTACGCCCTGCGCGACCTTATCGCGCAAAACGGCCAACACCGAATCCCAAAACACGCCCTTTTCGATAATAAAGGATTCAATATAAATAAACCGTTCCGCTTGACGAAGATCGTGCAACAACTGTGGATACATTTCCTCACCCAACCGATAATACTGCTGCCGGGTATTGGTAAACACGTGGGCATCGGCAATATCGGTCAACAGCTTGGCGTGAGAAAAGGCGATCTTATCCCGTTGCTTCAGCTCAGCCATCAAAGCGCTGTCGTCCTTATGGTAGGCATTATCTCGCAGTTCATGCAATCGCCGCACAAAACGCGGCTTGAGCTTGCGCGAATAGAACATGAAATACAGCATAAAGCCGGCAATCGGCAAAATCAGCACAAACAACAGCCACGGCACCTTATAATCCGGATTGTCGTCTGAGGCGATAATCCGGATAACGCAGACGATTTCCACCACCCACGCCAGCTTATAAAAATGAGGTACCCACAGACACAGCGCGGCCACCGCGCCGATGACCGCTAAAATGCCGACAATCGTCAGTGACAGCGCAAAAATATACCGAAACGGTACGTTGTTGATCGTGCGTTCGACGGTTTTTCCGTGAGAGCGATAACGAAACCGGATTTTCATTGACATCACCCCGCTGGCCTTCAATATACCAAATGATTGTTAAAAAACGGTTTACAAAGTGTGAATATTACAAAACTTGTCCCTCTGCGACAACACGTTTCCCCTAAAACAGCGGTGGACAAGGCGTATACTGATAGCAAGGAAACGGAGGAATCACTATGGTAATACGGATGGGAACCGATCAAAGCGGCTTAACCGTATGGCTTTCGGGAGAGCTGGACCACCATGCGGCACGCGAATTGCGCGAGCAAATCGACAGTGCCGTCGAGCGTTCGGTGGCCAAGCAACTGCGCTTGGATTTTTCCGGCGTCACCTTTATGGACAGCTCCGGGATCGGTTTGATCATGGGACGCTATCGGCTGATGCTGTCACGAAACGGCTCCCTATCGGTAGTCGGCGCGTCGGAACGATTGCGCCGCGTTATGAAGCTGGCAGGCTTGGAAAAGCTGCCGATCTGGAACGAAACGTCAACCAAGGAGGTAACTCACCCATGAAACGACCCTGCAATGAAATGAAGCTGATATTCCCCAGCAAATCGGCAAACGAAGCGTTTGCCCGGTCGGCGGTCGCCGCGTTTTTGTCCCAGCTGGACCCGGCGGTAGATGAACTGGCAGACCTGCGAACAGCCGTTTCGGAAGCCGTAACCAACTGCATCGTTCACGCCTACCGGGATACCATCGGCAATATTACCATTCAAATGCGACTTTACGAAGACGGCCGCACCGTCGTTAAAATTCGCGACCACGGTTGCGGCATTGCCAACGTTTCACAAGCTATGGAACCGTTATACACAACCGGCGGCGACGATCGATCGGGGCTGGGCTTTTCGGTTATGGAGAGCTTTACCGACCGCCTGCGCGTTTCCTCCCGTCCCGGCAAGGGGACGACTGTCACCATGGAAAAATACATAGCGATACGAAAACGTCAGGAGCGAGCCGTGTGACACGTGACGATCACATTTGTCAAAACCTGGGCTTAGTACACACCTGCGCCCGGCGTTTTCTCGGTCGCGGCATTGAATACGACGACCTATATCAGGCCGGATGCATCGGACTGATCAAAGCGGTGGACGGCTTTGACGACAGCCGCGGTCTCAAGCTGTCCACCTATGCCGTTCCCGTCATTCTTGGTGAAATTCGCCGCCTGTTTCGCGACGGCGGCACGATCAAGGTCAGCCGTAGCTTAAAAGAGCTGTCGCTCAAGGTCAGCAAAGAGCGAGACGGCTTTCAAGCTGAACACGGGCGCGAGCCAACCGTTAGCGAACTGGCACAACGGCTGGGCTTGGAACGAGAGCAGGTGGTGGAAGCGCTCGGCGCGGCATTGCCGGCATTGTCATTAACACGCGCCGGTACGGACGCCGACGGCGATGAAATCGACTTGCCCGTTGCCGCTCCGGAAGAATCCGTCACCGATCGACTGGCGTTACGTCAAGTGCTGAACCGGCTATCGGAGAACGATCGTCGGCTCATCGAATGGCGATATTTTCAAAGAAAAACGCAACAGTACACGGCAGACCAACTGGGTATGACACAGGTACAGGTCAGTCGTCGCGAGCGCGCCATTCTGCGCGAATTACGGCAACTGCTGTCCTCCTGATCCAAACTATGTACGAAAAAGAGAGTGCGACGGACATCACTGTCGGCGGCACTCTCTTTTTGCTTTTGCCGGTTTCTTACACAACCGAAAACCCGGCACAATCCAGTGCTTCCGTCATCTGTGAGACCGTCGTTTTATCCGGATAAAACGTTACCCAAGCGGAATCCTCGTGAATGGAAGCCGAACGCACGCCGGGCAGCGCACGCAGTACCGTCGTCGCCGCGCGACGCGTTGCCGGATCACACACACCGGTCAGCCGCATCGTCACACGTTCCGCCTTCAGCCGCATAGCAACCACCCCTTCGTCGGGTAGTTTGCCCGGTCAAAGCTCCGTTATTCAAGCACGATGCCACTTAACACCCTGCGGCGTATCTTCAACTACCACGCCCAGTGCTTTCAATTCTTCCCGAATCCGATCGGATTCCGCCCAGTTTTTGGCGGCACGCGCTTGCGTGCGCGCTTCGATCAAAGCCACAATTTCGCCGTCGTCCTCCGCGTCCTTGCGTGCATACAGCAAGCCCAGCACGTCGGCAAGCTCGTTAAAAGCGTTCAGTGCCGTTTGGCAACTACCGGCAGTCGGCTGATCGGCGGCTACCATGCGGTTGCAATCCTTCGCCAGCTCGAACAAGGCGGCGATCCCGTCGGCGGTGTTCAGATCGTCGTCCATAGCCGTGATAAACTGCTCGCGACGCTGCCGGCAAAACGCGATAACTGCCTCATCCGCCTCGCCCTGCGGCGCGTTTTTCAAGGCAAATTCCAATCCGTTACGGCAATTATACAGTCGCTCCAGCGCGGCGGTTGCCTGCTCAATGCTCTCGTCGTTGTAGTTTATCGGACTGCGATAAGAGGAGGAGATCAGGAAAAAGCGGATCGGCTCATAACCGAATTTTTCCGCCACGTCACGTACCGTAAAGAAATTGCCGAGCGATTTTGACATCTTTTTATTATCCACGTTGATGTATCCGTTGTGCATCCAGTACCGTGCAAACGGCGCGTCGTTACAGCACTCACTTTGCGCCACTTCGTTTTCGTGGTGAGGGAAGATCAAATCCTGACCGCCGCAGTGGATATCGATGGACGCACCGAGATACCGGCGCGCCATGGCCGAGCACTCGATATGCCAGCCGGGGCGACCGTTGCTCCACGGCGACGGCCAAAACGGCTCACCGGGCTTTGCCGCCTTCCACAAGGCAAAATCCAAGGCGTCCTCTTTTTCTTCTCCAATGCCGATCCGCGCGCCCGATTCCAAATCGTCGATGGGCTGATGCGACAGCTTGCCGTAACCGGCGTCGCGCCGCGTGCGGAAGTAGACGTCGCCGTTAGCGGCGCGATAGGCATAGCCCTTGCTCTCCAGCGTGCGAATAATGTCGATAATCTCATCGATCTCCTGTGTGGCACGAGGATGCACCGTCGCTTCACGCACGCCCAGACCGTTGGCATCTACCTTAAACTCGACTATATATCGCTCCGAGATTGTTTTGTAATCGACACCTTCCTCGTTGGCACGACGGATAATCTTGTCGTCAATGTCAGTAAAATTCTGGACGAAGCGGACCTCCCAGCCGCGCCACTCCAGATAGCGACGCAGTACGTCGAACACGCATAACGGACGGGCGTTGCCAATGTGAATGTAGTTATACACCGTCGGGCCGCAGGCATAAATCCGCACTACTCCCGGCTCCAGCGTCACCAATTCTTCCTTATCACGTGACATGGTGTTGTAAATTCTCATACTTCAAACTCCTTTGCCTGATTTTCCAGTATCGCCAGACGCGCCTTCAGCGCCTCGATCTCTTGCATCAGCGGATCGGGAACGTGAACCTGATCCAGCTGATCGACTACTTTTTGACCGCCGACTCGCACCACGCGTGCCGGCACGCCGACGGCCGTTGCGTTTTCCGGAATTTCGGTCAACACCACTGCACCGGCGGCAATTCGTGCATTATCGTGAATTTCAATCGGCCCCAACACCTTAGCACCGGCGCCAACCATGACGTGGTTGCCGAGGGTGGGATGCCGCTTGCCGGTATCCTTACCCGTACCACCCAGCGTCACGCCCTGATACAACGTGCAATCGTTCCCGATAATCGTGGTTTCCCCAATCACCACACCGGTACCGTGGTCGATAAACAGCCGCCGTCCGATTGTGGCGCCGGGATGAATTTCAATATTGGTGCGACGCACGCATCGCTGTGATATCCAGCGCGCCAAAAACTTCAGCCCGTGCCGATAGCACCAATGCGCCTTGCGGTAAGAACGCACCGCCTTAAACCCACTGTACAACAACACGATCTCCAGTGTTGACCGCGCGGCCGGGTCTTTTTCTCGGATGACCGCAACGTCCTCCTTAAATCGTTCAAACATAGCTACACCCACCTATAAAAAATCACCTTCGCCGCGTCAATCAACGCGGCGAAGGTGCAGTTTGCACGGTTCCACTTCGCCTTTTACTCATGAGCCGATAACGGGGCTGCCGGGCAGGGATACGGTACGACTACGTTCCCCCTGCCTGCTCACGGGTGCATTTCACCGCCGCTTCGCTGAAAGCGCTTCCAGCCAACGACGCCTTCTCTCTGTTACGATGCCGCACGGATACTTCTCCCGGTCACAGCAATTACACTATTATTATAGCAGACTTTTTCAAAAAATCTACCCTTATTTTTCAGTTTTGAAATAATGGCGGTAATTCCACACGTATTGAACACCGGAAGTGGCCGTAAGAACGACCGCGATCCACAGCAAAACGTAGCCAACCGTCAGCGGTATCTCAAATACGATATCCGGCAACCGGTAAGAAGCCAGCAAGGTGTTCTGCCAGGAAGCAAACTCCAGCGCCGCCAGTTCCACCAAAATGCCGACAAACTGCATCACTGTTTTCAGCTTGCCCCAAATGTTAGCGGCAATGACAACACCGTCTTTGGCGGCAAGAAGGCGCACGGAAGTAACCATAAATTCGCGCGTCAGGACGATCATGACGGCCCACACGTCCAGATGACCGGTCGCCAAAAAGGAAAGAAACGCAGCGGTTGTCAGCATTTTATCTGCCAACGGGTCCAAAAATTTCCCCAAATTGGTGATCAAGCCCTGTGAACGGGCAATACGTCCGTCAAACAGATCGGTTAATGCCGCCGCTCCAAACACCAGCCCGGCAATCAAATGATGAAACGGAAACTCAACCAGCGTCAGCAGTAAAAACAGCGGCGCCAGCACAATGCGAACAATCGTCAGTTTATTGGGTAAATTCATACTCGTTCCCCCAGAAGATCCCAATCCAAACGGTCGGTAATATGGACGTTGACAAAATCGCCCGGCTGTAGCGGCTCCTTGGCCGTAAAAAACACGCGTGGGTCAATATCCGGTGCATCGGCGGCGGTTCGTCCGAACCAGCAACGCTCACGCGGATCGTACCCCTCCACCAGCACCGTAACGGTTTGACCGATCTGCGAATCGCCGTGTGCATCGGCAATCCGTGTTTGCAGTTCCATCACCGTATCTCTTCGTTGCTCCTTGACCTGCTCATCCACCTGGTCAGCCATCTCCGCGGCCGGCGTTCCTTCCTCAGCCGAATACGCAAAGCAACCCAGACGTTCAAAACGCACGTCACGAATAAACTCGCACAGCTCCTCAAATTCCGCTTCCGTTTCTCCGGGAAAGCCCACCATCACCGTCGTGCGCAAGGCGATACCGGGGATTTTGTTGCGCAAGTGCTGCAACAGAGCCGTCAAACTATCCCGATCTCCGGTGCGATTCATCGCACGCAGAATACGTCCGTTGGCGTGCTGGATCGGAATATCCAAATACTTGACGATCTTATCCTGCCGCGCCATGACGTCCGCCAGCTCATCCGTAATATGCTCCGGATAGCAATATAGCAAACGAATCCAGCAAATGCCCTCGATTGCACACAGACGCTCCAACAAATCGGGCAGTAAGGAGCGGCCGGCCGTATCCATGCCGTACAGCGTCGTATCCTGTGCCACGAGCACCAATTCCCGCACACCGTTGGCCGCCAACTGCTCGGCTTCGGCAACAACGGCATCCAGCGAACGGCTGCGCAAGCCGCCGCGGATCAGCGGAATGGCACAATACGTACAGCGGTTATTACACCCGTCGCCAATCCGCAAGTAGGCGGAATAAGAGGGCGTCGTTTGCACGCGTTCGCCATCCAGCGTCCAACAGGACAGCGGCGGAAACCGACGGACGACTTGGCCGTCCAGGGCGGCTTGCACGACCTCGGCGATCTCGACGTTGGCACCCAAGCCAAGCACCGCATCACATTCCGGAAGCTCCGCCGCCACTTCGTCACGATACCGCTGTGCCAAGCAACCTGTGACGACGATGGCGCGAATTTGTCCTTCCTTTTTCAGTTGAGAAAATTCCAAAATCGTGTCGATTGCTTCCTGCTTGGCATCACCGATAAAGCCGCAGGTATTGATGACGACTGCATCGGCATGATCCGCGTCGGCAGTGACGGTAAAGCCGGCATCGCGTAGCTTTGCCAGCATCAGCTCCGCATCCATTTGATTTTTGGGGCACCCCAAAGAAACCATTCCGACACTACTCATCTTGTTCCTCCGCTTCCTTCTGCCACAGTGTCAACGCACGTCCCACGGTTTCGGCATCATAGCCGTAGCGTGACAGTGCACCGGCGATCCGTTGCCGCTCCTGCACCGTTACAGGTACAGTATACCGTTTTTTGGCAAGAAAAGCAAGGGCTAATTCCGTTTCGTCGGTTTCCGTTGCCCGCGCCGCTTCGCGCGCCAAGTCGCGGGTGATTCCACGGCGCATCAGTTCCTCGGTAACGCGTCGCTTCGGATACAGCTTCACGTGCACCAGTTGTTCGGCCAACCGCTGTGCATACGCCTCATCGTTGACGTACCCAAACTGCTCCATACGCTCCGCCGTCGCCTGCGCCACCTCCCGGTTTTCCGCGTGATACCGTCCTTTTTCGTGACACAGCTTTTGCTCCAGCTCCCAACGCGACAAGTCACGGTGCGCCAACAAAAACACCGCCTTGTTTTCGGCGCGTCGCCGTGCCGAACGGTAACACAGTGCTTCCAGCTCGGTAGCCGACAAAGAGGAATCCGCCCCGTAGGGGGATTCCTCCCAAACCGTCTTATCCAATAGAACTTCACTGCCGTCGGTAAACGTCAATCGTACTTGATGCCCTCGTGCAGGGCATACCGACGCGATCATCATTGGTCGTCCACCACAATATCGATTGAGGCGCGTGCCGCGTTGGCGGTATATTGTGCCGCCGCTTCAATCGGAATTTCCACTACCGGTGCCGCCGGTGCGTCTTCGGTATCTTCGCGCTGAGCCTTCATAGCGGCAACCACTTCCGCCTCGATCGCACTGCTCAAATCGGGATTTTCCTGTAGAAAATCGCGCACGCTGTCGCGACCCTGGCCCAGCCGTTCCTCCTTATAAGAGAACCACGAACCGGACTTCTGCACCACATCCAGCTCGACCGCCAAATCCAGCAGCTCGCCCATCCGTGAAATGCCCTTACCGTAAATGACGTCGAATTCTGCCTCCTTAAACGGCGGAGCGACCTTGTTTTTCACCACGCGCACGCGGGTATGCGATCCGTACGGAACGCCGCCGTTTTTCAACGTTTCCTGGCGGCGCACATCCAAACGAACCGATGCATAATATTTCAGCGCGTTACCGCCGGCAGTCACTTCGGGATTGCCGTACACCACGCCGACCTTCAAGCGTAGCTGGTTGATAAAAATAGCCACGCAACCGGTCTTACCCACGGCGCCTGCCAGCTTACGCATCGCCTGGGACATCAACCGCGCCTGCAAGCCAACGTGCGCTTCGCCCATTTCGCCCTCGATCTCCTGACGGGGTACCAGAGCGGCTACCGAGTCCACGACCAGCATATCCACGGCACCGGAACGGATCAACGCCTCCGCAATTTCCAGCGCCTGCTCGCCGGTATCGGGCTGTGACACCAGCAGCGCATCCACGTCGACACCCAGGGCACGGGCATACACCGGGTCCAGCGCGTGCTCCACGTCGATATACGCCGCTTCGCCGCCGCGCTTTTGCGCCTCCGCCACCGCGTGCAGTGCCAACGTGGTTTTACCGGAAGCCTCCGGCCCGTAAATTTCGGTAATACGGCCGCGCGGCAAGCCGCCGACACCCAGTGCCATATCCAGGGTCAGCGAGCCGGTGGGAATGGTTTCCACGTTCATATTTACGTTTTCGCCCAACCGCATAACGGCGCCCTTACCATACGTTTTTTCGATTTGTGCCAACGCGGTTTCCAACGCCTTTTGCTTATTGCTTGCCGGAGCCGGACGCTCCACAGCCGTTTTTTTCTTATCCGCCATGCGTTTTTCCTCATTTCCCGTTCGTATACCGAACGCTTTTCTGTAATATACGATCGCCCCACCGGCAAATTTTGCCGTGTTTTGCTTTGCGCCGTCCGGCAGAACGACTGCCGACAGCATCGTGCCCCACTGTCCTTATGACAGTTTCAAATCACCGGTTGATCAAATTGACATAAGACGTTTGCCGATCGAAACGGCAAATTTCAGAGCATCGGGTATCAATTCATCCGGGAATTTGCTTAAGTACCCAAATATTTCAAACGTCAAATCGCCGTCGTAGCCGATACGTTTCAAGGAGGCCATAATGGCTTCCCAATTCAGCCTTCCGGTATACGGGAGAACGTGTTGATCTTCAAGATAGTTGTTATCGTGAACGTGTAATGCTTTTAAGAATTTCGGATTCGTTTTCTCGATAAACTCCTCCGGCTCGTATCCTGTCAGCGCCGCGTGGCCTATGTCCACGCACACGTTGATCCACGGGGAGTTGATCTTTTCAACGATGCCGTTTATTTCTTCCGGAGAACCCAGTTTGCCGATCAAGCAGTGCCGCTTTGAATCCGCGTCCCACAAATTCTCCACCGATACGTGTATACCAAATTTTTCACAGTACGGGATAAGGCTTCGATAATACGCTACGTTGTATTCTTCAAAATCGGCACCCTTCACGACGTATTCACTCAAGGCAACGTTTTTCGGCAGACTAATAGAATGTACGATCATATTGTCGGCCCCAAGAATCGCCGCCGATTCCATGGAACGTACCAACCGCAAATATTTCGGTTCGGACAGATCGAACGCAGACCCGTAATTCAGCGAAAACGGCGCATGCGCTTGATTGCAGACAATCCCGGCCGTATCAAGTTGCCTTTTCAAGCGTTCGGCATAATCCCTGTAGCCGTCCCCCAAAACCTTTTCGTTTTCGTTCTCCCAATAGTACGAATAATCTATGGCATCAAATCCGGCTTGCTTTGCAAGCTCTATCGCCCTTTGATCTCCGAATCGTTTGACCAACTCATAGGCTTCGACGGATAATTTCATAGAACAATCTCCTTCTTTGCTTCGGTCGGGAGGCGTCGTCGGTTTTGACCGTTTCACGATTAGTATTATACCGCATCCTTTTGCCAAAATCAAGAGGATTTGCGAAAAAATCGAACAAATGTTTTCTTTTTTGAAAAAAGAATTGCTCCCCCGTTCGAGGGAACAGAAATCTTACAAAATTTCGCTGTGCATCACGTTGGTAAGCATCAGCACCAACAGCACCGCACCCAGCAGGATACGATACCAGCCGAACGGCTTGAAGCTGTGCTTTTTAATAAAGTCCATCAGCGCGCGGATTACCAGCAGGGATACCACGAACGCAACGACCATACCAATCGCCAGCACCAGCCATTCCTGCCACGTGAAGGACAAACCGCTGAGTATAAACTTCAGCACCTTCAAGCCACTGGCGCCAACCATTGCCGGGATCGCCATAAAGAAGGAAAACTCCGCCGCCGCATACCGGGAACAGCCGAGCAGGACCGCTCCGAGAATCGTGGCGCCCGAACGCGACGTGCCGGGGATCAGAGCTAACACCTGAAAACAGCCAATGCACAACGCGGTGCGCCAATCGATACCGTCCGGCTCGTGAAACCGGGGCGTGCGCTCGCGGCTTTCCATCCACAGAAACAAAACGCCGTACAGAATCAGCGTCACCGCGATGACAAACGGGTCGGACAAATACTCATCCACCACGTCGTCCAGAGGGAGCCCGACAACCATGGCGGGTACGCTGGCGATCAGCACCATCAGCCACAGCTTCCACGTTACCTGCCGCTGTTGTGGCGTTTTCAGCGACGAAAACGGGTTTAGCTTGCGGAAAAACAGCACCACCACGGCGAAAATCGACCCCAACTGGATCAGCACCTTGAACAGATCGAAGAAATCCTGCGAAAAGGAAAACGGCAAAAACTGATCGACAAGAATCAGATGCCCGGTACTGCTGATCGGCAGCCATTCGGTAATCCCCTGTACGACGCCCTGCAGTACCGCTTTCAGTACTTCCCAGATCACTTCCATGCTCTCACCTCTTTACAGGTCTACCTCGCTCAACAGGTCACGAAGCAAGATCACTTCGTCGGCGGTCATGGTAACGCCCTTGCCCATTTTGGCGTGATCGGGTGCCCAGTCACGGATATCGTACTTTGGATCGCGATCGTTCCAGCTGACCAGGTTAATCTCTTTTTTCCAGCCGGTCGGTGATTCGGACAGCACACCCAATTCTTTGACAATTTCATACTTTAGTTCTGCCATGGTACTCTTCTCCTTCAGTTCGGTTATCGTTTTACTATACGCGACAACAGCTTAAAATAGCCACCGCTCCATTGGCTTTTCCGAGGTTTTTTCTTCCGGCGCGGCCGCGCCGCCCAACTGCGCTTTCACATCGGCCGCCTGTGCCTGCACGGAATCGGCAAAAGCGGCGGCGGCGGTCAGCCCGTGCTCCAGCTGCTCCTTTTCCTGCCACAAAGCGGCGATCGCCCGATGCGCTTCCGCCAGCTGTGAGGTAAGCTCCGCTTCCCGTTCCCGCAAGGCTTGTACGGTGGAGCGCGACTCGGCCAGCGATTCGGCAAGCTCCTGCTCGCGGCCGGAATCGATCACGGCCTGCGCCTGCTCCAGCTGTGCCGTGAGCTGTTCCGTCTGCGCCGTCAGCGAACACACCGCCTGCTGTGCGGTTTCCAGTTCGGCACGAAGCTGTGCCTCCCGTTCCTCCGCCGTGGCGACCGAAGCCAATTTCGCGCGCAATTCATTCAGCTGTGTTTTCAGCGACTCGATCTCCTCGTCCCGCGCCGTGGTTTCCTCGTGAAACGTAGTCCGGAGCTCATCGATATAATTTAATACGTCCTGCCGCGAAAAACCGCGAAACCCTGTGCGAAAACCATACCGTTCGCTCATTGATCTCACCCTTTCAGCTATGTCTTGCTTATTCTACCATGTTCTGCCGCAAAACGCAAGAGTTTTTCTGCGTCTGCGCTTCACCCACAGCAAAACGGGCACCGCCCGTAAGCGATGCCCGTTTCCGATTTTGATCAGTCGTTCTGTGAACGGTTCTTTTTGTTTTGCCGTTCCGACCTGTTCGGTTGGTCCTGCTTATTTTGCTTGTTCTGCTGTTCCTGCTTGTCTTCGTCGTACATGCGATTCCGCCTCCCGGTTGATTTGTGACGCCGTGGACGTCATCACCAGTATTCCCGGAACCGCACCGATTATTTCTCGCCGTCGCCCGTTTGGGCTTTGGCAAACTTTTCCAAAAGCCGCATCATATCCGCGGCGCGCGCCTGATCCTCGGCCGTGGCATTTTCCCAGCTGGCAACGCCCCAGTACAGCACGTCCGGCACCGTAATAAGCTCGGTATCCGACTCCAGAAGCGACAGTCCCTCCCAATTCCAGTAAACGCCGTCCTCACTCACGCCGGATACCTCCTGCATGGTCGTCAGCGGCAAAAAGAACCGGGACTCATCCCCCAGCGCACTGCGAATGGAGGTGGTGTAATACTCCGGCGCAAACGCCCACAAATCCACGTCCTTCGCCATCATGTGGCCAAGCACCGCCTGCTGATTGGTAACGGCCGACGGGTTCGCGGCGGATTCCGTGCCCGACGATACGTTCAAGCACTGAATTTCCACGACAACCTTTCCGTCGCCGTTGAGGTCCTCGCCGTATTGCTCTAAAATCGTCTCCAGCCGTTCTGCGGCGTTGGAATCGACCTCCTGCATGGAAACCAGACAGATCAGATAATCCGGATCGGTTCGGCTCAGGGTGTGCACCAACAAAAAGACCCCGATCGCCAAAAAGGCGCCACCGAGTATCACTTTCCATTTGTGATGATACCAAAAGTTTTCCAACCATCCGCGCGGAGTTTGCGGCTCCGGCGCCTGCGGTCGATACTTCAGCTCCTCCGGGTCCACCCCACGCAGATACCATTCTCGCGCCATACCCTTGAATCCTTTCTTATCGTCCCTGACGAATTGTCAGCTTCGTCACCCGAACGGACGGGTCTGCGGTGATCTTCAGCACGTGATCGCCACGGGGCACCGACAAACGCTGTTTCACCGAAACGATGTCGCCGTTCGTGTTGGAAACGGTGGCATGGAACAGGTCCACGCCGTCTACGTAAACGCGCACCGGAACCTGTGCCAAGGCGGCGGCATCACAGGAATACACCATCAGCATTTCACACGGCTTTTCGTGACCGAAGTCCACCGGGAGCTCCGTCTCGATCGGCGGTTTTTCCCACTGCGCCACCATGACCAGCATTTCGTCCTCATCGGGGAATGACGGCATCCCGTCGCGAAGCACGCGCTCCATTGCCTGCGAGCCCAGCATATAGCGCAACAGGTTGGCGGCACACCGCTGCAGCTCGCCGCGAGTGAGCGTACCGTCCGCCAACGACTGCTTCAAATTGTGCGGATGCTTCAGCACGTCGGCCGTCACCATGAACACGTCGTTCTGTGACCGTACCATCGCGCGCAGATTTTCGGTACTGCCTTCGCCGCCCTCATCACTGCTCTTGGCCCACCAGTCGGTCATGACCAAGCCGGTATACTTCCAATCGCCGCGCAGGATCGTCGTGTTCAAATCGTATTGCGACGCGGTGTATTGGCCGTTTACGCGGTTATACGAGGTCATGATCGACACGCGATCGCCGCCCTCTTTGACCGGGATTTCAAAGCAACGAAGATACAGCTCACGCAGAGCACGCTCAGAAACCACGACGTTTACGTTATAACGCGCCAATTCCTGGTTGTTGGCACAGAAGTGCTTGATGGTAGCGCCGGCACCGTGCCGAGCAATGCCGCGCGTGACCGCCGCGGCCATTTTTCCGGTCAAAAACGGGTCCTCGGAGAAATACTCGAAGTTACGCCCGTTCAACGGGTGACGATGCAGGTTTAAGCCGGGTCCCAGCAGGCTGTCGACCCGATATTTTTTCAGCTCCTCGCCGGCAAACGCGAACAACTCCTCCGCCGCCTGCTCGTCCCACGTGGAGGCGACCAGCGTACCGCTGGGGAAGGAGGTCGCCTTGGAGCCGTCGTCCATGCGAACGCCGGAGGGACCGTCCGCCACGCACAGCGGCGGAATACCCAGTGCTTGAAGCTCACGGGTCAAGCCGCCAAGCGCACCCACAGCACCGGGATTGGCCTTGGGACTGCAGGGCCCCTCACCGCACGTCAGCGCACACAGGTCCGTATCGGTCAATTGTGCCACGAATTCCTCCAGTGTATGGCGGCCCTCCGCCACGTCGGCCAGGCGGATACCCACGTCACCGGCAAAGTCGATCTCCTCCGGCAGACGCTCTTGAATCCGCGCCGACAGGTCGGTTTGACGCAACGGCGTTGCGCGATACGTCGGGTGACGATCCACACCTTCGGCACACAACCGATCGAACGCCTGCACCGGTGCCAGCGCTTCCTCACACCGCTTAACGACCGTGGTAGCATCCACCGTAACCGTGGTCACCGCCGCGGCGCTGTGCACGTCCGTGCCGGCAAACACCGTATAGGTGCCGGCTTCCAGAACGTAGCAGGAGCGGTTGCTCGTTGCGTCGCCGTCGTCGTAAGATGCCATGGCGGCAATCGGGAACGTGACAGTCAGCGTATCGCTTTCGCCCGGCTGTAACAACCGCGTTTTGGCAAAGCCAACCAACTGGCGCGACGGAGTCCCCAACGCACCGCAGGGGGCACCGTAATACGCCTGAAGCACCTCGCGCCCGGTGTAAGCACCAATGTTTTTCACCGTAGCGGATACCGTAACGTGCTCATCGGTCTGCGTGGCAGTATACGCCATGTCGAACGTGGTATACGACAGACCGAAGCCGAACGGATACAGCACCTTTTCCGGCGCAAAGGTTTCAAAATACCGATACCCGACGTAAATATCGTCAAAATAAATCAGCGTCTGCTTGTTGCCGAAGTCGTGGAGCGCCGGATGACCGTCCAACGTGCGAAGCTGGGTGTCCGGCAGCTTGCCGGCCGGTGTCGCCTTGCCGCACAACAAATCGGCGGCGGACAGCGCGCCATACATACCGCCTTGCCACAAATACATCACAGCGGAAACGCCGTATGCTTCCACAAAGCCCAGATCGATCATATTGCCGACGTTCAGCAAGACGATCACGCGGGAAAAGGCGGAACAAACAGTGGCTACCAACGCCTCCTCGGTTTCGCTCAAGCGATAACTTCCGGGAACGTCGGCGTTGTCCGCGTCCTCACCGGCGGTGCGCCCCAAAAGCACCACCGCCACGTCGTTTCGTTCGGCGGCCGCACGCGCCGTTTCGGCATCGATCGGCATTTCCACCTGACACCACGGCTCAGTTCCCCATCCATGTCCGTTATCGAACGGGTGCTCGGCGATCCAGTCCGCATATACCTTGGCCAGTGTTTCGTCCACCGTAAGCGACGGTTCGTCACGCAGCGCCTCCAAAACGCTCGGCACGTGACTCACGTTGACCAAGCCGCCGGAGCCGGTTCCGCTCTTGTAATAATCCGTTTGAACGCGGCCGAAAAGTGCCACGCGCGTACCCGGCTTCAACGGCAATACGCCATCCTTGTTTTTCAGCAGCACGGCACCGTCTGCCGCCACCGCGCGACACACCGTGGCAACGTCTGTCATTGGAATCATCCGTATCCCTCCATACGATCCGTTTTCTTTTATTGTAGCGGAATACCGTGACGTAAGCAAGTACGAAATGTAAATTTTTATGGACATTTGTTGCTGTTTTTCTAATTCTCAAAACGAAAAGAGACGACCGAGATAATCTCTCGGTCGTCTTCGTTCATCAGAAGCTGCGTTCCAGTGCTCCCAGCACCGAATCGGTAAACGCATCGGTATACAAGGTCGTGCCATCCTCCAGCACCACGTAGGCGCAGGTGGTATATTCACGATCCAGGAAACCGTATCGGTTGGCAACCGACGAGGTCATGACGATGGTAAAATCGATATACGCCGACGTATAATCGACCAGGTGAACCTCACTGCCGACACAACCGACGGACCGCCAAATACGCGTTTCGCTGTTGTCCGACTTGTGCGCTTCGTAGTTTTCCAGGGTCAAATCGATTTCCGTATTGGAGGAACGCTTCAGCAAGGTGCCGAACTGTGCCACCTTCACCTTTTGACCGTTGTAGGTGATATACACCGCGTCACCATCGGCTTGCCAATCGGTAACGTACATACGGTTGAGGAAGCGGACACCGCTGACCTCGCTTTGCTCGTTCATAAACACCGACGTTCCCAACGTCGCCACCGGCAAGCTGCAATCCGCCGTTTTTTCAAACGCGGCGCTCAAGCTCACGTTGCCAGCCGGCATGACCATGCGGAACGAATAGCCGTTTCCGGAGCCGAAGCTCGTTTCCGTCTTGTTCAGCACCTCACGGTTGACCGAATACGTGCCATCCTGAGTGGCGACAGCGTAGGAATACTCCAAACTACCGAGCTGGAGCTGATAGCCGCTCGCCGGGTTGACGGTAACGTCCACGTAGGAGCCGGGAGCCACCGAAGCCCCACTGTTGATCGCACTGCCGTCGACCGACAGCGACACCGAGCCGTTGGTCATCGTATTGGTCGTCACAGTGTAGCTGCTTTGCGTTACGTAATCCGTTTCGACCAACAGCAGATCGTCCATATAGACGTTGCCGCGGTTTTCCCCCACGTCGCGGCGGATACCCAACACGTAATTGTTGTTGCTGATGCTGTCGCTCGTGGTAAAGTCCAGCGAGAAATTCGCCCACGAGGTGGACGTTATATCGATGGTTTGCGAACCGCCGCCACTGGAAGCGTAGCTGAAATACACCGTCACATTGTCTTTAAGGGCCTTGCTGATATACTTGTAATCGCTCTTGACGCGACCGGTCAGCCGGTACGACGTATTCGGCTTGACGGGCAGCTTGAAATAGTACTGCGTGGTTGCGTTTTCCTCGATCTTGAGGCAATGGTTGGAAGCGTCGGACGGATCCGCGGCGATCGACATAGAATCGTCGCTCAAGATGTCGTACGTCCAGTGACTATACAACAGATCGTTATCCCGTTCAAAGTCGCCACCGGCAATCAGATTGTGCGTGACGGTGACGGTGCACCATACCGAAACGCCGTTGGCGTTGGTGGCAGTCACCACCGTGTTACCGGCACTGCGCGCATACACCTCGCCGTTGCCGTGAACCGTGGCTACGGCAGGATTGCTGCTGTTCCACGTCAAGGTGCCAACGTCCTCACCGGTCGGAACCGTAACCGACAGACGGGTACGACTTTCTTCTTCCACGGTCAGGCTGGTCTGGCTCATCGTCATGTTGTCCGACACGGTATCCGGCTCGCTCGTCTGCCATATACGCACGTAATCCAGCTCCAACGGGTTATCCTTGGAACCGCCGAGATACAGCACTGCCGCCTCGTCGTTCGCCCAGGAAAACACACCGGCATCCGTGGCAGAACCGCCGTATTTGGTGGACGTTGTGGTGCCGTCCTCGTTTTCGATGGTAAACGTTTTGGGGCTGGCGTTCGGCACAGCCGCCGCCTCGGGATCGTAGAACTGGTTCATCACTTCAACGCCGTCCAGGAAGCAACGGATGCTGTTCTCTTCCCACAGCCAACCCATCACGTGCCATTCGGCGTCGCCCAAGCCTTCCTGGTGGGCATTGGAGTTGCTGTACGCCGGCTCGTTGGCCTGGGTGGTGGAGTCGTGCAGCGTGATCGTGTAATAGCCGTTCGGACGCTGCTTGCTGATGCCCCAGTACTCCAACCAGTCCAGCTCGACCCAATCAGTATCGCTTTCGGCAATGGCGTCGTTTTGCTCCAGCGCCTTATCCTGCGTAAAGGACCAAACGGCCGGAATGCCGTCTTCGCCGTCACCGTTGGCGCTGGGACGTACCACGCGCAAGCGCACTTCCAAATAACCCTGCTTGTAGCGGAATCCGTTCAGCGTGTTGACGTCCACGCTGTTCAGCGCAATGTTGTAGCCCGCTTTCTCTGCCATCAAGGTCAGGACGCCGTTGTTGACCATATAGTCGTTCACCGTCAACGTCGTCGCACCCCAGGGGCGAGTCACGTACCATTTATAGCCCTCGGCACCGCTGGCGTAGATATCCACCGTGTCCAGGCTGTTAAAGTCGTCGCTCATGGTCAAGCGATCCATACCGGCCTGCTGTACCGCGTTTTGAACCGTGGTGTAGGTCGGCGACAAGCGATCAGTCGCCACGCGCAGGTTCAGCTGGTAGGTATTATTGGTTTTCATATCGGTTTCCATCACGTCCCACGCCGCGTTCACGCGCGCCGCGATCATGTGATCGCCCGACATGGCAATCCACGGCTCGGCCGTGATTACTACCTCGGCTCCCGCCGCAATACCGCCGGTATACGTGACGGTGCGGACGACCTCGGTGTCCACGGAAAAGTCCACAGTAAACGCCTTACCCGCAGGAATGACGTCGGTGCCCAGGTTCTTCACTTTCACTGAAAACGTGATCGGCTGATCGGGGTCGACCTGACCGTTGTCATCGCCGCTCCAGAATAATTCGGAAACGGTCAAATCCACGTCACTGCCGGTGATTTCGCCCATCCACAGATCGTTAAGATAAGCAAACAGATTCAGCGTAAGATCGTCCTCGTCGTCCACAACCTCACCCTCGCCCTGCGAGATGCGGTTACCCGATGCCTTCGAAGCCACTGTCGCCGTCGCCGGAGACTCGCCTTCCTTCAGCACGGAGAAGATCACCGTCGCCTGATCGGAGGGCAACGTAGCCGGCGTGGTAAAGGAATAGCCGGTAGCAAACGGTGCCGCCACCGTTTTTCCGCTCTCGTCCAGCGTTTTGTCCCAATTCACCGTATACTGCTCCGACGTTTGGCTGAACAGTACCGTATCGCCGCAAACGACGGAAATGCCCAACGACTTACCGGCGGCAGACAGCTTGGCCGAGCCCTTGATCGTATAGGTCGTGTTCGGCTGAATACCGCTGATCGTCTGCATGACGGGATGATAGTACTCCACCTTCATGACGGTACCGGCAGCGTCGTTGCCCACGTTGCCGTTTGCAAACTTCACCAGCGCACCGTCGGCGGTTTTCCACATGGAGGTATCCGCTTCTTCAAAAGAGCCGTTCTTCAGAAACAGCGCTTCACCGGTTACGGTGATAACGCAGGTCGCGGTTTTCCCGTTGATCGCCGTCGCGGTCACCGTGGCGGTACCGGCACCCTGTGCCGTGACCACGCCGTTTTTCACCGTTACCACGTTGTCGTTGCTGCTGCTCCAGATCATACCGTTCAGATTGCCGCCGTAAGGATCGGAATAAGCAATCAACGACCAGGTCTGGCTCGGATACATCGTCATTTTATCGTAGGAAAGATGCAACGTCTCCACGGACAGATCGGAAACGTATTCGCGAACCGACAGGTTATCGATGATAACCGGTTCGCTGGCATCCACCTTCGTCGCGTGGATCACCAAGTCCCAACCCGTGCTGAGCGACATCGTTTTGAAAGTGGTAAACACCGTGGTGTAGGTCTGCCACGTGCGGTCGGCACTATCCTTGTAGGTGTGCGTTTTCCGTCCGGTCTGGAATCTTGCCCCTTCCACGTAGAAGGAAGAATTCTTACCGGGCAGATAATCGTAGGAGAACACGTAGGTGGTGTCCGGCTGCAACGCGATCGCATTTTTGTAATAATAGCTGCTATCCTGCGTTGTCAACTGGAGACCGTAGCCGCCGCCTTTGCCGACACCGGAAACGACGGGCGCGCCCGTCCAGTTGGTGGTGCCCTGCTCGAAATCGCCGTTGACAAGCAACTCGTCGCCCAAGGTGTGCGGCACGTCGGCATAGACGTATTGAGAGCCGTCAACCACGTGCAGAACACAGGTGGCAGTCAACGAAGCACCGGTCAACGTGCCCGTGATCGTCGTTTCGCCCACCTTTAAGGGTTTCACCAGGCCGGAAGCATCGATCGTAGCCACCGAAGTATCGGCGATCGACCAGGTGAGGCCGCTTGCCGCTACGGTGGACGTCGTTCCGTCGCTGTACGTCACCGTGGAGGTGCCCATGGAGCGCGTACGCCCCGTCATGAGCCACAGCGTGTCGTACGTCAGCGACAGCTTCGTGGCGCTGGCGTCTGCGGCCGCGACCGGCAATACCAAGCCGGAAACGGTGCAGGAGATCAGCAACACCAGCGTGGTGATGCCGGCCAGCAAAGATCGCATTTTACCGTGTTTCATAATTCATCCTCTTTCATGGTCGGTGATATACACCGGAACCCGATTTATTATAGCACAAATTGTTTTCAGTTTCAACTACATTATTGTCATAATTGTACAAGCTTTTTCAACGCCGTACGGATCGAAAATCCGTGCCAACTCCACGCAAAAGCGACGTGCCCGCAGATCAACGGCAAGCACGTCGCTTGACTGAAATAGCCTGTTTTCCGGCGAATTATCCCTTGGCTTCGGTGAGTACCACCTTTACCTCAAAGCTCTCCACACGCCGGTTGGAGGAGCGCAACAGCGTCAACGTCACGGTATCGCCTACCTGATGCTTGGACAGTGCCGAACGCAACGTGGCGTAATTCGCCACCTCGGTGTCGTCGATCGCCGTGATCAAATCGCCCTTCTGCACGCCGGTGCCGTTCAACGGCGAATCGCTTTCCAGCGAGTAGATGAGGAAGCCGGCGTAATACCCGTCGTCGTAGCTTTGACCGTTCACGCCCAACGCCACGCGTCCGGTAACGTAGCCGTTTTCGATCAGCTCGTTAAACACGGTAAGCGCTTCGTTGATCGGAATCGAGAAGCCCAGACCTTCGTAGCCGTCGGCAACGATTTTCGCTGAGTTGATCGCCACGACCTGTCCCGCCGCGTTAAACAACGGGCCACCGGAGTTTCCGGGGTTGATCGCCGCATCCACCTGAAGGCACTGGATGGCATACCCGGTATCCTCGTACACGTCGCGTGCCAAACCGGATACGATACCCTGCGTAGCGGAAAATCCCAGACCGCCGGCATTACCGAGTGCGATCACGCGATCGCCCAACTGCAACGCCTCGGAATTGCCGAGCGTTACCGCCTTCAGTCCGGTCGCGTTGACTCGGATGATCGCCAAATCCGTGGAAGAATCCGCACCGATCAGCTCAGCATCCTCGTACACGGTGCCATCGTACATCGTTACGTCCACGCGAGCAAACGGCTGGTTGGTATCCTCGTTCACCACGCAGTGCCAGTTGGTGGCAATGTAGCCGTCCTCCGACAGAACGAAGCCGCTGGCAAAACCGGCCGTAACCTGCCGACTGTCGCTTTGCCCAAAGGAACCGCTGGAGGTGGTGGAATAAATGGTCAGCAGCACGGTGCTGTCCAAATTATCGTTGACGATCCGCCGTGTCGACAAGCCCTCTAGCACCTCGTCTACCTCCGGGATCGTCAGCGTCAGACGATCGTTCGTGTTGCGGGAGGAGGTCGTCTTGGCGGTCTGCGAGGTCCCGTCTGCTCCATCCGCAGAGGAACCGCCGCTCGTTCCCAGGTTTTGTGCAATGACCCACAAAGCAATCAAAGCACCGACGATGATCACACAAACAACGCCGACGATAATCCCCACCGCGGTGCCCTTGCCGTTCTTTTTCGGAGGCGGCGCATACGGCGTGGGGTTCCAGCCGTAAGAATAGGTCGGTGGTGTCACCGGGGGCTGATTATTTTGTGGATGCGACGGCTCTCCGCCGTTCGGCTGTTGCGGTTGCTCGTCGTTCGGTAACCGATTCCATTCATCCATACGTAGTCACACCTTTCATGATCTTATCGATATTCTACCGCCGTTTTGTGTCGATTTGTTGAAAACTTCTTACTTTTTTTGTAACGGTGCCGAATTTGTCGGTAGCCAAAATGAAAATTTGCAATATTCGCCCTCCGCGGAACGCACCGTGATTTCGCCGCCGTGCAGGTCAATCATCGTTTTTACGATATACAGCCCCAGTCCGGTACCGTTTTTATCCAGTCCGCGAGAGCGGTCGCTCTTATAAAACCGTTCGAAAATATGCGGCATTTCCTCCGGTGGGATTCCATCGCCGGTGTTGCGAATGGTGAATACCACCCGATCGGCCGAGCCGGACACGGACAGCGTGATGGTGCCGCCGTCGTTGGTAAACTTTACGGCGTTATCCATCAAATTATACACGACCTGTTGCAACAGATCGTAATCGGCACAGACCTGTTGCGGAGCGCAATCCTCCAGCCCCTCAATCGACAGATGCTTTCCGTCGATGCGCTGTTCAAATGACAACAGCACCTCGCAAACGGTGGAGGTCAGGTCAAACGAAACCGGATTGATCTTGAGCGAGCCGCTGTCGATGCGGGAGAGATTGAGCATCACTCCCACCAATCGCGACAGGCGCTTGGTTTCCTCCGACACGATGCGCAAATAATCCGCGCGTTTTTCCGGAGGCACTGTGCCATCTAAAATGCCGTCGATAAAACCGGAAATCGTCGTCATCGGCGTTTTCAGCTCATGGGAAACGTTGGCGACGAAGCTGCGCCGCATATCCTCCAGCGAGGACAGCGACACCGCCATACCGTTCAACGCCGTCGCCAGCTCGGACACCTCGTCGTTGCCACGTACCTTGACGCGGCCGGAAAAGTCGCCCTGACTGAAGCGACGCGTAATCGCCGCCATTTGTCGCAACGGCCGCACCAGCTGATAGGTGATGATATACAACACGATAAACGCCATCACCAACGCCGCCACACCGGCCAGCACGTACGTTTTCATATTGTCCATCACAAATTCGCCCAAAGCGGATGCCGAGGAGGAAATCAACACGTATCCCAGCGTTTCGCCGTTATCCACCCGAAGCTCCGCTCCGGCGGTGTATTGTCGGTCGCTGTACAGGCCGCCCAGCCGCCCCACTTCGAAAAAGCTGCCGCGTTGCAGACCGGTGCTGACCGATTCCGACAGCAGCTTGCCGCCGTGTGAGCAATCGGGATGCGAGCAGTAAATGATGCGAAATTCATTGTCCGTCACCAACACGCTGCTGTCGGACATATTGGCCAAATGCGTCAACGCCGGAGAAATTGAGTTGGGAATTTGATAAACGCCGGGCTGGGCTTCCACCACGTTTTCTATCACAAAGTTCGATACGTTCTGCGCCCGATCCTCCAGCGCCACGCGCTTATCCTCAATCCAGTAGCTCCGCGCCAGCAAGAGCTGTATCGCCGCCGTCAACAGGAACGCCAGCGAAATCAGCACGGCGGTGGCCGTGAAATATTTGGAAAAAATGCTCTTAAACAGCGTCTTGTTTGACTTCAAATTTATACCCCACACCCCATACGGTTTTCAGCGTCCATTGCTCGGATACGCCCTCCAGCTTTTCCCGCAGGCGCTTGACGTGCACGTCGACCGTGCGGCTGTCACCGTAGTATTCAAAGCCCCAAACCTCGTCCAAAAGCTGATCGCGCGTGTAGACGCGATTGGGATTGCTTGCCAGATGATAGATCAGCTCCATCTCTTTCGGCGGCGTATCGATCTGCTTGCCACGCACACGCAACTCGTAGTTTTCCATATTGATATACAGACCGTCGTAGGAAACCTCTTTTTGCTTTTCGCCCTTGGCAATGCCGGAGCGCCGCAGCACCGCCTTTACACGGGCGATGACCTCCTTGGTTTCAAAGGGCTTGACTATGTAATCGTCTGCGCCCAGCTCCAGGCCGAGCACCTTGTCGAACAATTCGCCCTTGGCAGTCAGCATGATGATCGGACACTGCGACTTTTTGCGAATTTTACGGCACACCTGCCACCCGTCCAGCTTGGGCATCATCACGTCCAACAGAATGAGGTCCGGGTTTTCGGCATCGAAATGCTCTACCGCCTGCTCACCATCGGTAAACACGACCGGCTCATAGCCTTCCTTGCCCAAATACAGCCGCAGCAGCTCACCGATATTGCTGTCATCATCAACCACCATGATTTTTACAGTATCCATACAACAGCCTCCTATTCTTCATGATATAGTCTAGCAGATTTTTCAGACGGTGTTTGAACAGTCTTTGAATTTTGAAAAATCTTTTGGGAAAATCTTTTCAAAGCCGTCGTCATATAGTATAATACAACCGTAAATTTAGCCGAAGGAGTGTTTTAGCATGAATAGCTTTACCGCGATCGACCCGAAGGACCTTGCCGAAAATCCCTTTTCGCTGATCGGCGACACGTGGATGCTTTTGACCGCCGACGACGGTACCCGTTGCAATACGATGACCGCCAGTTGGGGCGGCGTGGGGGTTCTTTGGAACCTGCCGGTCGCCTTCACCTTCGTTCGTCCCCAGCGATACACCTACTCGCTGATGGAGCACGCCGACACGTACTCGTTGTCGTTTTTGCCGGAGGACTATCGCCCCGCACTGCGGTATTGCGGTTCTCATTCCGGGCGGGACGAGGATAAGTTCGCCGCCACCGGTCTGTCGGTATTTGAAGAAGCCGGAACGCCCTGCATTGAGCAGGCACGGCTGGTGCTGATTTGCCGCAAGCTCCACGTCACCGATTTTGCCGCCGACCAGTTTGCGGACTCCTCGCTCTTATCCCATTATAAAGCAAACGATTTTCATCGTCAATACGTCGGCGAGATCGTCCGCGTACTGAAGAAATAACAAACAGCCCCGAAGCATGGCTTCGGGGCTGTTTGCTTACTTTTTGAACAAAACGTTATAGTAATTCTGCTTCAATATCAGATTGGAAAAATCGAACTTACGGCGCACCACCGTATTGATGGATTTTACGTATTCCTCTTTGTTCTCCTCGGTCCAATCCTGATTTGCCGTCATGGTAAACGTCTTGGTCTTGGCGTCGTACCGCCCGTATTCCGTAATCCAGCTTCGGTCGGAGAAGCACACCAGCGCCGGGGAATCCGACAGGAAATCGCGTCCCATCAGCAGTCGAGAATCGTATTCGATACCGAACAGATTGCTGATCGTCGGCAACAGATCGATGCTGTATACCGGCTCGTCGATCACGATGCTCTCCATGCCCTTACTCCACATGATCAGCGTGTTGCGGTACTTTTCAAAAGTCGAGGTCGTATCCTTGCCGGCGAGCTCACTGTAAAAGTCCGTTTCGCCCGATTGTTGCAACCCGTAGGGATAGTGGTCCGCCGTCAACACGATCATCGTATCCTCGGCGATGCCGTAATACTCCAGCTTGGCAACCAGTTCCTCTAACATCAGGTCCAGCTCGATCTGGCAGGCCAAATACGCTTTTACTTCGTCGGAATACGGCAAGTCGGCCACAGCGGATTTGTGATACGCCGACATGCTGTTTCCCATGAAGGTATACAGCATGTGGCCGCTGACCGTCAAATAATAGGTGTGGAACGGCTCGCCCGAAGCCATATACTCGTCGGCGGTCGCCTTGGCCATCAGGTAATCCGAGTTCGGCCAGCGCGTCTTGGTGTTGGTTCCGGGATAATAGTCGGAATAATCCAGCGTTAAGCCGTTACCAATCCCCTTATAGGTATATCCCAAATTCGGATGGGACTTGTCACGGCCGTAATAGGTGTAGGTGTGATCGTGATAAGCATACGTATTGTATCCCATCGATTTCAGTTGGTTACCCAGCGAAAAATACATATTTTTATCCGCCGAGTACTCCATGCTGCGCACGCCCGTCGCCGGCATCATACTTAACAGACTGGTATATTCTCCGTCCGAAGTGGATACGCCCCAGCCGGGGGTGTAATAGTTGGTGCACTGAATACCTTCGTGAGACAACTTATACAGTGTCGGTGTCAACTCCTCACTGACGGCGTACGGTGAAAACCCTTCCGCCACGATGAAGATCAGATTTTTACCCTGAAACATACCGGTGTATTTGTTCTTCATAGTCGGCTCCACCGAGCCGAAATACTGGTGCATCTTCTTGATGGTGTCGTTGGAGGTGCCGTTCGCCAGCGCGTCAAAATCCAACGAGTCGATCACGTTGGGAGTATACACCGTCGGGGTGGTGTCGCCCTGCGAACCGTTATCACCACCCTGAATAAAGTCAAAGTCACCGATGGACGAATTGCTCTGCGAAAAGTCCTCCTCGATCTTGCCTTCGATCAGGTCGTAGCGAATGTCCAATCGGAACATCGTCATCAGACCGAACTGCTCCACGGCGGCGTCCTTGTCAAAGCGGCTGATATACAGATAACGCGGACTCATATCGCCGGTGGAACACAGCGCCACGATCACCACGATCGCATGGATCACCACCGCCACCACGCCGGAAGCGATCTTGAGAAGCGCAGGCGCGCGCCGAGCCGGACAAAACCGATTGCCGAAGACAATGTACAAGACTACGGGGAACCACAGCGCCACAATATCCATGATGTTGTTCCAGGCCGAAGTCAGCGCGTTGATGCCGAAATCACCCATCGCTTCGCCTGCCATGGTGAGCTTATCCAAGTCGTAAAAGGTGCCGGGGAAAATGCCGGCATAGATCACCTCGGAGGTCAAGACCACGGCGGCAAACGATAAAAAGCCGACGGTGACCCAGCGGTTGATCTGCTGGCGGAACAAGGTGCACAGCAAATAAACAACTGCCGAAGCCGCCAACGTAAAGCCGAAAATATAGAAAAGGCCGCTTCCGAAAAAGTGCTCGATGGTTGCCGCACGAAACACCAATTCCATCCACAAAAACGCGATTGGTAAAAATACGATAAAGCGCCAGTTGGGAGCTTTTCTTCCGCTTGACACGTTGATCGCCGCTTTTCCCGTCCTTTTCGCTTTACCGTGCCGCATATCCCTCATGTTTTTTCGTCCTTTCTTGTAAAATCCCGTCGAATATTTGCGTACAAAAATCACCGATGCTCCAGAAAACGCAACAATCTTCCGCATGGAAGCCACATGACGGTGTAAAAGTCGCCGTTGATCTTCTGAATATACCGTGCACCAATTCCCTGCACAGCATAGGCACCTGCTTTATCCATCGGCTCTCCCGAAGCGACGTAATCGTCGATCTCCTGCTCGGTCATGGAAAAAAACGTCACCTCCGCCGCGTCGGCAAAACCGGCGTCGAACCCGTCACCGCAAACCCACGCCGCGGTAATTACCCGATGCGTTCTGCCGGATAACAGCCGCAGCATCGCTTTTGCCTCCTGCGGATCACGCGGCTTTCCCAAAATGCGTTCGTCCACCACCACGGCGGTGTCGGCCCCCAGCACCGCTTTGCCGGGATACCGTGCCGCTACCTCCTCGGCTTTGCCGCGAGCCACGCGCAAAATACCGTCGGGCGGCGACAACGCGGAGTCCACAGACAACTCCGTTTGTGCCGGGCAAACCGTATACGTTAGCCCCAACAGATCACATATTTCCCGGCGGCGCGGCGATGCCGATGCCAAAATCAGCGATGGGAGCATGCGTCATCTTCTCCTTTACTATGCTTCAACAAGACTTGATATTCCTCTTCCGTCAGCAGGGCGTTCACGACATCCAGCAAACGGTTGGTTGACAGCCGACGCGGCAAGCTCATGGCATCCAACAGCTTGTTTCGCAAGCCGGCACTGTTTTCACACCCCGACAAGCCGTCGGCGTACAGGCGCGCTTTGGTCAAAAACGGCGAAGGAAGCGTCGGCTTCTCCCGGTCTTCCACCGTTGCTCCCGCTCGCAGGATCGCATTCAACAGTACGTCACCGTCGATGCCTTCCACACCAAGCAAGCCCTCCTTGGAGGCCGTCGCCTTTCGCCGTTCCTTACCGGCGATTTCCGGCGCGTAGGCGTGCCGCACCTGTGACGGCGGCAACGCGCCGCTGATGCGGTCACGAATCACAAACCCGGCGGCATCGCTGTCGGTCAGCACCACCAACCCCTGCTTTTCTGCCAAGCGGCGCAACAGCTCCAGCTTCTCCGGCTGCTTAAAAATACCGAACCCGTCGGTCGTAACGATCGTGGCATCCACCACCGATTGCAACCGAATAGCATCGTATTTTCCTTCAACCACGATCGCCTCTTTGATTTTCACCGTCATTGGATCTTTCCCAGCTTAGCGGTAACGATCAGCTTGGCAGCCGTTTCCTCCAGCACCATGCGTTTGTCGCTGGCCGACGATTTTAACCGGCGATCCGCCTGTGCCAAAATATCCAGACTTTCCCGCAACGATTCCAACGACAGCCGACTGCAATCCCGCGCAGCATATTTCAAGCGAAACGCGCGGCTTTTATAATCAAATTCTTCCACCATGCGTTTGTCGCTGGCCGACGATTTTAACCGGCGATCCGCCTGTGCCAAAATATCCAGACTTTCCCGCAACGATTCCAACGACAGCCGACTGCAATCCCGCGCAGCATATTTCAAGCGAAACGCGCGGCTTTTATAATCAAATTCTTCCACCAGCGTTTCGGCACGCTGCCCGGCATTGGCCGCCAGCTTGGCACGGTACAGATCGGTGTACGAACCGGATAACGCCGCCAAAATCACGATCGGGTCCAGCTTACAGGAAAACAATCGGTGAAGAATGGCATACGCACTTTCATAATTGTTTTTCAAAATAGCGTTAGACAGTTCAAAGGCCTGGGCGTTCAAATTCTTGGTTGCCACCTCGCCCACAATGGCCGCGGTGATTTCGCCCTGCCCCGCTACGGCACACAGCTTATCCAGCTCGTTCAACAACAGATTCAGGTCATTTCCGCTTTGCTCCACCAGCGAACGGGCCACCTCCGGAGAAAGCGTACAATGCCGCCGGTGTGCCCCGGCACACAAAATCCGAACAACCTCCTCGGTCGTTTTGCGCGGAAAACACACGCACACTCCCGTTCGCTCCACCGCATCGACAAACTGCCGCCATTTGGCGTTCAATTTGCCGTCCGTCAGCAACGTCGTCATCCAGAAAATCAATACGGTTTCCTCTGGCGGATCAGAAACCAGCGCCATGGCACGGTCAAACACCGCCGCCGGCGTAATATCACAATTGCACACCGCCACGCATTTTCGGTCCGCCATGAGCGGCAGCGCCTCCGCCGCTTCTTCGATGGCATCGAAAGAACATTCCTGACCATCGAAACGGTGCATATTAAACTCTGCCAAGCTATCGTTAGGGCGCACACCCGCCATGCGAATGATCTGCTCGGCGTAGTGTGACGTCAAGTACGTTTCCTCACCATACAGCAAATAGACGCGAGCAGGAACTTCCTTTTTAAGATGCAGCTTTAACTGCTGTTCCGATATCGGCATGTGACCCTCTCCTCATTCACTTACTTAATGTACAGTTCTCCCTCGCCGTCGATCCATATCCACAAATCGTCATCCTGCGGCGCAGAAATACTGTGGCTGTGCAAGGCGCACAGCGGAAGCGGTTGCTGTACCACCGTGACCGTGGTCGGCTCGGTGGCAATCGGCTTGCCCACGCAAAAGGCAACATCCACGGAATCCGGCAACGAAGCTGTCGTTGCTTGCGGCACGAAAGCCGTTTGCGCCATTCCGCATTGTACCCACAGCCAGTCCTCCTGCGCTTGGCAACGCACGTCCACTACGACGCACGTTTCACCACGGTCGGCACGATATAGAGTGGCATGCTTCAAATAGCGACCCAGCACGTACGAAAGATACGGCGTGCCACTCCAGTCACCCTCCGGCAATACGACAGCATCTAAGGCAGTAATCCCGGCTCGCTGTAACGCCGTACGCGTCGCATACAGCGTATTGATTTCCGTAGGCGACACAATCAAAACCGCCCAACGCTGATACACAATGCATACCGCCAAATCGGACTGCTCCGGGATTACCAAAAATCGCACCGTGTCCTGCAATCGATACCGGTACAGCGTACCGCTGACCACCAAAATCACGGCGCAGAACACCGCGGACAGCCGCACACCGCGACCGCGTAACAGCCACCATCCGGCGGCAATCAGGCACAAGCCGCCGACCAGACCGAGAATCCGGTACGGGCTTGTCACGGCCATCGTAGAAAACGGCCACGACGCAATGGATGCGGCCATCGCGAGCAACAGCTTTGACAGCCAACCGAGCAACACCAGTAACGGATAATATACGAAGGATATTCCCAATAGCAAAGCCGGTACCGCCATCCAACCAATCACCAGCAGCACCGTTGCCGGCACCGTCATCACAACGTTGGCAATCACGCCAACCAGCGACAGCTCACCGAAATAGACAATCGACACCGGCAGCGTAACGGCGGTGGCAGACAACGTAACGGCAACCGCGCCGGAAATACGCTCCCACACGGCCCGCATCACGGAAGGCGTCGGGAGCTTTTGCAACCACCGGTGAAGCCGGGGTGACACAAACAACAACCCGAAGGTTGCCGTAAACGAAAGCAACAGCCCGACATCGTAGACCGCAAACGGGTCGAAAACCAGCAACAGCAGCAACGCCGCTCCCAACGAGTTGCGCGCATCTGCCTGCCGCCGCCAACAATCGCCTAATACCACAAGCAGACACACAACGGCGGCTCGAACCACCGACGGTGTCCAGCCCACCAAGCCGGCAAAGCCAACGACCGCACCGGCACAGAGCGCTCCTCGCACCCGTCGCGCAAGTTGCAACCGTTTTAACAGCCACAGCAACGCTTGTGTCAGTACCGACAGGTGCAAGCCGGAAACGGCAAACAAATGTGATACGCCACACGCGCGAAAATCTGCCGTAGCATCCGGGGACAGCCGTTCATCGGCACCAAGACAAATCCCGGAAACCACCACACCGACATCGCCGGACAACGTCTGCTGAATTTTCAGCGCCAGCTCACGCCGCCACGACGACAGCGTTGTCCGGTGCGCTTCACCCTCGGTGATCTGCCAGTCCTCGCCGGACGGGTCGGCAGGCACAGCCGATAGCCACACGCCACCGGAGCGATCCCACAGCTTTTCCAAGCCGTCGGTCTCCGCCAGCGAAATATCGAACGACGCGGTAACGGTGTCACCCGGCTCCAATGCCATGCCCAACGGTTCGTACCAAAGCCACAGCCGCGTGCCGCGCGGCAAGTCACCGGATAGCACCTTCAGCTCGATTTGATCCTCGCGATCCTGCACCTCAACGCACAGGGAGGCGGCTTTTCCATTCCAATCGACCGTTGGCTGATACTTTGCAACCTGCCAATACAGCAACGTGCCGGAAGCTACCGCCACCGTCAGTAAGCACAGCCACACACCGTGCCATCGACGCCACGGCGCAACGCACAGAACCGGTAATGCTCCCAGTAAGCACAAAATCGCAACCGCAAGCAGCAGGGACGTCGGGAGCCAGGCACCCAGCAGACAAGTCGCCGCCCAAACGATGCCAATTACCCACAGCGGACGTACTACCGTGCGGCTCACGCCTTTTTCTTCGCCGCTTCCTTCATACGCTGTTCCCGCGATAAAATACGCTTACGCAACCGGATGCTGTGCGGCGTTACCTCGACCAGCTCGTCGTCGTTGATAAACTCCAACGACTGCTCCAACGACAACACCGTCGGCGGCGTCAGCCGCAACGCCTCATCCGAGCCGGCGGCGCGCATATTGGTCACGTGTTTCTTCTTACATACGTTCACGACAATATCCTCGTTTTTCGGGGACTGTCCCACGATCATACCCTCGTACACCGGAACTGCCGGGCCGACAAACAGCGCTCCGCGATCTTGCGCGTTAAACAGCCCGTAGCTACTGGTTTCACCGGTTTCAAACACCACCAGCGAGCCCTGCACACGTTGCGGAATATCGCCTTTATACGGCTCGTAGCCGTCGAATACGCTATTCATAATACCGTTGCCGTTGGTATCCGTCAAAAACTGCTGACGATAGCCCATCAGCCCGCGAGAAGGAATACGAAATTCCAAATGGCTGGCACCCGTTTCACGCGTGCCCATGTTGACGATTTCCGCCTTGCGAGAACCGAGCTTTTCCATAACGGCACCCACGTAATTTTCCGGAACCTCAATCATCAACAGCTCCATCGGCTCCAGCAAATTGCCATTTTCATCCTTTTTATAAATCACCTGCGGACGACTCACGGCAAACTCATACCCCTGCCGCCGCATGGTTTCGATCAAAATTGACAGGTGCAACTCACCGCGGCCGGACACCTCGAACGCATCGGTTACTTCTGTCTCGCGCACACGCATACTAACGTTGGTCTCCACCTCTTTGAACAGGCGATCCCGCAAATTGCGCGAGGTAACGTACTTTCCGTCCTTGCCGGCAAAGGGACTGTTATTCACCATAAACAACATCGAAATGGTGGGCTCGTCGATGTGCACGAAGGGCAACGGCTCCACGCACAGCGGATCACAGGCGGTTTCTCCGATATTCAGATCGGTCAACCCGGTAACGGCGATCAAATCGCCCACGGAAGCCGTTTCGTGCTCGACACGATGAAGTCCCTCGTACTGAAACAGCTTGGCAATGCGTGCATTTTGCGTCGTGCCATCGGCATGACACAGCGTAACGGCTTGCCCGTTGTGCACCGTACCCCGTTCCACACGGCCGACACCGACGCGACCGACATATTCGTCGTAATCGATATTGGAAAACAAAATCTGCAACGGTGCTTCGGCATCACCCTCCGGGGCCGGTACGTGCTGCAAAATGGCCTCGAACAAGGGTTGCATCGTGCCCCCGCGCGCCGCCGGGTCGGTAGAGGCATAGCCGTCACGGCCGGAGGCATAAATCACCGGGAAGTCCAGTTGATCCACGTCGGCACCCAGCTCGATAAACAAATCCAGCAGTTCGTCAATCACCTCTGCCGGGCGAGCGCCGTCGCGGTCGATCTTATTGATCACCACCACCGGTCGCTTTCCGAGACCCAGCGCCTTTTTCAAGACAAAGCGCGTCTGCGGCATACAGCCCTCGAACGCATCCACCAACAAAAGAACGCCGTCAACCATCATCAAAATGCGTTCGACCTCACCGCCAAAGTCGGCGTGACCGGGCGTGTCTACGATGTTGATTTTGGTATCGCCGTACATCACCGCCGTGTTTTTGGACAAAATGGTGATGCCGCGTTCCCGCTCCAGGTCGTTGGAATCCATTACGCGCTCCGAGACCTGTTCGTTGGCGCGGAAAATGCCGCTTTGACGCAACAGTTGATCCACCAACGTCGTCTTACCGTGATCGACGTGTGCTATGATCGCGATATTTCTTAAATTTTCCCGTTTTGTCATGACTGCATTACTTCCTATCTTTTTTGAAAACTGACGTATGTCATGAGTATACCACGAAGTGGCGCTCACGGCAATACTCACCTTGCGATTTCTTCAAAACGCTTCTGCGTTTTCCCCTTGCGCGTAAGCGTATCCGTAAATTCCGTCAACGGACGAACCCAGACCTCGTGATCACCGTATAAAGCGCGATACACCACCAGCGGCTCCAACGTTTCGCTGTGCTTCCCAACGGCAATCACTTCATAGTATCGACCCTTGAAATGACGGTACCGACCGCCAACGGTAACAGCCGACTGCATCGCCATCGCTCCTCACTTAAAGAATGACATCGGATTCATCAGCACTCCGTTACGTTGCACTTCAAAATGCAGGTGCGCCGCCGTACTGCGTCCCGTGTTGCCGACCAGTGCGATCAAATCGCCCTGCGTCACAATATCGCCCTCGTGCACGAACACCTTGCTACAGTGGGCATAAATCGTGCGATACCCGTTTCCGTGATCAATAATCACAAATTTTCCGTAGGTTTTATAACCGGAATATTCGCCCGCCATGACCACCGTGCCGCCGTCGGCCGCCAGAACATCCTCGCCCTCCATATTGTCCTTCCAAATATCGATGCCGCGATGCCCGTCTTGCCCGTACTGCTGGGTCACAAACGTGGTACAGGGTGCCGGCCAAATCAACGAACCGCTGGAGTATTGGCCGCCTTTATACCCGGCGCTGGATTTCTTCTTGATGCCGTAGGCAACCACCTCCGTTACCGGCGCCTTCGTCACTTGGGACGAGGTAATCACGCTGAATTGCTCCACGCCGTTGAGCGTGGTCACGCGCGCCGATACCAGTGTCGTTCCGTTTTGCCCTTCCACACGCACCCTTTCCGTTCCTTCGTACAAGGTGGCGTCGGGAATCCGCGTGACGGAATAGGCGACTTCCGTTTCGTATTGCACCACACCGGACACCTGCACGCGCAAATGCGACTCCTTCTTTTGAAGAATCAGCTTTTGCCCATCCGTAACGGTCAGCTCCAAATCGGGGTTGAGCTTCTTCAGCTCCTGCAACGAAATATCGTTTTTTGACAAAACCGAGCTCACCGTATCGCCGGGCTGTACAACGTAGGTTTTTTCTTCCGTATCGGTCGTCAGGCGTGTTTTCAGCTCCGCTTCCGGCAGCACGACTTCTTCCGGATAAACACCGTCGACCAGCTCCACCGTTTCGACAAAAGACGCCTCCAGTGAAGCGTCGTCTCCCCGGCTCTCCTCCAAAATTTCGTTCAAGACACGGCGAGCCGTGCGTTGATCACTTGTCACCCCGTGCAGTTCACCGTCGATATACACGCCGCACGCGTCACGGGTGGGAAGCTCCGTTTGAGTCAACAATTGATTGCAAACCTCCCGATCGCTCAAAATATTGATTTGCGGTGTGATTTGCAGGGCCACGGCGGACACACTGCTGAACGAAGCGGTATATTCCGTTTCGTTCAACCGTTCCTTCGCCAAAGCGATTCCGCTTTGCAGTACCCCTTCTTCTGCCACGTAGCCCCACACGTCTCCGGCGGTATCCGTCAGCGCCAACGCAAACGTCGTATTGCTCCAATAATACAGCGTGCCGCCCAGTAACGCCAACGCTGTCAGCCCCGCCAACGTCTGTACCGCAAAGCGTGCCGCACTGCGATAGCGCCTTACGGCGAGAACCGGCAAGTACAGCGCCTGCAAAACGCCCAGCAATGGGCGCTGCTTCCACGCGGCACTCACGCGTTTCCCGGCCACACCGACACGGCACCGGAAACCGGAAAAGCCTTCCCGAATACGGTGCGACCGCCGATTTCGCACGGCGTTGCCCGTGCGCCACAGCAACAGCCGAAGAGGCAAAAATACCAGAGTGAAAAACCGCCCCATACGATGGAACAGTCGTATGGTTTGCACGCCGGCATAATACGACAGGCGATATAACTCGTTTTCCTTCGGCACGCGATTTTCCTCCCTTCTCACGACTTCTTACCGTCGTTCAGACAGCAACGGCTTCAAATACTGACCGGTATACGATTCCGGAACACGCACGATCTCCTCCGGTGTGCCCGCCGCAACCAGGGTGCCGCCGCGATTGCCGCCTTCCGGTCCAAGATCCAAAATGTAATCCGCGTTTTTGATAACGTCCAAATTGTGCTCGATCACAACCACCGTGTTGCCGCCGTCAACCAGCGTTTGCAACACACGGATCAACTGTTCCACGTCGGCGGTATGCAAGCCGGTGGTCGGCTCGTCCAAAATATAGATCGTGCGACCGGTCGAACGCTTGGACAGCTCCGTCGCCAATTTAACGCGTTGCGCCTCGCCGCCCGACAACGTGGTTGCCGGTTGGCCCAGCTTAACGTAGCCCAATCCGACGTCGATCAACGTTTGCAAGCGTCGTGCGATTTTCGGAATACTGTCAAAAAACGCACGTGCCTCCTCCACCGTCATTTCCAAAACGTCGTAGATGCTTTTTCCTTTATAGTGCACCTCCAGCGTTTCACGGTTATACCGCTGGCCCTTACACACCTCGCACGGAACGTAAATATCCGGCAAAAAATGCATTTCGATCTTCAAAATACCGTCACCCTGGCACGCCTCACAGCGGCCACCGCGGACGTTAAATGAAAATCGGCTGGCAGTGTACCCACGCATTTTGGCATCCGTCGTGGAAGCAAAAAGCTCACGAATGTCGTTAAACACGCCGGTATACGTCGCCGGGTTGGAACGCGGCGTGCGTCCGATCGGCGACTGATCGATAGCAATAACTTTATCCAGCGCCTCTAAGCCTTCGATACGTCGATGCGCTCCGGCGCGGCAATGCGCCCGGTTCAGCTTGTTGGCAAGCTGTTTATACAAAATTTCGTTGACTAAAGAGGACTTTCCGGAACCGGATACCCCGGTTACGCAATTAAACGCGCCCAGCCGAAACGATACGTCGATATTTTTCAAGTTGTTGGCAGACGCCCCCAGCACCCGCAGCTCATGCCCGTTGCCGGGGCGACGCCGCTCCGGGATCGGGATACGGCGCTTGCCACTCAAATACTGTCCCGTCAGTGATTGTTCGCAGGCACACACCTCATCCACGGTGCCGGAGCAAACCACCTCACCACCGTGAACACCGGCACCCGGACCAATGTCCACGATCCAATCCGCCGCCATCATGGTTTCCTCATCGTGCTCCACCACGATCAGGGTGTTGCCAAGATCGCGCAACCGGCACAGCGTATCCAACAGCTTCCGGTTGTCACGCTGGTGCAAGCCAATGCTCGGCTCGTCCAAAATATACAGCACGCCCATCAGCGATGAGCCGATCTGCGTTGCCAGGCGAATACGCTGACTTTCGCCGCCGGACAAGGTACCGGCGGCACGGGACAGCGTTAAATATTCCAGCCCAACGCTGTTCAAAAAGCCCAACCGCTCCCGAATTTCCTTCAAAATACGATCGGCAATTTGATGCTCACGGTCGGTCAACCGGGTATCCAGCTCCTGCAAAAACGCCAGTAGCTCCGTCACGGAAAGCTCGCAAAGGTCGGCAATATTGATGCCGCCCACCGTCACTGCCAAGCTTTCCGCCTTCAGGCGCTTCCCGTGACATTCCGGGCAGGGCACCTTGCTCATATACGTTTCCAGCTCGTTCCGCATCCAGTCGCTGTTCGTTTCCTGATGGCGGCGCTGTAAATTGTTCACGATTCCCTCGAAGGCGGTAAAATATTCACCGGAACCGTACTCCATACGTCGGGTCATGCGAATTTTTTCGCCCTTGTTGCCGTACAGCAGAATCGTTTTTGCTTCGTCCGACAGCTCCTTCCACGGCGTATCCAGCGAAAAGCCGTAATGCTCTGCCAGCCCCTCGTAATACATTTGAGCGATCGTGCCGCCATCGAGATAATTCCAACCACTGGCACGGATCGCCCCGGCACGAATGGATAAATTTTCATCCGCCAACACCGAATCGGGATCGATCGACATAAAAATACCGATACCGGTGCACTTGGGACAGGCGCCAAACGGATTATTAAAGGAAAACATCCGCGGAGTCAGTTCTTCCATGCTGAAGCCATGTTCCGGGCAAGCATAGTTTTGTGAAAACGTCAACTCCTCGCCGGTATCGGGAAGCTCCACGGTCAGCAATCCGTCGGACAGCGCCGTTGCCGTTTCGACGGAATCCGCCAGACGGCCGCGAATTTCCGACGAAATCACCAACCGGTCCACAACGATTTCCATCGTGTGCTTTTTGTTTTTATCCGGCTTGATCGTTTCGGAAAGATCGTACAGCGAGCCGTCCAGACGAACGCGAACGTAGCCCGACTTGCGTGCCGCCTCCAGTTCCTTCTGGCACTCGCCCTTTCGACCGCGGATCACGGGAGCCATCAACTGAATCCGCGTGCGCTCCGGCAACGCCAACAGCCGATCGACAATCTCGTCCACCGTTTGCTGACGAATTTCGCGACCGCACTTCGGGCAGTGCGGCACGCCGATACGTGCGTACAGCAACCGCAAATAATCGTAAATTTCCGTTACCGTTCCCACTGTAGACCGAGGATTTTGCGAAGTGGTTTTCTGATCGATCGAAATGGCCGGTGACAAGCCGTCGATCGACTCCACGTCCGGCTTTTCCATTTGGCCCAAAAACATGCGCGCGTAGGAGGACAAACTCTCCATGTACCGGCGCTGTCCTTCGGCGTAGATCGTGTCGAAAGCCAGCGACGACTTACCCGATCCCGATACGCCGGTAAAAACAACCAGCTTGTCACGCGGAATCGTAACGTCGATATTCTTGAGATTATGCTCTTTGGCACCCTTAACAATTAGGTTTTCCAGCATCGTTATTCCTCACCATTCAGCTCTGCTTGAGCTTTTCGATCTCGTCACGTAACCAGGCGGCGTGTTCAAACTCCAGCAGCTTGGCTGCCCGTTTCATTTCCTTAGTCAACTGCTCGATGCGCTGCTGGCGTTCCAGCTTCGACAGCTTTTTACCACTGGTTGCATCGCGCACCGTCGACGGTGTGATCTGCAGCACGTCGCGCACTTCCTTGATAATCGTTTTCGGAACGATGCCGTGCTCCGCGTTATAGCGTAGCTGGATCGCACGGCGGCGTTCGGTTTCGCGAATCGCCTGCTCCATCGATGGGGTCACCTCATCAGCATACAAAATCACCTTGCCGTCGGCGTTGCGCGCCGCACGGCCGATGGTTTGGATCAGGGAGGTTGCCGACCGCAAGAAGCCTTCCTTATCAGCATCCAGCACCGCCACCAACGAAACTTCGGGAATGTCCAGACCTTCACGCAACAGGTTGATACCGATCAACACGTCGAATTCTCCCAGACGGAGATCACGGATAATTTCCATGCGTTCCATGGTATCGATATCGTGATGCATATAGCGCACGCGGATACCGACGTTTTCAAAATAGGTCGTCAAGTCCTCCGCCATTTTTTTGGTCAGCGTCGTTACCAGCACGCGTTCCTTCCGCTGTGCACGCAAACGAATTTCACCGATCAGGTCGTCGATTTGCCCCTCCACCGGACGCACCGTTACCTCCGGATCCGGCAAGCCGGTCGGACGGATCACCTGCTCCACCGGCTTGCCGCTGTGCTCACGTTCAAAATCACCGGGCGTAGCGCTTACGAACACCGCCTGATGAACGCGACGGTAAAACTCATCGAAATTCAGCGGACGGTTATCAAAGGCACTCGGCAATCGAAAGCCGTAATCCACCAGATTTTTCTTGCGCGCAAAGTCGCCGCCGAACATACCGCGTACCTGCGGCAGGGTCACGTGCGACTCGTCCACGAACAGCAAATAGTCCTCCGGGAAATAATCCAACAGCGTAAACGGCGTTGAGCCCGGCGCACGGCCCGACAATACGCGGGAATAGTTTTCAATCCCCTTGCAAATGCCGATTTCACGGAGCATTTCCATATCGTAACGCGTCCGTTGCAAAATCCGTTGCGCTTCCAACAGCTTGCCTTCGGCCTTAAACTCCTCTACGCGAGCCTCCAGCTCTTGCTCGATCTCGGCAATGGCGACCTCCAGCTTTTCCGGCGGCACAATATAGTGCGATGCCGGATAGATGGCCACGTGACCGAGCAAGCCCTTCAGCTCGCCCGTCAACGGATCGACCTCGCTCAAGCGATCGATTTCGTCCCCGAAAAACTCCACACGAATCACCGAATCGCTGGAATAGGCCGGAAAAATTTCCACCACGTCGCCGCGAACGCGGAACTTATTGCGAACAAAATTGATGTCGTTTCGCTCGTATTGCAAATCCACCAGCCGCGCCAACAGCTCGTCGCGTTCCTTGACCATACCCGGCCGCAACGAAATAATCATATTGCGGTAATCAATCGGGTTACCCAAGCTGTAAATGCAGGACACGCTGGCAACGATAATCACGTCCTGCCGTTCGGAGAGTGCCGAGGTAGCAGAGTGTCGCAATTTATCAATCTCGTCGTTGATAGCCGAATCCTTTTCAATATACGTATCCGTCGACGGCACGTACGCCTCCGGCTGATAGTAGTCGTAGTAGGAAACGAAGTATTCCACGGCGTTATTGGGGAAAAACTCCTTGAATTCCGAACACAGCTGTGCCGCCAGCGTTTTGTTGTGGGCGAGAACCAAGGTGGGACGATTGACCTGTGCGATCACGTTGGCCATGGTAAAGGTTTTGCCGGAGCCGGTAACGCCCAGCAACGTCTGCTCGCGCTTGCCGCTTCGGATGCTTTGGACCAGCTCCGCAATGGCCTGGGGCTGATCGCCCGTCGGCTGATACGGTGCTACCAGCTCAAAACGATCCACAACCTCGCCCTCCTTTTTGCTCGCCAAACGGTGTTCGGAAAATCAGTGTAATATTATACCACGTTTTTCAGAAAAATAAAAGGGGGCACCTCATTTTTTTGAAGCATCCGAATCTCTCGGATCAACCGCCGAGTTCACCGATAAGTCGGTGCTGTAACTTCCACCGTAAGAGGCCATACACCTTCCCACGAGCAACAAACAGAAAACACCGGGAAGAACCTCACGGTTTTACTCGGTGTTTTCTTTAATGCTCACAAATTTCACGCTTTATGCGGCCGTCGTCGTTGTCGTTGCGGTCGCCGCATCCGTAGTTGCGTCGCCGGCCGTCGTCATGGTAGTCGTGGCAGTCGTCGCATCCGGCGTCGTCACCACCTGGTTGCTTTGCACGATCGACACCGCCTCCTGAAGCTGGTCATCCTCACTATAGGACAGCAACTCGAAGCGTTGTTGCTTGTCGTAGGACAAATCCTTGGTACGATCCGGCTTCAAGCCTTTTTCCGCCCAGTTGGCACCGCTTTTCATCAATTGGATTTCACCAACGGTCAACCGTACCGCCGCTTTATCCGATGCCAACGAGAAATACTCCTGTACCACGGCCTTGCCCGACGTACTGGTGCCCACCAGGGTGGTTTTGGACAAATCCTGCAACACGCCGGCAAACAGCTCGGCTTCGCCCTCGGTATTGCCGTTGACCAACGTGACGCTGCGCGCCGTCATTTCATAAGGATCGGTGGCGGTATACGTTTCGGTGGTGCTCTTTTTCACGCACGTAGCGTAGGGACCGCTCGGCAACAGATATCCCAAAATTTCCTGCACCGCCGTCAGACTTCCGCCGGTATTGTTCCGCAAATCGAATACGAAATACTGCGCCCCCTGTCGGGTCAGCTCGTTGTAAACATTCTTAAACTGCATGGCAGTCAGATTGTTAAAACCGAAAAAACGGATATAGCCAACCGTGTTCTGGATCAGCGATCCTTCCACACCGGAATCCGTATAGGTGTTCGCCGTCAGCTCCATGGTAGATTCCTGCCCGTCGTGCGAAACGGTCAAAAACATTTTTTCGCTGTTTGCCAGCTTATCGACCATCGTGGTATAGGAAGTGCCGCTCATGGTTTCTTCGTCCACCACGGTAACGATATCGCCCTTTTTCACGCCTGCCAACGCCGCCGGTGACAGTTCCGCTACGCGGGACACAACCAGTTGGTTATTTGACACCGTGACCTGAAAACCGAAGCCGGTATAATTCCCGGCCAGCTCGCTTTGAACCGATTTATAGGCTTCCACCGACAAATATTCGGCATACGGATCATTCAAGCCCTCCAAATATCCTTTGGCTAAGGCGGTGCGCAACAATTCTTCGTCAATCGTGTATTGACCGCGTGCGGCAGAATCGATCTCGTCCAAATAATCGTACATCGCCTGCCGTTGCCCCACGTCACTGACCAGCGAGCTGAAATGCCGCATGGCGATCATCATGGTAGCCGACACCGTCACGGCGATTGCCAAGAGACAAACTGTAACTGCCACACCCAAAGAGACTTTTCGGTTCACGTTCCTTACACCACCTTTACGGGGATTGATTACGGCTGTTTAATGTACCCGTTTTTAACGGCATCGACGCGCACGTTATCCACGCGCACCTCGAAGTGCAGATGGGCACCGTACGAGTTCCCGGTATTGCCAATCTGCCCCAGCACGGTTTTTCCGCCAACAACGGTTTGCCCCACCTTCACGCTGGGCGTATACCGCATGTGAGCGTACAGCGTCACAATCCGGCGACCTGCGGAATCCAAGCCGTGATCGATCATAACGAAGTTGCCGTAGCTGTAATGCATACTTTGTACTTTGATAACCGTACCGTCCGCCGCCGCTACGATGTCTTTTCCAAGGCACCCCGCCGCCGCAATATCGGTGCCACCGTGGGTATCCCCCATGCTGGGACGGTATCCAAACGACGAAGAAATGCGATAGACGCCGGGTGCCGGCCAGTACATGGTGCCGTTATAGCTTCCGGTCGTAGTCATAGCGGCCAACAACTGTTCGATTTCCTTATCCAGCTTGGCTTCGGCATCCTTGATTTTCTGCAGACGACTTTCATAGGTGTTCATCTGTTTTTCCAAAGAATCCCGTTCGTTGCGTGCTTTGGCATACAGCGTATCCAGCTTTTCATAGTTGGCGTCCAGCTCTGCCTTCATGGATTCCATTTCCGCTTTTTCCGCTTTGGTTTCAGCTTTTTGCTTCTCCACTTCGGCCTTTTTTTGCTCGATCGCCGCTTTTTCCTGCTCGGCCTGCTCCATCAGCTTCTGATCGTGAGCCGCCACCGATTCCACGATCTTGTTCTTCAGCAAAAAGTCCTCGTAATTGCTGGAATCCATCAACAACTGAAGCGAGGAATAATTGCCCGTCATCTCGATCGCACGCAACCGCTTTTTCAGCAGCTCCAGCATTTGATCCAGCTCCACCTGCTTGGCATCGATCTCGACGTTCAGGGATTGAATATTCTCTTCCTGCTCCGCGATCTCTTTATCCAGCTCGTCAATGCCTTGACGATACGCATCCACCTGTTTTTCCAGGTTGGCAACCTGATTTTGCAGGTTTTGTACCTTCTTCTTTTGATCGTCAATGCTGTCACCAAGCGCATCGATCTCTTTTTCCAGGTCCTTCTGTTGCTCCTTCAGCTCTGCCAGTTCATTCCGCTTGTCGGATACCTGATCCGCCGAAACAAACGTCGGCATAGAAAGCATCAACGAGGTCAACGTCACGATCACCGATAACAGCGCGAGAAAACGATAACCTTTCTTTTTCATCTCTTGTTCCTCCGTGCGTGGATACGACCTTACTCCATATTTTCCTTCAAATAGCGAGACAGCGAAATGGAGCTGCCGACGATACCGATCAGCACGCCGACCCCCATAAACCCGACCAGCAGTTGCCACCACACCATGGAGAAGGCGATCGGCGTAAACTTGTCACCGAAGGTGACAAACCGCTTGACCAACTCATACACACCGTAAATGATACCGTAGGTGAAGCCGCCGGCAATCACTCCCAAGGTAACGCCCTCCACCACGAAGGGGAAGCGAATAAAGCGCTTGGTAGCGCCGACGGAACGCATGATATAAATTTCCAGGCGTCGGCTGTATACGGTTAGCTTGATCGTATTCACAATAATAAACAGCGACACGCACAGCAACAGCCCCACGATCCAAATGCCCACGGTGAACACCATTTTGCGGGCATTGGTCAACAGCTTGGCCATGGCGGAGTTGTAATCCACCTGCTCCAGCCCTTCAATCTTTTCGATGGCGTGTACCGTTTGGTCGAAGGTGCTTAAATCCTCAAAATGAACGAAATACATATCCGGCAGAGGATTATCCTCCTCCAGATCCTCCAGCAACGAGCCGAGATCGGGGTCGCTTCTGTATTCCTCCAGTAGTGCTTCCTTCGAGTGGAATTCCACAGCCGCCACGTTGTCGGTCTTTTCGATTTTTTCTAAAATTTCTTCCAGTTGTTCCGCTTCCAAGCCCTGCTCTGCATAAGCGGCAACGACGTTTTCTTTGTAAATGGATTCAAAACCGTGGTCAATATTTTCAATAATTAAATACGCACAGCCGGTAATCAGCAAGCAACAGATCAGCACCAACACCGAGGCGGCCGACATAAAGCCGTTTTTCAGCATGCCGCGGAAGCCTTCGCGCGTTAAAAAACGAAGCGTGTTAAATCTCATACATTTCCACCTCCGGCGTTTTGCTGTCCGACACGACCAATCCATCCCGAATCTGAATGACACGGCGATTAAAGGACTGCACCAGATCGTGCTCGTGCGTTACCACCAAAATGGTGGTGCCGCGGCGGTTGATTTCGGTTAACAGCTCCATGATCTCATACGACAACTCCGGGTCGATATTGCCGGTCGGCTCGTCCGCGATAATCAGCGACGGATTGTTCACCAACGCACGGGCAAGCCCCACGCGCTGCTGTTCACCACCGGACAGCTCCATCGGGAAGTTCTTCGACTTGTTTTGCAGGCCGACCAAGCCTAAAATATACGGAACGCGCCGACGAATTTCACGATGCGAAGCACCCACCACGCGCATGGCAAATGCCACGTTGTCAAACACCGTCATGGTATTGATCAAACGAAAATCCTGAAACACAATACCCATAGAACGACGCAGATACGGGATTTGGCGACGCTTCAGCTTGGACAGCTTAAAATTGCTGACGATCACCTCGCCGGAGGTCGCTATCTCCTCACGGGTAATGAGCTTCATAAACGTGCTCTTACCGGCGCCGGAAGCGCCGACAATAAACACGAATTCGCCGTCGTCAATCTTAATATCCACGCCTTTGAGCGCTTCGATACCGGTATCATAGACTTTATGTACGTTCCGAAATTCTATCATCCCAGAGAACACCTCCTGTTGCAACTACGCCGCCCGACGTGGACGGCGTAATGCGATTATAACACATCCGCCGGTAGCATGGCTACCGGAATCTCTTGGCAATTTTCAATCAGTACTTCACCGGATCGGCCGTGAGATATTTTTTCACCATCATAGCCACCTTAAACACGATGGCATCGTCGAATTCACGCAAATCCAGTCCGGTAAGCCGCTTGATCTTTTCCAGACGATACACCAGCGTGTTGCGGTGCACAAACAGGCGGCGTGAGGTTTCCGATACGTTCAAATTGTTTTCGAAGAAACGCTGAATGGTAAAGAGCGTTTCCTGATCCAGAGAATCGATGGAACCGTTTTTGAACACCTCGCGCAGGAACATTTCGCACAAGGTCGTCGGCAACTGGTAAATCAGGCGGGCAATACCCAGATGGTCGTAACTGACGATCGTTTTTTCGGTGTCGAACACCTTACCGACCTCCAGCGAAATCTGCGCTTCCTTGAAGGAACGGGCCAGCTCTTTGATGCCCTCCACCGGCGTACCGATACCGACGCTGACCGGCGTGTAAAACTCGCTACCCAGCGTATCGGCAATGGACTGCGCGAGTTTTTCCAAATCCTTGGATTCTACCTGCGTGCGCAACTCCTTCACTACGGCAATGTCCGATTCGTTGATGTTGATGACGAAATCGCGATTGCGCTCCGGGAACAGATTTCGAATCACGTCGAAGGCCGACACCTCGGTTTGCGAATGAATGTGCACCAGCAAGACCACACGGGTCACGTCTCCGTCGAAATGGAGCTCGCGCGCCTTCAGGTAAATATCGCCCGGCAAGATGTTGTCCAGAATGATGTTCTTGACAAAGTTGCCGCGGTCGTACTTTTCATCGTAATACTGTTTGACGTTGGCAAAGGAAATGGCAAGCAGGCTGGCATATTTTGCCGCTTCGTCATCCTCACCCTCCACAAAAACCAAGTAGTCGCCGTGCATACGTGGGCCGAAGGAGCGATAGGTATAGCCGCCCAGAGTAAAACATTCCGTAACCTCTGCAATGTGATCCGCCGCTTCCTCACGGACCTCACCGACACAGCCGGCCTCGCTGCAGGCGATCACGGCGCCGGTTTCGTCCGTCACACCAATGCACCGGCCGACGACCTCTTTCATTTGATTGATAATGCCCAAAAACAAACGGTTCGGCATACTGATTTCTCCTCATCTGTTAGAATTGCAAAACAAACACATTTCTATTTTACACAATTTTAGCCAATTTTGCAAGGAAAAACCGAAAAATAATCCTCCTTTTTATAAAAAAGCAAGAACCGAGGAAAAAGCGACGACTCGCCTTGAATTTTCGCCCCGTCTGTGTTACACTGAACCTGAAATAACGCGGAACACGGAGGCTTCACTTATGCTGGATAAAATTTTGCAGGAACGCGACCTGCTGCCTATCCTAACCCACGACGACGGAACGGTCGTCACCCCCTCCACGTGGCAACAACGCCGCCGGGAGCTTCTGCACGCTCTGGAAACACACGCCTACGGTGTCACCCCCACCCTCCCCGTTACGGTGCAGGGCACGGCGACCACGGAAAACGACCGCACGTTTGCCAACAAGGCTCTGCAACAACGCGTCGATATTACCATGGAAACCGAGCGCGGCGTCTTCAAGTTTCCGTTTTGGCTGTTTATTCCAAAGCACGTAGAGATCCCGCCAATCCTTCTGCACGTAGCGTTTCGGTTTTTCACGCCAAGCACCTATGCGCCGATCGATAATGTCCCGGTCGAGGAGATTATCGACCACGGCTACGCTTTGGCGTCGCTTCATTACGAGGATATCGTCAACGACAATCTGCACGGTGATTTTTCAGACGGTCTCGCCGCCTATTTTGGCACGAACAAAGAAAACCGCGCGCCCGACGACTGGGGAAAAATCGGTATGTGGTCCTATGCCGCCAGCCGCGTCATGGATTATTTAGTCACTCGCGACGATTTGGACCATGCACATACCGCCGTCATCGGACATTCCCGCTTGGGGAAAACCGCTCTGTGGACCGGCGCACAAGACGAACGCTTTTGGTGCACCATTTCCAACAATTCCGGCTACGGCGGTGCCGCCACCTCAAAGCACGGCTCGCCGGACGGTGAAAAATCGTGGAACTTCGGCGATTGGCACAACGGAAACTGGGACTGGTGCTGTAACAACTTTATGAACAACGTCAACAACGAGGATGAAAAGCCGTATGACCAATCCTGGCTTCTCGCGGCAATCGCGCCGCGCCTGCTGTACGTCGGCTCGGCCGTGGAGGATCGTTGGGCAGACCCGGATTCGGAGTTTATCAGCACCGTCTGGGCCTCACAAGCATGGGAGCTCTTGAAAAAGCCCGGTCTGATCACGCCCGACCGCATGCCGAAACCGGGCGACGTGTTTGCCGACGGCGACGTCGGGTACCACCTGCGGTTTGGCAGTCATTTTCTGTCGCGCGAGGACTGGAATCATTACATGGCCTTTTTGGATCGCCACTTAAACCGATAAGGTCAAATTGCGGCACCGTCCGGCGGCTTTCGTAGCCCGGCATAAAAACAGATCACAAAAATCCCCTGCGCGATTTGCTTCGCGCAGGGGATTTGTTTGCATTAGATCAGTTGCAGATGGTCTGCTCCGTGTCTTTATCGAAGAGGTGAATCTTCGTGTTGTCGATGACCATATCAATCTCATCGCCCGGACGAGCGGTGGAGGTAGGATCAACACGCGCAGTCAAGCTGCTGCCTTCGACGTTGACGTACAGGAAAATCTCGGCACCCATCAGCTCGGTCACTTCGACCTTGGCCTTGATGCGGCTGTCGGTGAACTGTTCCATGAAGCGAGGCTCGTCGTGGACGTCCTCCGGACGGATACCCATGATGACTTCCTTGCCGACGTACTGCTCCAGTACGTTGTCCTTGTTCTTGGATTCCGGCAGCGGAATCTGATACTTGACGCCCTTGCGCGTTTTGGTATCCTCCGAACCGAATTCAGCAAAGAACTTGTCGCCGTTCTTGATAATCACAACGTCCACAAAGTTCATCTGCGGGCTACCGATGAAGCCGGCAACGAACATGTTGCAGGGATACAGATACAGGTTGTTCGGGCTATCTACCTGCTGGATCAAACCGTCCTTCATAACCACGATGCGATCGCCCATGGTCATAGCTTCGGTCTGGTCGTGAGTAACGTAAATGAAGGTCGTGCCCAGCTTCTGGTGCAGCTTGGAAATTTCGGTTCTCATCTGTGCACGCAACTTGGCATCCAAGTTGGACAGCGGTTCGTCAAGCAAGAACACCTTCGGCTCACGCACGATAGCACGGCCCAGCGCAACACGCTGACGCTGACCACCGGACAACGCCTTCGGCTTTCTGTCGAGCAGGTGGGCAATATCCAGCACACGAGCGGCTTCTTCCACGCGGCGCTTGATCTCGTCTTTCGGAGTCTTGCGGAGCTTCAGGC
>CAYMHR010000011.1:0-45590 GCA_964390295.1 uncultured Eubacteriales bacterium
CTCCTACACCAGCCAGATGGTTCGCACCATCAAGTATTTCGCTGAGCTGGGCTGATCTCGCGTATAGGTAAAGCGGCAGGCGCACTATCGTGGTGCGCCTGCTTTTTAATCATCGGAAAGGAGCGTTGCGGAATGAAGTATATTCCGGAATATAACGGCACCCTGCGAAGCCACAAGCTGAACGTGCCGAGTGCTACGTATGAGTGTAGTGGCATTGCTATCTTCGGCCGTCGCATTAAATCGTTGGTGTTTTCCACCGACGTGGCGATCATTAAAAACATCAATACCGATGCGGTCATTGCGGTATATCCGTTTACTCCGCAACCTACCATTGCTCAAGCCATCATTTCGGTGGCGGATGCACCGGTGTTCGTCGGGGTTGGTGGAGGGCTGACTTCGGGTGATCGTTCGGTGAGACTGGCAGTGGAAGCGGAAAATCAGGGGGCGTTTGGGGTTGTCGTCAATGCGCCAATCGCGCCGGAGGTGATTCGAAACATCAAACAGGTGGTGGATATTCCGGTGGTAGCGACGGTGGTATCGGATCGACAGGATATTGCCGAGCGTATTGAGGCGGGAGCCGATATTTTGAACATATCGGCCGCGGCGCGTACAGCGGAGGTGGTTTCGTTTGTGAGAGAACGGTACCCGGAAATTCCAATCATTGCCACCGGCGGACCGACAGAGGAGACCGTTCAGGCAACCATTCGAGCCGGTGCCAACGCAATCACCTATACGCCGCCGACCAACGGCGAGCTGTTTGCCGCCTCCATGCGAGATTACCGGCGACGATATTTGTAAAAGACGAAGCCCCGACAGTCTTGTCGGGGCTTCGTTTTCGTTGGATTACGGATTTAAGCCAATGCGGAAAATGCAAGCGTCAAACGCAGGAATTTCCTGCGGGCTTCCGTACAAGTTTTCCCGAATCGCATATCCGTGCCGCAAAGAGAAGGACGGTGTTTGTGCCGTATCGGAATAGTTGACGGCGGCGCAGAGGATACTACCGTCGGTATCCGGGTGCAACGTCAGTCCGACAAACGGATTGGCGGTGACGATCGCCTTGCGTGCCAGTTGATCGGCAAAAACCGTGCGATAGAGCTGGTAATAGTTTTCCTTCGGGAATTCGCGGACGTTCAGAAGCATAGCTTCCAACGGAAAGTTGACGACGATGACGCGTCCCTTGCCAAAACGGTTGACGGTGACGGCAGGATTACCGTGATCGTCGGTGGTGGTAGGAGTAACGCGGAATTCCCGTTCACGTGTGAAGTGGATCGCGTTTTCGCCCAACGCAACAGTGCCGCTGTCGTCGGCACAGGAATCGACGATTTTCAGACCGGATAGCGGCTGAAATTCTGCCAAAAACGCGTTGTCAATGGAAACGTACAGCGTAGCCCCGTTTTGCACACGGCGCGGAAGCTCCAAATACGTTTCGCGTGGCAACACCGAGGTACCGGCAACGGAAGGCATGAGATACAGATCGGAGGGTGGTAGCGGCTGATCGGGCGACATATAGCATAGGGTCAGGCCGCTTTGTTCGTTGGCGCACCACCACAAAACGCCGGAGGCGCCGTGAATCCAGTTTGACCACAGGTTGACACGCAAAAACGCGGCGGCGTTTTCGTCGGAGCAGATCATCGGCCCCAACGTTCCGATTTCCTCCACCAGACAGGGGCGGTTCCCGATATCGCCGTAAAGCTTGGTTTCACAGGTGGCGTGCAGAGCGGTTCGCATGGAGGCGATGGGGTCATGCCCGGCATAGGGAACGAAATAGGGGTAGGGGTGTGTGGTGAGAACGTCGCACGCTTCCGCCTGTCCCCGAATTGTCCAGTGCCCCTGCTCCCGTGAGGCAACCAGTCCGTGCATTCCGGAAACGACGGGGCGCGACGGGTCGGCGGCGCGAATGGCGTTGGCAACGGTCAGACTCCAAGCGGTGGCTTCTTCTTCGGAGACCGTCGGCGCGAGATTGTTACATTCGTTGCCGAGGTCCCAGGCATAAATCGTTCGGCGGTCGCGGAAGCGGGAAACGAATCCGCGAATAAACCGCTACTGGAACAGCAGGGCGACGGGATCGGTCAGCAGGTTTTTGCCGTATAGGGCGGACGGAATATGGGTTTGTCCGCTCATAAAGCCGGTTATAAGTCCCACAATAAGGCGGACACCGAATTCGTCGCACAGATCGCAAAAATCGGAAAAGTGTTCCACCATAATCGGGTCCAGCCAGTCAGGCGATGCTAGGCGGTCGCCTTGCTCGGTACGATATTCACGAAGGTGGGCATAGCTGTCCACAAACGGTGCAATCGGCTGAAAGTCGCGCCAGTTGGGAAACACCCGCATACAGGAAACACCGTGTGCGGTAAGGACCTGCAGGTCTTCGCGAACGACGGCTGGGTCCCAGCGCCGCCACATATCGATTCCGGCGTGGGAAGCCCAGTAATTACAGCCGAGCAAAAATTCACGAGGCATAGAGGAAACCTCCCGGTACTTTATTAAAGGTATTGTAGCATGAGTTGCGGGAAAAAGTAAAGCCTTTTCGTTGACAAAGACTTTCGGCGTATGCTATCATAAGTACGTTAGAGGAGGGATGCCACGTGGAACCGCTGAAATTGCGAGCCGCTTTTAAGGACTACCTATGGGGCGGAACAAAGCTCAACGAGCGGTATCATAAGCATTCCGGATTTTTGCGCACGGCGGAAAGCTGGGAGCTGAGCACGCATCCCGACGGCTTGTCGGTGATCGACGGCGGTACCTTTGACGGAATGACGCTGGCCGACTATATTGCGACTCACCCGACGGCGTTGGAAACCGTGTGCCCGACGAAAGAGCTTCCGGTGCTGGTCAAGCTGATCGATGCCGCGCAAGACCTTAGCGTGCAGGTTCATCCCAACGACGAGCAGGCACGGGCGTGGGAAGGCCAAAGCGGAAAAAAGGAAATGTGGTACGTGATGGAGGCGGAACCGAACGCCGCCATTGTGTACGGCTTTCGGAAGCCGACGTCGGAATCGGCACTGGAGCAAGCTCTTCGGAACGGCACTGTGATGCAACTGTTGGATCGGGTACCGTCGCATAAGGGACAGGCCTTTTTGTGGAAGCCGGGACGGTGCACGCGATCGGTGCCGGCAATCTGATTGCGGAAATTCAGCAAAATCCCAACGTTACGTACCGCTTGTACGACTACGGGCGCCGCGATAAAGACGGAAATTTGCGGACGTTGCACGTCGAGAAAGGACTTCGTGAGGCGGTACGTGGCAAGCCGACACCGCATGAGATGCCGCGGCATGCGGATGGCACGCGGACGTTGGGACGGTGTTCGTACTTTGATGTTAGGGAATTGCCCGTTTGCGGGAAATCGGTTCGGACGTGCCGAGCGGACAGCTATCAGTATTTGCTGGTTGTTGAAGGGCAGGTAGCGATGGCAGGGGTGCTTTTGGAGGCCGGCGAAGGGGTTTTCCTTCCGGCAGGCTTGGGGGAATACGTCGTGGACGGCCAAGGCGCGGCGTTGGCGGTTGCCAACCCTTCTGCCGAACCAATCGATTGACCTAAAAAGTATGAGGTGACGTTGATGAAAGAAAGTTTGTTTAAACGAGCGGCGCGCTTGTATGGACGGTGTGTTTTGGCGACGGTGCTGGGTACCTTTATGTACTTTTCCGTGGGAATTATTACTCATGCCGTTACGCCGAACAGCACGACGCTGTCGGATGGCGCGTCATTTTTGATGAATCTGATTGCACTGATTTTGCAAGCCTTTTTGTCGCTGGCAATTATTTATGCTGAAATGTGGAAGCAGGGTGACCGCGATGGCGGACCGGTGATGTTCGGCCATGCCGAGGGAGACCCGTTGCTTGGCTTGAAGGTAGGCTTGCTGTCGGCGGTTCCGGCACTGTTGGGATACGTTTTGCTGATTTTGGAAAAGCTCATCGGGTTCTGGCCGACGTATATGCAGGTGTACCGCCTTTCCAATTTTGCGCTGTACCCGATCATTGTGTGGACGTTGGGCGCGCGGGGTAACGTGCCGGCGGCGGATTGTTCTTGGGCTGGGATTTTGCTGTCGGTGCTTCCTACCGTGGTAATCGTTTTGGCATCGGCCGGATTCTATTACATCGGTTATCGTCAGCTCACCTTTGCACAAAAGCTGATGTATAAAAACAAAAAGCGATAATCATCTCTCCCCCTGCATATATGTGATAGGCAGGGGGTGTTGATTGTGAAGCGCGAACGCCGGTCTACGGTAACGGACATTGCGATTGTGTGCTTGTGCGGAGCGTTGCTCCTGGCGGTGACGTGGGGCGCGGTGGATCGCCGCGCAACGAACGGCACGCCGGCGGAAGTCCCACACATTGTCATTGATCCAGGCCACGGTGGCGCCGACGGTGGTGCCGAAGCGCCGGACGGCACGCTGGAGAAGGAACTGAATCTGGCGGTATCGTTGCCGTTGTGCGATTTGCTCACGGTGATGGGGTATTCGGTGGAGATGACCCGCACAGCCGATGTGATGCTCAATACGGAGGGCAGCACTCTGCGCGAGCGCAAGGTCAGCGATATGCGAAATCGGTTGGCTATGGTGGAACAGGCCGACCTGACGGTGAGTATTCATCAAAACAAGTTCACACAGCCGCAGTACGACGGAACGCAAATTTTTTATTCGGCAAACACCGAGGAAAGTCGGCTGTTGGCGGACAGCGTGAGGAAGCAGGTGGTTGCTTTGCTTCAGCCGGAAAACACGCGGGAGCTGAAGCGCGGCACGGCGGATATTTATTTGCTGGCGCACGCCACGCGTCCGATGATTTTGGTGGAATGTGGCTTTTTATCGAACGCGGCGGAGCTTGCCAAGCTCAAAGAGCCGGCGTATCAGCGACAGATGGCGTTTGCCGTTGCGGCGGGTGTGATGACGTATTTTTGACTAAAAGGAGCGGCACTATGGCGGGAAAACAAAAAAACGTGTATATTTGTACCGAATGTGGCGGACAATTTCCCAAATGGTCCGGCCGTTGTCCGCAGTGTGGGGAATGGAACACGCTGAACGAGGAGGTCGTTGTACCGACGCGCGCCGGGGCGACTACCGATTCCAAAGCAGAGCTGTTTCGGATCGATGCGATCGACACGCAGGCAGAAACGCGCTTTCCTACCGGCATGAGGGAGTTGGATCGTGTGCTTGGCGGCGGCATTGTACCGGGCGGTATGATGCTGATCGGCGGCGACCCCGGCATCGGAAAATCCACGCTGTTGTTGCAGATATGTGGTCATTTAAGCCAAAGCTATCGGGTACTGTACGCATCCGGCGAGGAATCGGCGCGGCAGATCAAACTGCGCGCGGAACGGCTCGGCGTGGATAACGGCGAGCTGTTGCTTCTGTGCGAAACGGACATGAACGTAATTTTGAATACGATCGTATCCGAAAAGCCGGACGTTGTTATTGTGGACTCCATTCAGACGGTGAGCTTGCCGGAATTGTCCTCCTCGCCGGGTAGTGTTACGCAGGTGCGCGAATGTACCGGCGCGTTGATGCGTGTGGCCAAGCGTGAGGACGTTCCGGTATTTGTGGTTGGTCACGTCAACAAGGACGGCGCGATTGCCGGTCCGAAGGTGATGGAGCACATCGTGGACTGCGTGTTGTATTTTGAGGGCGACCCTCACAGCAATTACCGGATGCTGCGGTGCGCCAAAAACCGTTACGGCTCAACTAATGAAATCGGCGTGTTTGAAATGCGCGACCGCGGTCTGTACGAGGTGGAAAACCCGTCGTTGATGCTGCTGTCGGGGCGGCCGAAGAATGTCAGCGGCACCTGCGTCGCCTGTACCATGGAGGGCTCGCGTCCGTTGCTGGCCGAGGTGCAGGGGCTGGTGTCGCCTACCGGGTTTGGCAATCCGCGCCGCATGGCGACCGGCTTTGACAACAACCGATTGGCGTTGCTGTTGGCAGTGCTGGAAAAACGGGGTGGCTTTTTCTTTTCCAATCTGGATACGTATTTGAATGTCGTCGGCGGCTTGCGGCTGGATGAGCCGGCGGCCGATTTGCCGGTTGCGCTGGCGTTGGTTTCCAGCCTGAAGGACAAACCGGTGGACGAGGGCGTGGTCGCCTTCGGTGAGGTGGGCTTGGCCGGAGAGCTTCGGTCGGTATCCGGCGCTGAACAACGCATTGCCGAGGCGGCGCGATTAGGCTTTTCTCGTGTGATTGTTCCGGCACACACCGTAAAAACGTTGTCCGCCACCTATCCGATCGAAATTGTCGGTGCCGCCACACTCCGCGAAGCGTTTGAAAAACTGTAGAGGAAAAATCAAGCAGGCTGAAAAGCCTGCTTTTTCTTTTGCAAAAACTGAAATCGCGCCTTATATTTGCGACGTTCCGTCAAACAATACTACCGTAAAAGAGCGTTTTTCGGAAAGGACAGAGCGGCTTGAAAAAGTATGTGTGGTTGGCGGTGGGAACGACGATGGCGCTGATCGCGGCGCTGTTGCTTCGGCGGGAAATCCTGCCGACGGCGACGGAGGTGGAGCTGTTTACCGTCACCGCGTCGCAGGTGAAGCAAACGATCAGTTGTACCGGCAAGGTGCAGTCGGCGGAGGGCAACGAGGTATATGCCGGTGCGCCCTGCATAGCGCGGGAGATTCTGGTGCAGGAAGGACAGGAGGTTCAAGCGGGCGATGTGCTGTTTACGGTGGATACGGAAGCGACACAGCAGGCGTTGGCGCAACTTGGCGGCTCGGCGGTGACGGGAAACGCGCCCTCTGCTGTGACGGCGCCGGTCGGTGGCGTGGTGACGGAGTTGAACGTACAACGCGGCGAGCTTACCTCCACGATCAAGCCGTGTGCCGTGATCTCCTCCGGGAATACCGTTCACGTGGCGGTGGTGATTCGGGAAAAATACGTTTCCCGCGTGGCGGTGGGACAGGCGGTGGAGATCAGCGGCGTTGCTTTTTCCAAAGCCGTGTATCACGGCACCGTTACGTATCTTGCCGACGTTGCCCATCAGGAGTATCTCGGTACGGTTTCGGAAACGGTGGTGGATGCGGTCGTGACGTTGCAGGAGGACGAGCTCGACACCTCCCTGCGTGCCGGGTTAAACGCACAGGCGTGCGTGGTGGTGAACGTGGTGGACAATGCCTTGCTGGTGCCGTATACCTGCATTGCTCAAAGTGAGGAGGGGGAGGAATACGTCTACGTATATCAGGAAAACGGAAAGGCTGTGCGTCAGACACCGCAATTCGGAGATGAGTGCGGCGACGGCGTGTTGGTGGTGTCCGGGTTGGCGCCGGGGGCCAGAGTGGTTTGTGAGCCGGAGACACTGTCCGGCGAGGTTGCAACCGTGCGGGCGAGCTGAACGATGGGAGAAATGATAAAAGGCGCAGTACGCAATTTGGTTCGTAAGAAAAGCCGAGCCGCGTTGACGGTGACGGGCATTGCCGTCGGGGTGATGATGGTGGCGGTGGTGACGGTGATCGGCACGGCGGGGCGCCACCTGGCAAAGCAAGAGCTGGACAGCATGGGCGTGAACGGCTTATCGGTGTTGGCGGAAAGCGGCGGAGAGCTTATCAGCGCGGAGGCGCTGGAAAAAATTCGCGCACTTTCCTGCGTGGAGTCGGCTATGCCGCTGATGGTACAGGTTGGAGCGGTGTCTACGGCGAGGAACAGCGAGGACTCGATGTTGTGTGGTATCGACAGCGGTGCCGACCAGATCATTTCGTTGTCACTGCTACACGGGCGATTGATTTCACCCGGCGACGTCCGAACGGCGGCGCGTGTTTGTGTGATTGACGAAACGCTGGCTCGCACGCTGTACGGGCGTACCAATCCAGTTGGAAAAACGGTTTCGGCAAGATGCGGCGCGTGCACGGAAGCGTTGACCGTAATCGGCGTGACCGAGACCGGTAGTAGTCTGTTGCAAAACCTCACATCGCTGATACCGGGGATGCTGTACGTGCCGTACACGACCCACAGCGACCTGACCGGGCAGGTGGCGTTCGATCAGATTGCCATTCGCCTGGAAAGCACCGCCGCCGACGTGGCGGCACAGCGGGTAAGGCGAGTGCTGGATCGACTTTACGACGGAGACGCTCCGTTCCGAACGGACAATTTGGCAGTGCAAAAGGAGCGACTGGAGCGGTTGGTCGAGCTGGTAACGCTGGCGTTGACGGCAATCAGCGCCATTTCGTTGATCGTCGCCGGATTTGGCATTGTTACCGCGATGCTGTCCGCCGTATCCGACCGCACACGGGAAATCGGAATTAAAAAAGCCGTTGGTGCCACAAATCGGCGGATTTTGTGGGAATTTCTGATCGAGGCGGTGATTCTGACGGCGGCCGGTGCGTCGCTTGGAATTTTTCCGGCGGTGCTTCTGCTGGCGGTGTTGCTTGTCACCGGTGTGTCTACGGTGATGCCGATCGGCTCATTGGCAGGGCTGTTCGGGCTGTCACTGCTGATTGGCGGCGCTTTTGGGGCGTATCCGGCCTATAAAGCCTCTCGATTACAGCCGGTGGAGGCGTTGCGGAGCGAATAATAGCAAAATAGGGCTTTTCTCTTGAGAAAAAGTGTGATACAATAAATACGATATTTTCAAACGGGGGGATGGCCGTGCAACCGAGCGTTCGTCAGTTGTGTACCGGCGTAGAAAGCTTTGTCTTGCCGGACACGCGCTTTAAGACTGCACAGATTACCGTGGGCTTTTTTCTTCCGCTGTCGCGGGATACGGTGGAGGAATACGCGCTTTTGCCGCATCTGTTGACCCGTGCGTGTGCACAGTACCCCGATTTTACGGCGCTGAATCATCGGTTGAACGCGCTGTACGGCGCGTCCGTAGGTGGACAAAGTCTTCGCGTGGGCGAGGCGCAATTGTTGCTCTTTTCTGCCGAGGCGACGGCCGACCGCTATGCCCTTCACGGGGAGACCGTAACCGCTGATTGCGCCCGGCTTTTGTGCGAAATGCTGTTCCGCCCGGCACTGGAAAACGGCTTGTTCCGCCGGGAGGACGTGGAGACCGAGCGCCGTTGCCTGGCTGAGGACGTTCGAGCGCAGATCAACGACAAACGCTGGTATGCTCTGCGGCGTGCCGAAGAACTGCTGTGTGAAAAAGAGGCTTACGGCATCGGGCCGTTTGGCCGCACCGAGGTGATCGAGCGGTTGACTCCGGAACGAGAAACGGCGGCATGGATGCGAATGTTACAGCAGGCGACGGTACGCGTGATCGTGCAAAGCCCGACCGCCTTGCCCCAAGTGGAGGAAGCGTTTGCACAAGGCTTTTCCATCGTGCTTGATCGGGCACCGGTAACGGTTGTTACCGACACGAAAAGTCACGCGCCGACGTTGCGGCGAAGCGTTGAAAGAATGGCACTCAATCAGTCCAAGCTGGTTATGGGATTTCGTACCGATTGCGCTGAGCCGGACGAGGACGTGATGGCAACCCGGCTGATGAACGCCCTGTTGGGCGGCACACCGTCGTCGCTCTTGTTCCGCAACGTGCGGGAAAAATTGAGCCTGTGCTATTATTGTTCTTCCTCCTACGATCGCAAGAAGGGACTGCTGTTCGTACAAAGCGGCGTGGACGACGCCAACGCCAACCGTGCCGAACGGGAAGTTTTGCGGCAGGTGGAGGCGCTGGTGAGCGGCCGGTTTACTGACGACGAGCTGGAGGCAGCGCGTCGCTGTGTGATCCAGCAGTTTGAGGCGATGAGCGATTCGCAAGCCTCGCTGGCTTCGTGGTATCTTTCTCAAACGTTGTTGTCACAACGGCAATCGCCGCAGGAGGCTCGGAAAGCGGTGGAACGGGTGAATCGGGACGCCGTGATCCGCGCCGCCTCCCGGCTGCGGTGTGAATGTGTGTATTTGCTGGCACCGGAGGAGGAATGTGTTGATGGCTGAATGGCAAGAGCTTCGTTGCGATAGAGCGGATGAACGCTGTTATTTTCTGAAGCACCGATCCGGTTTGCCGATTTACGTGTGGCCAAAGCAAGAGTATACCACGGCCTATGCGGTGTTTGCGACCAATTATGGTGCCATTGATACCCGGTGTCTGAAGGACGGCGTGGGGGAACCGCTGGAACTTCCGGCGGGGACCGCTCACTATTTGGAGCACAAGCTGTTTGAAAACGAGGATTGCGATGCGTTCGAGCGATATGCCGAAACCGGTGCCAACGCCAACGCGTTTACCTCCTTCGACCAGACGGCGTATCTGTTTTCCTGTACCCGGCAACTGACGGAATCGTTGGAAATCTTGCTGGACTTTGTACAGAAGCCTTACTTTACTGAAAAAACGGTGGAAAAGGAACGGGGCATCATCGGGCAGGAAATCCGCATGGGCGAGGATTCACCGTATCGCCGTGTGTTTTGTAATATGCTGGCCGGCCTGTACCGGGAGCACCCGGTGCATACCGATATCGCCGGGACGGTGGAATCCATTGCTCAGATTACACCGGAGCTGTTATATTCCTGCTACGACACCTTTTACAATCTTCACAACATGGTGCTGGCAGTGACCGGTAACGTCACCTGCGAGCAGGTAGAGGCGGTTGCCGATCGACTGTTGCGTCCCTGCGAACCGAAGGTGCCGCGTCGTGCGCCACTGTGTGAGCCGCACGAGGCGGTTACGAATCGAATCGAGGTCGCTCTGCCGGTGGTGGTTCCGCTGTTTTATCTGGGCTATAAGGCACCGCTGGACACCTCGAAGGGTCTGCTCCCCGAAGCTGCGACAGAGCTGGCGGCGGCGCAGGTGCTGGAGGAACTGCTCGGTGGAAAAGCGTCGGCGCTATACGCTTCCTTGATGAAGCGGGAGCTGATTAACGCCACCTTCGACGTGGAATATTTCAACGGCCCTGGCTACGGCGTGTGGATTGTCGGTGGTGAATCGCGCGATCCCGACGCGGTGGCGGAGGCTTTCCGTGCCGAGGTGCGCCGTTTGCAGCAAAACGGAATCGAGCCCGATGAATTTGAAAGCGCGCGCAAGGCGGTGTATGGGCAGATGATCAGCGGATTGGACAATCCGGAGGCTTGCGCCGATTTGTTGGTTGCGTCACATTTGGACGGAGCCGGCGTTTTTGATCTTTTGGAGGCAACGGCCAACCTCACCGTCGAGGCGGTTGAGTGGCGGCTGAACACGGATTTTGCGGAATCTGCTTCAACTCTGTCGGTGGTAACGCCGCTACAACAGAAAGGATGATACGTCGTGGATTATGTTTCTTTCCCAAAGCTCGGCTGGAGCTTTAGCATCAGCAAGGAGATTTTTTCCTTTACCATCGGCGGAATGGAATTTACCGTTCGCTGGTATGGGGTGTTGATCGCGATCGGCTTTTTGCTGGCGGTGTTTTACGCCTATCGACGTGCGGATGAGTTTCGCATTTCAAAGGATGCGATGACCGACGTGATATTGGTTTGTACGCTGTTTGCTTTTGTCGGTGCGCGCCTGTACTACGTTATTTTTTCGGAGGATCGTGCACAGTACTTTGCCGACCCGTTGAGCATTTTGCGCATCTGGGAGGGCGGCTTGGCAATTTACGGTGGCGTAATCGTCGCGTTTGTAACGGCACTGTGGGTGTGTCCGCTTCGCAAGGTGGATACGTTGCGGATGTTCGATCTGGCGGCACCCGGCTTTTTGATCGGTCAGGCGATCGGTCGGTGGGGCAACTTCTTTAATCAGGAGGCCTTTGGCGGCAACACCACGTTGCCCTGGGGAATGACGGGCAGTATTATCGGTAGCGGCTATGCCAATGCTTCCGGCTACGATCCGCTGGAGCCGGTGCATCCCACGTTTTTGTACGAGTCCCTGTGGTGCTTGCTCGGCTTGTTGGTAATACATATCGTTTCTAAAAAAGCGTATCGGTTCCGCGGACAGCTCTTTTCCTTATATATTATGTGGTATGGTGCCGGACGGTTTTTTATCGAACAGCTTCGTACCGACAGCCTGTACGTTGGCACCATGCCGGTGTCCTGCTTGGTGGCGGCGGTGTCGGTTGTCGGCGGAGTGACGTTGTACTTCGTTTTGAAGAACCGTGAATCGCGCTCGCCAGGCAATTTGTTTGCCGAGGAAGCGGCTTTGGCGGAAAACGAGATTGTGCCGGATGACGGCGAATCCGCCGACGCAGAAACGAGCGAAGTAGAGGATGGGGCGACTCCGGAAACGGCCGCTGAAGCGGAGCAGGTTGCGGAAGCCGAGACAGAGCAGGAGGTAACCGATGGCGAACAGAATTGACGGGAAAGCCATTGCAGCGACGGTTCGGCAGGAAGTTCGCGCCGAGGTTGAGGCGTTGGCTCGGCAGGGCGTAGCTCCCGGCTTGGCGGTAATCGTTGTCGGTGACGATCCGGCGTCGCGAGTGTATGTGAACAATAAGAAGAAGGCTTGTGCCGAGGTGGGAATTCGCTCGGAGGAGTTTGCGCTTCCTGCTGATACGACACAAGAACAGCTGTTGGCGCTGGTGGAAAAGCTGAACGAGCGTTCTGATATTCACGGGATTCTGTGTCAGCTTCCTTTGCCGAAGCCACTGGATGACAAAGCGGTAATCGAAGCGATTTCGCCGCGCAAGGACGTGGACGCTTTCCATGCTGCCAACGTGGGACAGATTATGCTGGACGACTACACGTTTTTGCCCTGCACACCGGCAGGTGTTATGGAGCTGTTGCATCGCACCGGCATTGCCGTGGAGGGAAAGCACTGCGTTGTGATCGGCCGCAGTAACATCGTCGGTAAGCCGATGGCCATGCTGTTGTTGCACGAAAACGCCACGGTGACGATTTGCCATTCGCGTACCGCCAACCTGGCGGAAATTTGTCGCACGGCCGACGTGCTGGTTGCCGCCGTCGGGCGCGCCGGGTTCGTTACCGCCGATATGGTGAAGCCCGGTGCCGTTGTGGTGGACGTGGGAATTAACCGCAACGCCGAAGGAAAATTGTGCGGCGACGTGGCCCCGGAGGCCGTTGAACGGGCGAGTTATTTTACGCCGGTTCCCGGCGGTGTTGGCCCGATGACGATTGCCATGTTGCTCAAAAACACGGTGACGGCGACAAAGGCGTTGATGCAGTAACCGAGTTTGCGGCGCGTCAGTTGTCGCACGGAAAATGCAAGCCGGTTATAAAGCCGTCGCCGAGCGGTCGATTTTCTGATCAAAACCAATGACGTCCTGCGGCTTTCCGCCGCAGGATGTTTTTTTCGAAAAAACCGAACAAATTTTCGTTTTTTGCTTGACAGGTCGGAAAAACGTGATATAATTCAAACATAAACATTTGTTCGATTGTTTGGCAAACGGAGGAAATCGGTATGACGTTCGGTATTATTTCGGCATTGGTGTTTGGGCTGATGACGTTTTGTTTGGCAACGCGGCGGCCGTCCACGCTGTCGCATCGCATGGCGTGGATTCCCGGTGTGATGGCCGTTATGGAGCTTTCGGTATGCGGGATCGTCTTTACGGCGGTGCCGGTGGCGCTGGAAATTGTGCTGTCGGCGTGCCGCGTTACGGTTTTTTTGTGCTGTACGCTGGCGCTGAAGCGGGATGCCGCCAAGGCCAGAAACCGCGTTCGTCGTCGCCGGGTACAACGTCGCGTCGCCGCCGAGCGGTTGCTGTATGAGCTGAACGGATCAACCGCACATTATTGCGCGTAAGTGGCAGACGTGTCGGCGGAGCGAACTTTTTCTTGTATTTTGTCGCGTTTTGAGCTACAATAGCAACAGATTATCGCAAGGAAGGCTCGCTCATGGAGTATGTGTTCACGGTCGGTCAGCAGGTGCTGATTTTGTTTGTTCTCATTTTCGTCGGGTATTTGCTGGGAAAACGCGGCATTATCAACGAAACCGGAGCCAAGGTGCTCTCGGACGTGGCGTTGCTGTTGGCAACGCCGTGCGTCATTGCTCTTTCGTTTGAGCGTGAATTCAGTTGGTCGGTTCTGCGTGAGCTGGGGCTCGCGTTGCTGGTGGGGATCGTCATTCACCTGATTGCCGTGGGGATCGCACAGCTTCTGTATCGACGGGATACACCGCGCGATCGGGTTTTGCGTTTGGCGGCGGTGCTGTCCAATGCCGGCTTCATGGGCTTGCCGTTACAGCAGGCGGTGTTGGGCGAACAAGGCGTTTTTTATGGTGCCACGTACGTTACGGCGCTGAATTTGACCTTGTGGAGCTACGGGCTGCTGACGATGGATCGGTCAAATCAGCGTTTCTCACCTCGAAAAATGCTGTTGAGTCCCGGCATAATCGGGCTGCTGATCGGTGTGGTGATCTTGGTGTTGCCTACCTCACTGCCGGCATTGATTCGCACGCCGATCTCACACCTAGCGGCATTGAACACGCCGATCCCCATGCTGTTTACCGGCTATTATCTTTCCAGGGTCGATCTTGGCGCGGCGCTTCGCAACAAAACCTATTATGCGGCCTGCGCCGTGCGGCTGTTGCTGGTGCCGCTGGTAACGGTCGGTGTCTTGTATCTGTTTGGTATTCGGGGCACCTTGCTTTCCTCCATGACTATCTCCGCCGGCGCACCGATTGCCGCCGCGGTTTCCATGTTTGCCGGAAAATACGGGCAGGATGCCGAAACGGCCGCCAATTTGGTGGCGTTGTCCACCGTGTTTTCGGTGCTTACCATGCCGGTGATGGTTACCCTGGTTCAACTGATCGCTTAATACGAAAATTCGACGCATCCGCACCTTGTCGGGTGCGTTCTTTTTTTGGCAAAAAATAGATAGAGATTTTTCTGCGTTGCATCTTGATTTTTTGTAAAAGTGGCGTTATAATAAGTTCAAGTGGAGCGAAGTGGTGCAAAGTGGTGGCTTTCCACACTTTCCACCGAGTTTTCCACAGTGGACAGTTATCGCAGGAAGAGAGGTGACGAACAGATGCTGTACGGTCGTTTTCAACATAACGTCGATGCCAAGGGGCGTTTGTTCGTTCCTGCCAAGCTGCGAGACAAGCTGGGCTCGTCGTTTATTGCGGCGGCGGTGATGGATCACTGCGTCAGCCTGTACTCTACCGAGGAATGGGACAAACTGCAGGAAGGGCTGGCACAAATGCCCCTTACCAAGGCGCGCAAGCTCCAGCGGTATTTGTCCGCCAACGCCGTTGACGTACAGATTGATTCGCAGGGGCGTATTCTGTTGCCTCGCCACCTGTTGGAATATGCTTCTCTGGAAAAGGAAGCGCTGGTGATTGGTGCCGGCAACCGTGCGGAGATTTGGAATCCGGCGCTGTACGAGGAGGATATGGGCAGTATGACCTCCGAAGAAGTGGAAGCCGAGTTCATGGAGCTGGGCTTCTGATATGGAACAGGCATCTGTGTATGCATATCACCGCCCGGTACTGCTGGAAGAAACTCTGGCCGCGCTGGCGATTCGCCCGGATGGCACGTACGTTGACGGCACAGCCGGCGGAGGGGGCCATTCCCACGCGATCGCTTCTTGCTTGCAGGGCGGCCGCCTGATCTCCTTGGATCAGGATCCCGATGCCGTTCGGCAAGCAACGGCGCGTCTGTCCGGCTTACCTGCTGTTGTTGTCCGTTCCAATTTTCGTTATATGGATCGCGTCCTTCAAGATATGGGGATCGATCGTGTGGACGGTATTTTACTGGATATTGGCGTTTCCTCTCATCAATTGGACGAGCCGTCGCGAGGGTTTTCTTATCACGCCGATGCGCCGTTGGATATGCGGATGAGCCAAGAAGGGCTTACCGCCGCCGATCTGCTCCGCGATTTGAGCGAGCAGGAGTTGGCCGACATCTTATTTCGCTTCGGTGAAGAAAAGTTTTCCAGGGCGATTGCCCGTGCGATTGTTCGCCAACGGGCGATACGGCCGCTGGCAACCACCGCTGAGCTGGCCGAGCTGGTCAAGCAGGCGGTTCCTGCCGCGGTTCGTCGCGACGGTCATCCGGCGCGGAAAACATTTCAGGCGCTGCGAATTGCGGTTAATGCCGAGCTGGATTGCCTGTCTGAAGCGTTGGATGTTGCTTTTGATTCCTTGAAGGTGGGAGGCCGTTTGGCGGTAATCACCTTCCATTCGCTGGAGGATCGCATGGTCAAACAGCGGTTTTCCGATTTTTGTAAGGGCTGTACCTGCCCGCCGTCGTTTCCCGTTTGTGTATGTGGGCGGCAACCGGCGGGGCGATTGGTTTATCGCAAGCCGGTGGAAGCCTCCGAGCAGGAGCTGGCCGAAAACCCCCGTAGCCGCAGTGCGAAGCTGCGTTGCATTGAAAAGTTGAGCGAATTTACCCCCACGGTATGATGATAAAGGAGAGTGATCGACATGGCAAATTACGGGTCCGAAGCGTATGATCTGTCGTTGTTTGAGCCGAAAAAGGCGAAGATCACCCCCATTCGCAGCAAAAAAGAAACCAAAGCGGAGCGCCGCCGCCGCACGGTGCAAAAGCTGATTAACGGAGCGGCGACGGTAGCGGTTACTTGTTGTGTGGTTTTCGTTTTGGCGGCTATGATTACCAGCCAGGTGAAGCTGACGGAAACGAATAACGCGATCACGCTGACAAACGAGCAGGACAGCGAGCTGGCCGGTGAGATTAAGCGTTTGGAAGGCGAGCTTGCCGCAAAAACTTCGGCGGAAAGCGTAGCGGACTATGCCGAAAAGAACGGCTTCGAGCAAATTCAGTCCGGCCAGGTGGATTATTTTACCGTTGCCCCGGTGGCGTCGTCTGCCGAACAGGCAGAACCGGAGACGAGCTTTTGGAGTTCTCTGTGGAATACGCTGACGGGCTGGATCGGCTAAACGCCGACTGCGTTTCGAGCAAAGCGGAGTAGGGTGTAAGGGTCGTCGCGATCGTCGCGGACGTTACCGGAGTTAATCGTACAGATAGGTTCTATTGGGCAGTGGCAGGAACATACACTGAAACGGAACCTCGGATGAGGAGAGTTGGGATGGTAGCGTCTTAACTCTCTTTTCTTTCCAACAAGCGAGGTGTACAGGAGTGTTACGAAAAAAGGAAAAGAAAGAACGACCGACCTCACAGCGGGTGGCGATGCGCCGTCGCGCGCTGTTTCTGGTGCTCGGCGTTTTTCTGTGCTTCGCCTTGCTGGCGGCCAATTTGTTTAGCGTCCAGGTGTTACAACAGGATTATTGGGAGCAAAAAGCGGTGGCGCAGCAGCTCAGCGACGTGGAGATTTCCGCCAATCGCGGTCAAATCTACGATGCCAACATGACGGTGCTGGCGCAAACGCGCGAGGTTTGTACCATCGTGATGTCACCAAAGAACATTTTACAGGAAACCACGCGCGAGAAGATCGCCAACGAGCTGTCGGCTATGCTGGACGTGGATCGGGATGCTCTGTATGCTAAAACGCAGAAGAGTATTTCGCAATACGAGGTGGTCAAATCCAAGGTTGACAAATCGGTGGGCGATCAGTTTATCGAGTGGGTTAACAACAACGGATTGGCCGGCGTGTTCCGGGTAATTACGGACTACAAGCGTGAATATCCGTTGGGAACGATGTTGTCTAACGTGCTGGGCTTTGTCGGCACGGACAATGTAGCGCGCGAGGGGCTGGAGCTGAAATATGATGACACGCTGTCCGGTATTCCGGGACGCATGGTGATCGCGCAAAACACGTCAGGCGACAAGCTCCCCACTTCGCTGGATTACGAGTATACGGTCAACGCTGTGGACGGGAACAGCCTGGTGCTGACGGTGGATCAGTATATTCAGCAGGTTACGGAAAAGTATTTGTCGGAAGCCATCGACGAATACCAGGCCACCAATCGCGGTTGCGCGATTGTTATGGACGTGGACACCGGTGCCATTTTGGCGATGGCCACTAAGGGCGACTACGATCCGAACAATTACTTGGAGATCAGTGATCCGACCGTGGCGGAGCAGATTGCGTTGCTGTCGGGCGATGAACAGGCGGAAGCGATCCGTCAGGCGCGATTAAAGCAGTATCGTAACAAGGCGTTGGATTTTTACGAGCCGGGGTCGGTCTTTAAGACAATCATCGCCTCGATCGGTCTGGAAGAGGGCTTGGTCAGCGAAACGTCGTCCTTTTACTGTAACGGCACTTACCATATTGCGGACCGAACCATGAAATGCTGGTATGCCGGCCACGGGCAGCAAACGTTTCGGCAGGCGATCGCCAACTCCTGCAACCCGGCCTTTATGACGTTGGGCGGCCTGATCAAGGCGCCTCTGTTTTGCAAATACTACGTCGGCTTTGGGTTCACCTCGCGCACCGGCGTGGATTTGCTGGGCGAGCAGACCCCCTCTTCGGCGCTGTACTACACGGCGGACACCATGACTCCAGTTAACGTCGCGGCATCGTCGATCGGCCAAACCTTTAAGGTGACGCCACTGCAAATGGCAACGGCGTTGTGCGCGATTGCCAACGGCGGTAATCTGATGCAGCCCTACGTGGTGCAAAAGGTTGTGGACAGCGACGGCAACGTGATCTCGACGACTGAGCCGGTGGTGAAGCGTCAGGTAATATCGGAACAGACCTCACAACGAGTTTGTGACATGTTGGAAAACGCAGTTAGCAGCGGCGCGATTGGTAGTGCCTACGTTGCCGGCTATCGCATTGCCGGTAAAACCGGTACTTCGGAAAAGACCGAAACCAAATCCGAAGAGGATAAGGATAAGAACGTAGAGGTTATTGCCTCTTTCGGCGGCCTTGCCCCGGCAGACAACCCCGAAGTGGTGGTGCTGGTGATGGTCGATGAGCCGCAGACACTAAAATCCGGTGCCGGCGTTGCCGCTCCGGTGGGGCGGAATATCCTACGCGATATTTTGCCGTATCTGGGTGTGGAGCCGACCTATACGGAAGAGGAATTGGCAAATTTGGATCACAGTGTGCCGCAGGTCACAGGCAAGCGAGTCTCGGTTGCGGCAACGTCGCTGACGTCGGCTTCGTTGACCTACGAAACGGTGGGTAACGGCGATAAGGTTGTGCGTCAGGTGCCGGAAAGCGGCGTCTCGATTCCGAAGGATGGCGTGGTGTGGCTGTATACCGATGAAAGCGAGCTGAAAACAACCACGGCTCCCGATTTTTCCGGCAAGAGCCTGTCACAGGTCAACCAAGCGGCGAAAAAAGCGGGAATCAACGTGGTAATTTCCGGTATCAACACGTCGGGTGGCGTAGCCAAAGCGGTGAAGCAATCGGCGGAGGCCGGAACCAGCGTGCCGAAGGGCGCCGTTGTCACCGTGGAATTTACTTACGATAACAACATTTTCTAATACGCGGTAAATCGTGTGAGAGGACGCCTGTTATGAAGCGAACGCATCAACAGGACGTTTCAATGAAAGCACCGTCGGCGACGACGTGGAGACGCGCGCTGCTGATATTGGCGGCGGTGGTGCTCTGCTTTGCGACGGTGTGTGGACGGCTGGGCGTGCTTCAACTGGTGGAGCACGAGGCCTGGCAGGCGCTGGCGACGGATCAGCAGTTGACCGATAGCGTCATCTCGGATAAACGAGGAGCGATCCTTGACCGCAACGGCGTTGTATTGGCGCGCAGTGTCGAGGTGGCGACGATTTTGATGGAGCCGGGAGAAATCCCCGACGAAGCGGCGCGCACGGTGATCTGTCGTGACCTGCCGACGCTGTTGGGGGTGGATGCCGACAAGCTGGCACGACAGGTGGCCCGAACTTCTTCACGCTACGAGGTGGTTAAGGCAAAGATCGACACGAGCCTGCGGGATGGGTTTATTGCTTGGGTCAAGCAACAGGGCTTGACCGGCGTGTTTCGTGTGATTCAGGATTATAAACGGGAGTACCCGCTGGGAAGCACCTTGTCCTGTGTCATCGGTTTTACCGGAACCGACAACGTTGGTTTGGAAGGGCTGGAGGCCAAGTATAACGCAGAGTTGGCGGGGACTGCCGGGCGGGTGATTACCACGGCAAACGGCCGCGGCGACGATCTGCCCAACGATTTACGATACGAAACGACGCTGGCGGCCGGCGAGGGAAACACGTTGTGCCTGACCGTGGACGTGAACGTACAACGCATTGTGGAAAACCGGTTGGAGGTGGCGTTGGCAGAAACCGGCGCCGCCAATCGCACCTGTGCGGTCGTGATGAACGTAAAGACCGGGGAAGTTCTGGCGATGGCGGCCAAGGGCGATTACGACTTGAATCAGCCGCGCACGGTTAGTAATCCCGACGTGGCGGCACAGATTGCGTTGCTGTCGGGAAACGAAAAAAGCGAAGCGTACCTGAATGCTCTGCAAAAGCAGTGGAAAAACAAGGCGATCTCCGATTTTTACGAGCCGGGCTCGGTATTTAAGATTTTTACCGCTTCGATGGCGATGCAGGAAGGGCTTATTTCCGAACGATCCACGTTTTATTGTAACGGTACCTATACCATGGCCGGGGTGCGTACGATGAAGTGTCACGTGTATCCGCGAAGTCATGGCAGTCAAACGTTGGCCGAGGCAATTTCTCACTCCTGCAATCCGGCGTTTATGAGTATCGGCTCTTTGATCGGGACGACCCTGTTTCCGCGTTATCACGCTCTGTTTGGCTTTACCGAGCCGACCGGCATCGATATGCTGGGTGAGGCGCGCGTGACGGCGTCGCTGTATCACCGTGCGGAAAGTATTACGGCGGTGGACGTTGCTACTTCCTCCATTGGGCAAACCTTTAAGGTGACGCCGATTCAAATGATTACCGGCGTTGCGTCGGTGGCCGGTGGCGGCGAGCTATTACAGCCCTACGTGGTCAGTCGGGTGCTTTCACCGGATGGCGGAGAGCTTCGCCAAGTGGAGCGCACGGTACGACGCCGCGTCATCTCCAAGGACGTTTCAGCACGGATTTGTGCGTTGCTGGAGGGCGTAGTGGACGGTGGGGGCGCGAAAAACGCCTACGTGGCAGGATACCGCGTGGCGGGAAAAACAGGGACGTCGGAAAAGACCGACCAGGGACTTGCCGCCAATGGGCGAAAAAACGTGGTAGCCTCGTTTTGCGGCTTTGCACCGGCGGACGATCCGCAAATCGCGGTACTGGTGCTGGTGGACGAACCGCAAACGTACATTCGATACGGCGGCACGTTGGCGGCACCGGTAGCGCAAAAGATATTTGCCGACGTGCTGCCGTATTTAGGAGTTCAACCACAATACACCGAGGCGGAGCAGGAAGCGCTGACAACCGTGGTTCCGCAGGTGACGGAGACGTCGGTTACACGAGCCGGGGTTCTGTTGCAGCAGCATGGCTTGACGGTGCGCGTGGTTGGCGACGGAAAGCTGGTTACCGGCCAAATGCCGGAGGCAGGAACGCCGATTGCCAAGGGCGGAACGGTGGTCGTGTATACGGATGGTGTCGAGCCGACTCCGACAACGGTACCGGCGGTTGTCGGAAAAAGTCTTTTTGATGCCAACCGTCTGTTGACCGACGCCGGTCTTAACGTAAAATTGGTGGGGTATCCGATCGAACGTACCGAAGAGCCGGCGACACGACAGGCGGTTGTGGAGCGGCAAAACGTCGAAGCGGGGACGACCGTTCCCGAGGGCACGGTCGTTGAGATCGGGATCGTATATCAGGATGCGACGGAATAACGGAGGGCCGTATGAAGCTGAAAGAGTTATTGAAGAATACCGGCGTGGTTTGCGACTTTGCGGAGCGGGAGATCACGGCGTTGTGCCGCGATTCCCGGAAGGTGTCGGCTGGGTGTCTGTTCGTATGTATTCGGGGCACCGGCGTGGATAGTCACGCTTTTGCGGCGCAGGCGTTGGAGCAGGGCGCGGCGGCGATTGTGGTTGAGCGCGATCTCGGCTTGCCGAATCAGATCGTGGTGGAAAACAGCCGCCGCACGTGGGCACAGATGAGTGCCGCGTGGTTTGGGCATCCGTCCGAACGAATGCACCTGATCGGTGTGACCGGTACGAACGGGAAAACCAGCACAACCTATTTGCTAAAAGCCATTTTGGAACAGGCCGGTCACACGGTCGGGTTGATTGGAACCATTTGCAATCTGATTGGTGATTGCGAGCTGGCGTCGGGGCATACGACCCCGGATTCTTACGATCTGCAACAGACGTTTGCGCAGATGGCGGACGCCGGATGCGATTACGTCGTTATGGAAATTTCTTCTCACGCGCTGGATCAGGGGCGTGTGGAGGGGTGCCGGTTTGATGCCGGTATTTTTACCAACCTGACGCAGGATCATTTGGATTATCACAAAACCATGGAGGCGTATGCGGCGGCCAAAAAGCGTCTGTTTTCGCTGTGCGATCGAGCGGTCTTTAACAAAGACGACGCTTGGTATGCCACGATGAGCGAAGAGCTGTCGTGCCCGGTTGTGACCTATTCCGAGCGGGATTCGTCGGCGGATTATGTGGCGCATAACATTCGTCAGCGGCCGGATGGCGTGGATTTTGAACTGGTTTCTCTGGGAGAAATCGGGCGCGTGCGTTTGGCGACACCGGGGCGCTTTTCGGTATACAATGCGCTGGGAGCCGCTGCGTGTGCCCACGTGCTGGGCGTGCCGTTTGCGACCGTTGTTTCGGCGCTGGGGCAGGCGGGGATCGTTAAGGGCCGCGCCGAGGTGGTACCAACCGGCCGCGACTTTACCGTGGTGATCGACTATGCACACACACCGGACGGGCTGGTCAATATTTGTCGCACACTGAGCGCGTGTAAAGCCGGACGACTGGTGACGGTGTTTGGGTGCGGCGGCGATCGCGATTGTACGAAGCGTCCCAAAATGGGTGCTGCGGCAGCAGAGCTTTCAGATTTTTTGGTGGTTACGTCCGACAATCCGCGCACGGAGGAGCCGGAGGCGATTATTCAAGATATTTTGGAGGGGCTGGCGGACACCGCCACGCCGTATACGGTAATTCCGAATCGCGTGGAGGCGATTCACTGGGCAATCGCCCATGCACAGCCAGGTGACACGGTGCTGTTGGCCGGTAAGGGACACGAGACTTATCAAATATTAAAGGATAAGACCATTCATCTGGACGAAAGAGAAATTGTGGCGGAGGCGCTTTCGTCTTTGCCGAATGAGGAGCGGTAAACATGGAAATAACAGTATCGGTGACGTGGGTGGCAACGGCACTGGCGGCGTTTTTGATAGCGGTATACTTGGGTAAACGGCTGATTCCGGTACTGCATCGACTGAAGTTTGGACAAACGATTCGTGAGGAAGGACCGGCGTGGCACAAAAATAAGCAGGGCACGCCAACCATGGGCGGCGTAATCTTTATTGCGGCAATGCTGATCGCCGCTGTGCTGGCCATGACGGTCAGCCAGCTGCTGTTGCCGACCAAGGTGGTGACGGCAACGCAAATGACGGGCGACGTTACCCGCCTGTTTGCCGGAATGATTCTGGCCGTTGGTTTTGGTGCTATCGGTTTTTTGGACGATTTTATTAAAGTGGTCCGCAAGCGGAATTTGGGGCTTACCAGTCGCCAAAAAATGGCGGCACAGCTGTTGGTTTCGGCGGCATACACGGTCACTCTGTATCTGACGGGTGCCACTCGGATGTACGTTCCGTTTTACGGCTTTTGGGAAGCCGGCGTGTGGTTTATTCCCATCGCCATGTTTATTATTGTGGCAATAACCAATGCTACCAATTTGACCGATGGAATCGACGGCTTGTGCGCGTCGGTTTCGCTGGTGGCGTTTTTGTTTTTACTTGTTTTGTGTGGGGCCTCCGCGATGGGGTATGGCATCTTGACCTCGGCCATGGCTGGGGCGTTGGCTGGCTTTTTGGTTTGGAACTTTCATCCGGCGCGCGTTTTTATGGGCGACACCGGCTCGCTGTTTATCGGCGGTGCGCTGTGTGCGGTAGCGTTTGGACTGGAGCATCCGTTTTTGTTGGCACTGCTGGGGATCGTCTACGTGGCAGAGACCTTGTCGGTGGTGCTTCAGGTTTCCTATTTCAAGCTGACGCACGGCAAGCGATTGTTTAAGATGAGCCCGCTTCACCACCATTTTGAGATGTGCGGTTGGAGCGAAAACACCATCGTCTGTGTGTTTTGTCTGGTAACCGTGCTGGCTGGCGCGTTGTGCTTGGTGCTGGTTTTGTAATAACCGCTTGTTGTGGCAAGAGAAGGGAGGCCGCTTGTGGCAAAGGAAAACGAAAAGGCGCTTCGAGAGCCGAATAACGCGTTACGTCCCCGGCGCATTTTGGGATTGTTTTCGCGTGCTTCCGGCTTTGATATGCCGTTTTTTGTGTTGCTAATGCTGATTTTGGTGGTTGGGCTGGTTTCGCTGTTTTCGGCCAGCTATGCATACTCCTATTATCAGAATGACGGTGACAGCTATTTTTACATCAAGCGGCAGCTGATCTATGCCGTGATTGGCGTGGTGCTGATGCTACTGGTTTCGCTGGTGGATTATCATGCGTTGCACAAGTTTGCGTTGCCGGTTATGGGAATTTCCTGGCTGTTATTGATCATCGTGTTGTTTTTGCCGGCGATTCAAAACGTTCGCCGGTGGATACCGTTGCCCGGCTTTAACGTACAGCCGTCCGAAATTGCGAAGTTCGCCGTTATTTTGTTGTTTGCTCACTTTGTGTCGCTGTTTCAGGACGATATGAAGCGATTTACCAAGGGATACGTACCGTTCATGCTGGTGTTGCTGGTCACGTGCGCACTGGTGTTTGTGGAGCCGCACCTGTCCGGCACAATCTTGATTATGATGATCGGGCTGGTCTTGATGTTTGTCGGTGGCACGCGAGCGCGGTGGTTGCTCCTGACTGTAGGGATCGGCGCGGCCGGCGTGTTTTTGATGGTGTTCGTTCTGGGGTACGAGCAGGACCGGATTGCCGTGTGGCTGGATCCGCTGGCGGTATACACCTCCGATACGCTGTATGAGGGTGGTAAGACGGGACGCGACGTGGCGTGGCAGACGGTACAGTCTTTGTACGCGATTGGTTCCGGCGGCCTTATGGGCGAGGGATTGGGAAACTCCCGGCAAAAGCACCTGTTTTTGCCGGAGCCGCAGAACGATTTCATCTTTGCCATCGTGTGCGAGGAAATGGGCTTTGTCGGCGCGGTGCTGATCATCGTTTTGTTTGCGTTGCTGGTGTGGCGCGGCTTTGTGATCGGCATGAAGGCGTCGGATAAATTTGGTTCGATGCTGGCGATCGGCTTAACGGCGCAGATCGGGCTGCAGGTGATATTTAATCTGGCGGTGGTGACGAATACGATTCCGAACACCGGAATCAGCCTGCCGTTTTTCAGCTACGGCGGTTCGTCGCTGGTCATGTTGCTGACACAGATGGGCGTGGTGCTTTCGGTGTCGCGACAGGCCAGATTGCGAACCGACCGCGAATAGGAGGGCGTTGTTGTGCGTGTACTGATGGCCGGCGGCGGAACGGCGGGGCATATTAACCCGGCGTTGTCCATTGCCGATGCCATTCGCAAGGAATATCCGGATGCGGAGTTTTTGTTTGTCGGTGCCGAAGGCCGCATGGAAACGGTGTTGGTGCCGAAAGCGGGCTATAAGCTTCGCACGATTACCGTGGAGGGCTTTCAGCGCAAGCTATCTCTGAAATCCCTCCGCAAAAACGTGCGGGCGGCGTATCATGCGGTTACCGCCGGACGCGAGGCCGCCAAAATCGTGCGGGAGTTTCAGCCGGACGTGGCGATCGGCACCGGCGGCTACGTGTGCGGGCCGGTGTTGCGCACGGCGGCAAAGCTGGGAGTGCCGATGTTGGTTCACGAGTCGAACGCCCTTCCGGGCGTAACGGTGAAGATGCTGGCGCCGTATGCCAAAGCCATCATGGTATCGGATGAGGCGGCGCGAAAGCATCTGCCTGCCGATGCACCGGTGGTTGTGACCGGCAATCCTCTGCGAAACGGACTGACCTCGCTTGATCGGCAGACGGCTCGCAACGAATTGGGCGTTGACGACAGACCGTTGGTGTTGAGCTTTGGCGGCAGTCTTGGCGCGCGTCCGATCAACGAAGCGATTGTCGGTGTGCTGGGGCATCCGGAGGCTTCTCGGATGCAGTTTATCGTCGGTACCGGACGCGGTAAAAACCACGAGCACGTGCAGGAACTGCTGGCACAGGCGGGGATCGTTCCCGACGGGACAGCCTTGCGGGTGCGCGATTATATTGAGGATATGCCGCGCTGTATGGCGGCGGCGGATTTGGTGATTTGCCGTTGCGGTGCGATGACACTCAGCGAGTTGCCGGCACTGAAAAAGCCGGCGATCCTGATTCCGTCGCCCTACGTGGCGGAAAACCATCAGTTTTATAACGCTATGGCGCTGGCAGAGCGCGGCGCGGCGGTTTGCATTGAGGAAAAAGACCTGACAGCTGATCGCCTGTGGGAGGAAATTTGCCGGATAGCGCTGTCGCCCGACAGGCTGCAACGCATGGGCAACGCCTCCGGCGAGGCGGCCGTGCTGGATGCCGATCGGCGGATTTTGGCCGTAGTACGTGACGTGCTGAAGCAATAAGCGTCACCCTCTTTCTTGGAAATCATAGGATGAAATAGAGAGCTTCCTGTGATTGCAAGGAAAGGGGCAAGTCGATGGCAAGGTTGATCGTTGACGGCGGTCGCCGTCTTAACGGAGCGGTACATATTCACGGTGCCAAAAACAGTGTGTTGCCGATTTTGGCGGCGACGTTGCTGGTGCCGGGTGCGTGCGAGCTTGAAAATTGCCCGGCACTGTCAGACGTGCGGGCGGCTTCGGAAATTTTGCGGCATCTCGGCTGTGACGTTCGGCAGGATGGTTCGGTGATCACGGTGGATGCCACGGCACCGACGCAGTGGGACGTTCCGAATTCGCTGATGCGTGAGATGCGTTCTTCCATTATTTTTTTAGGCGCCATGGTTGCCCGCGCCGGAGAAGCGGTGCTGTCGTTTCCCGGCGGATGCGAGCTGGGACCGCGTCCGATTGATTTACATCTGTCTGCCTTAAGACGGATGGGGCTGCAGATTCGGGAGGAGGGCGGCAAGCTGTGCTGTCGTGTGAATGGGCGGCTAGTCGGATGCCCGATTATGCTGTCCTTCCCCAGCGTGGGTGCAACCGAAAACGTTTTGCTGGCGGCGGTGACGGCGGCCGGAACTACGACGATTTATAACGCGGCGCGCGAACCGGAAATCGTGGATTTGTGCGATTTTTTGACGGCGTGCGGCGCGCGCATACGTGGAGCCGGCGAAGGCACGATTGTGATCGATGGCGTAGAGCGGTTGACAGGATGTCACCACCGGGTAATTCCCGACCGCATTGAAACCGTAACTTATATGGGCGCGGCGGCGGTAACAGGTGGCTCGCTGTTCTTGCGAAACGTCTGCCCGACACAGCTCCGGGCAGTGATCCCCTTGCTGGAAGAGATGGGGTGCAGTATAACCGCTTGGGACACCGAGCTGTTGGTAAGTGCGCCGGGACGACTTCGACGGGTAAAAACGGTGCGAACGTTGCCGTATCCCGGCTTCCCGACCGATGCGCAGGCGCTACTGATGACGATGGCGTGCCTGGCAAAGGGGACCAGCGTGTTTATTGAAACCATCTTTGAAAGTCGCTACAAGCACGTGAGCGAGCTGATGCGGATGGGCGCGCGGATCAAGGTGGAGGGCCGGGTTGCTGTGGTCGAGGGCGTGGCACAGCTTTCCGGAGCGCCGGTGGAATGTACCGACTTGCGCGGCGGAGCGGCACTGGTTCTGGCCGGATTGGCGGCACAGGGGCAAACGGAGATTAGCGGCTTGCAACATTTGGAGCGTGGCTACGAATCGCTGACAGGGGGCTTGACACAAGTCGGAGCTTCTCTTATACTGGAAGAATAAATAAGAATGGGAATGGCAACGTATGAAGCGAAGGAGTGCAACGAAACAAACGAACAGCCAGAGGCGGAGCGCTAACCGTCTCCGGCTGTTTGTGGTGCTGGCACTGCTGGATTTTTTGCTGATCGTCGGCAGCCTGCTGATGCTGCCGATGGCACTCCGTAGCGTGGATGCGGAAACCGGCAAACCCTCGTCCTGGTTTGGCGTAAAAAAAATTACCGTGGTGGGAAATACACGGTATGATGAAGCGGCGATCGTCGGGATTAGCGGTGTTTTGGAGGGGCAGAGCGTTTTTTCCGTCAGTGAGCGCACCGCCGAACGGTATATTGCCGAAACGTTTTCGTACGTGAAGGACGTGTCCGTCGACGTGGCTATGAATCGCGAGGTGACGGTCACGCTGACGGAATATCAGGAGCTGGGAGCGGTGTATGCCGACGGAAGCTGGATGGTGATCAGCCGGGAAGGCGTCGGGTTGATGAAAATGCCGGTGGAAAGCGATCGACCGTTCCGGCGACTCTATTTGAAGGGTGTAAAAGCCGAATCCAACGAAGTCGGCGGACAGGTGCTGTCCGGGAAAGATTTGGAAACAATTTGTACGCTGGTAGACGCCATGCAGGTCAATGGATTGACCGGTGTCGGTGTGATCGACTTGTCCGACCACAGTAACATTCGGCTGAACTGGAAAAACCAGATCGATATTGCCCTGGGCAACGATTCCAATTTGGATTACGAGGTGGCGGTGGCTGTCAGTACGTTACCGAAGGTGCTGGTGCGTCACGGCGAAACAACGACCGGATTGCTGAATATCAGCCAATATTCCGACGAAAAGATCGAAGCGCCGGTGGTGATTTTTACGCCATCCGAGCTTTTGAACGACGACAAGGCAACTTCGGACGACGATACGCCGGTTTCGGGCGACGACGTGCCGGCTGATCCGGATGCGGGAAACGCTCTGGAGGGGTAAGGAAAACTTTTTCCGAAAAAACAAAAAATAGGTCTTTTTTTGAAAAAATACAGTTGAAATTCCGTGCGCGTCGTGGTAAAATTATAAAGTAACTACTGTGGCGAAGAGGCCGCCGGAATTGTCGGGCGGTGTGGCTGATAAAATATGAACCGGGAGGAAGTTTCATGAGCTTCGAATTTGAAGAAGAAACCTTTAAGGAAGGTGTCCAAATAAAAGTTATCGGTGTCGGCGGCGGCGGCGGAAATGCTGTCAACCGCATGGTTTCCTCCGGCATTAAGGGCGTGGAGTTTCTGGCGATCAACACCGATCATCAGGCGCTGATGCGTTCGCAGGCCGGTACCAAGCTGCAGATCGGCGAAAAGCTGACTCGCGGTATGGGCGCCGGTGCAAACCCTGAAAAGGGCCAGCGTGCTGCCGAGGAAAGCCGCGACGAGATCACGGCGGCCCTGAAAGGTACCGACATGGTGTTTATTACTGCCGGTATGGGCGGCGGCACCGGTACCGGTGCGGCTCCGGTTGTGGCGGAAATCGCACGCGATATGGGCATTTTGACGGTAGGTATCGTAACCAAGCCGTTTGCGTTTGAGGGCCAGCGCCGTATGGCACAGGCCGAGAACGGCATTGCCGTTCTGCGCGAGCACGTGGACAGCTTAGTGGTAATCCCCAATGAGCGTCTGCGTTTGGTCAGCGATCAGCGCATCACCTTGGCCAACGCGTTCCAGGAGGCCGACAGCGTGCTTCGTCAGGGCGTACAGTCCATTTCGGAGCTGATTACGGCAGATGCCGTGCTGAACCTCGACTTTGCCGACGTCACCGCCATTATGAAGGATGCCGGTTACGCTCACATGGGTATCGGTCGTGCCGAAGGCAAAGACAAGGCGGAAATCGCGGCGCGTGCGGCAATCGCCAGCCCCCTGCTGGAGACCACCATCAACGGCGCTCACGGCTTGATTATCAACGTAACTGCTTCTCCCGATGTTCTGCTTGAGGATGTCACGATGGCTTGTAGCCTGATCTCGGAAGCGGCACATCCGGACTGCAACACGATTTGGGGCTTGACTTTCGACGAGGCGCTGGATGACGAGTTGTGCATTACCTTGGTTGCCACCGGCTTCGCCGCCGACGGTGCCGCGGCAAACGCTGACGAAAACGGCGCTACTGGCAACTTCGACGAAAACGATGTTGATATTATCGAGTTTTTCCGCAAGAAGAACTGATTAAACGTCTGTAAGCAAAGAACCGCAAGGAAGTTTCCTTGCGGTTCTTTTTTGCGACGATAACGGTGCGACTGTTTTTTGCAACGTTAGACGGTGAGATACGGTTCCCATTGCGCGACGTCCTCTTTGCTGATGCCACTGACGAACGTCAGCTCTTCAATAGAAGTGAAGCGAACAAAGCGCGTGCGGTATTCCACGATCCGTTGTGCCTGCCGGGAAGTCATTCCTTCCAGAAGCAACAGTTCCTCCACCGTGGCAGTGTTGATGTTGACACGCTTGACGAGGGTGGCGTTGGGGTTTTCGCTGTGCCATTGCGCCACGCTTTTTCCCGGTGCGGTTTGTAGCAGAACGGTGCCGAGTACCGTGACCAGCAGAATCGTTGCGGCCAGGCAAAGGATTCCGACGCGCAACCTTCGGGAACGCTTTTCGTTGGCAGACATGGGTGGCTCCTTTCCGGTCATGCCCCGGTACTTTCGGCGGGAGGTTGCACCGCCTGCAGAGCCTCGCGTAGCGTGTCCAAAACGGACAGGCCGGGCTTTCCCTTCACGGCAAGATACGGCTTTGGTCCGGCGTTGATCATCACACGGCCGGGCAGGGCGGCAGACATTTGCGAGCCAAGCTCAAGGTTCAGCTTGCGTTGGTACAGTAGCAACGTGTTGTCGGGTGACTGGCGTATTTCGTAGATGCCGGAGTTTGCCGCCAGGTTTCGCATCAGCGCGACGTCGATCAACCCCTGCACCGCTTCCGGTGGCTCACCGAAGCGGTCAATCAGCTCATCGTAGACGTCGTAGGAATCTTCTTCGGTGAGGATATCGGCAATACGACGATAAATATCCAGTCGCTGTGCGTTGGCGGCGATATAGCTTTCCGGAATGTGGGCGGATACCGGCAGGTCGATCAGACACTCCGGCTCGCGGCGCGAGTCGGCGACACCCTTTTCTTCGTTGACTGCTTCCGCTAACAGACGCAAATACAGATCGTAACCGACGGCTTCCATGTGGCCGTGCTGTTGCGCACCGAGCAGGTTGCCGGCACCGCGGATTTCCATATCTCGCAGGGCGATTTTGAAGCCGGCACCAAATTCGGTAAACTCACGGATGGCTTCCAGCCGCTTGGCGGCGACGTCGCTCAACACCTTGTTGCGTGTGAAGGTCAGATAGGCGAAAGCGCGACGCGAGGATCGTCCGACGCGTCCGCGAAGCTGATGAAGCTGAGACAGACCGAAGCGGTCGGCGTTTTCAATGATGAGGGTGTTGACGTTGGGAACGTCTACGCCGGTTTCGATGATGGTGGTGCAGACAAGCATATCGATTTCGTGATCGATCACCTGCCGCCAGATTTCTGACATTTCGTCCTCGGACATTTTCCCGTGGGCAAAGGCGATGCGTGCTTCGGGCAGACGAATCTGCCAACCTGCGGCGCAACGCTCGATGGTTTCGACGCGGTTGTGAACGTAGTAAACCTGGCCGCCGCGGCGCAATTCACGGCGAATGGCGTCGGCCAGCAGGTTGTTATCGTGCTCCAATACGTAGGTTTGCACCGGGCGGCGATCCTGCGGAGCTTCTTCGATGATGGACATATCGCGGATGCCGCTCATGGCCATGTTCAGCGTGCGCGGGATGGGCGTGGCGGACAGAGTCAGCACGTCGACCTGCGGTGCCAGTTCTTTAATTCGTTCCTTTTGTGACACGCCGAAACGCTGTTCCTCGTCGACGATGAACAGCCCCAGATCGCGGAATTTCACGTCCTTGGACAACATTCGATGGGTACCGACCAAAATATCGATATTGCCTGCCGCCAGATCGCGCAGAATCTGTTCCTGTTGTTTGGGCGTGCGGAAGCGCGACAACATTTCAATTTTTACGGGGAAGCCGTCGAATCGCGATACCAGCGTGTTGTAATGCTGGAATGCCAAAATGGTGGTGGGAACAAGCAAAACGCACTGCTTGCTTTGGGAAACACACTTAAATGCGGCACGCAGGGCAACCTCGGTTTTTCCAAAGCCGACGTCGCCGCACAGAAGGCGGTCCATGGGAACGGGACGCTCCATATCCGATTTGATCTCGTCAATACAGCGGAGCTGATCCTCGGTTTCCTCGTATTCAAAATGGCGTTCAAAATCGTATTGCCACTCCGTGTCGGGGTCAAAGGCGTACCCCGGCGTAGCCATGCGTTGGGAATACAGACGGATCAGCTCTTTGGCGATATCCTTAACGGCACTGCGAACGCGCGTTTTGGTTTTTTGCCATTCTTGGCCGCCCAAACGGTGGAGTTTGACTTTAACGTCATCCTTGGAGCCGATGTATTTGGATACCAAATCCAGTTGCGTGACCGGTACGTAGAGGGTGTCGCCTTTGTCGTATTGTAGCTTCAGATAATCCTTGACGACCCCTTGCACCTCCATTTGCCGGATTCCTTCGTACAGACCGATACCGTGGGCGGCGTGGACAACGTAATCGCCGGGGGTCAGCTCGGATAGACTGTGGATTTCAGAGCCTTTTTGACGATTCAACCGCCGCCGTTTGCGCGGTGCGGTGGTGCGTCCGTGGGTTAACAGGGCGAAGCCCGTTTCCGGGAATTCGGCACCGGCAGACAAGCCTCCCTGCAAAACGAGCACCTGACCGCGAATCGGCTTTTGCGGTGACGGAGCGTACAACGCCGGAATATGGCGTCGCGTCAAGTCGTCTGCCAACGCCTTGGCGGCGCGCTCCTCCGAACCGGCGAGCACTAGGCATGCCACGTTTCGGGACAGCAGATCGGTTAATTCCTCACATAGTAAATCCAGTCCGCCGGACCACACGGGAAGCTGGCGGCAGGACAGGGAGTATAGCCCCCTGAGCGGTAAATCGGCCGAGTTGCGTGCGAAGGTTTCCAGCAGCAGGGTCGGGCGCGTGGCAAGGGTGCGCGTAAGGTCCTCCCAATCCAGTTGATAGCGGCACAGCTCACGGCAAAGCTGTCCTTCTTCCAATAGAGATTTTATATCCTCTTGCAATTGCCACTCGGCGCTGCGAATGCGCTCGTGCACCTTTTGTACTTCGGAAACGAACAGCAGAGCGTCATCGGCGTAATCCAGGGCGGTGGCGGCCGAAGGGTAGATGAGCGGCAGATATTTGTCTGGTGCGGCAGGACGCGCACCGCCGCGCAAACGGTCGACGTCCCGGAGAAGATTTTCTTTAACGGTCGCGGCGCGTTTGCCGGTGAGCGACGAAGCCAACGCGACGATGCGATCGGCCAGCTCATCGGCGGAATCGTAAAAGATTTCGGCGGCCGGCGGCACGTCGGCGGTGTCCTGAGCGTCGGTACGACGCTGGGAAAGCGGATCAAAGGCGGAAATCGTATCGACGGTATCGCCCCACAGCTCGATACGGAGCGGCGCGGCGTTTTGCGCCGGATAAATATCAACGATGCCACCGCGCACGGCAAATTGACCGGCACCCTCCACTTGCGCACAACGTTCGTAGCCGGCGGCGGCCAGCGAAGCGGCCAAATCGGCGACCGGCAACGGTTTTCCGGCCATGAGGTGCAACGTGCGGGTCTGCAAGACCTGCGGCGGCAACGTGTAGCTTAATACGGCGTCAATTCCGGCGACCACAATGTCGTAATCGCCGCGCGCCATACGTGCCAGCACGCCGAGACGCATTTGTTCGTACTCACGCGAGGCGGATTCGGCGTGGTGCAGTGACAGCTCCCGCGCAGGCAACAAAAGAGCCTCGTTGCCGAGGGCAACAAGGTCTTCGCAAACGCGGGTGGCTTCCGCCTCGTCGGCGGTAATAAACAGTCCGCGTCGGTGCTGCGTGGCGCACAGTGTATGCGCCAGCAACACCTTGTGAATATGGCCGGGGCCGGTCAGCATAACCGGCGAACGTCCGGCGGAAAGATCGGATGCGACGGCTGTCAATGCCGGTAAGCCGAGCAGCCCTTGTTCAAATACAGACATACTACCCCTACTTTGAAAAACGGTTCATGGCGGCGTCGATGTCGCCTTGTGCGATCAGCGCGGCGGCTTCGGCGGCGTGTTCAGCGGCTTCACGGAGCGCTGTCGTTTCACTTTCGGAAAAATGCGACAGTACCCACGCCGCCAGATCGTAATCGGGATGCGGCTTTTGCCCGACTCCCAACTTGATACGCGGAAACTGCTCGCTGCCGCACAAGGTGAGAATACTCCGCACACCGCGTTGCCCACCGTCGCTTCCCTTGCGGCGAATTCGCAGAGTGCCGACCGGCAGGGTAACGTCGTCGCACAAAATCAGGCACCGCTCCGGTGGAATTTTGTAAAACGCCATTGCTTCCCGAACCGCTTCGCCACTGTTGTTCATAAAGGTTTGCGGCATCATCAGCAACACCTTGCGGTTGCCGAGCGTGGCTTCGCCGCACAACGCCTTAAATTTGGAACGGTTGATTCGTGTGCCGGTGGTATCTGCCAACGCCGTGATCGCCGCAAATCCGGCGTTGTGACGTGTGTTTTCGTACTTTTTGCCGGGGTTTCCCAGCCCGACGACGATAAAATCCACGGCGCCGGTAAGCGCCGTTTTCCGAAACAGCATAGCGTAACCTCTTTGTTTTAAGATGATTCTATTATGACAAAAAACGGCCCGCATTGCAAGAGGCAAACGGCAAATAATTTTTTGCGTCAAAAGAGCAAGAATACGAAACAAATAGCAACATCCGACTTGCAAACGGCTGAAAACATGGTATGATTAAGAAAAAAGGAGTTGACAGGAATATGAAACCGATAAAACAGCTTTGTGCAGATAAACTGCGCGTGAACGTGTATGCGACGCGTAACGAAATGGGCGCCGCCGCCGGACAGGCCGCGGCTGTTCGGATTCGCCAACTGTTGGAGGAAAAGGCGCAGGTGAACGTGATTTTTGCCGCCGCGCCGTCGCAAAACGAGACGTTGGACGCGCTGGTTGCTACTGAAGGGATCGATTGGAGCCGCGTCAACGCATTCCACATGGACGAGTACGTCGGATTGTCTGCTGATGCACCGCAAGGCTTCGGTAATTTTCTGACAGAGCACCTGTTTGGCCGGTTGCCGTTTGGCAACGTGTATCGTCTGAACCCGGCGGCGGAGGATCCGCAGGCGGAGTGCAAGCGCTATGCCGCTCTGCTGACGGAATTTCCGGTGGATTTGGTTTGCCTTGGCATTGGCGAAAACGGTCACTTGGCTTTTAATGATCCCGGCGAAGCAAAATTCGATGACCCGGAAATCGTGAAAGTGGTCAAGTTGGACGAGGTGTGTCGTCAACAGCAGGTAAACGACGGATGCTTTGCCGCACTGTCCGAGGTGCCGACGCACGCCCTGACCCTGACCATCCCCACGCTGATGCGTGCCGGGCATTTGGTGTGCACAGTGCCGGCGCCTACCAAATGTGAGGCGGTTACGCTGACGGTGAATGGCGAAGTCACCGAGATGGTTCCGGCCACGGCAATGCGGTCTCACGGTGATGCGGTGATGTTCTGCGATGCCGACAGCGGTGCAAAGCTGTAAGGAGGAAACTAAAATGACGGTCATTCGGAACGGCCGTGTAATTCGCGGCGGCGTGATCGAAGAAAATGGAACGATAGCATTTGAAAACGGAAAAATCGTGCTGGTACCGGACGACGCGACGGCGGCCGAGACGATCGATGCCGCCGGATGCTACGTGGCGCCGGGTTTTGTGGATATTCATACCCATGGCGGTGGCGGATGCGATTTTTTGGATAACACCGTGGAAGCCTTCCTGACAGCGGCGCGGTTGCACGCCTGTCACGGAACCACCACACTATTGCCGACGGCAACCTCCGGCACACCGGAGGAAACGATGGGAATTCTTGCTGTCAGCGAGGAGGCCGCCAAAATAAACGTTGATGGCGCAGATATGCCGGGGCTACACTTTGAAGGACCCTATTTTTCGCCGGAGCAGTGCGGTGCACAGGACCCGGATATGGTGCGCACCCCGGACCCAGCGGAATACGAAGCAATTTTAGCAGCATCGGATCGTATTTTGCGCTGGAGTGCGGCTCCCGAACTGAAAGGATCGCGCGAATTTGCCGCAGCACTGTGCGCTCACGGCGTATTGCCGTCAATCGGGCATAGCAACGCCGAATACGACGAAGTGGTGCAGGCTTTGCAGGACGGATTTACGCACGTTACTCATTTGTATTCCTGCTGTAGTACGGTGCATCGCCGCAATGCTTATCGGTATGCCGGTATCGTTGAAAGCGCCTACCTTCTGGATGATCTTACGGTGGAAATTATTGCGGACGGTATCCATTTGCCGCCTCCGCTGTTACAACAAGTGTATCGGTTCATCGGACCGGAGCGCACGGCGCTGGTGACGGATTCCATGCGTGGTGCCGGTATGCCGGATGGTGAAAGCGTGCTGGGCAGTCTAACGACCGGCATGAAGGTCATCATCGAGGACTGCGTTGCCAAGCTGCCGGATCGTACCGCCTTTGCCGGTAGTGTGGCGACGATGGAGCGATTGGTCAAAAACATGGTTCAGTTGGCTCACGCCACGTTGCCTGACGCCGTAAAAATGGCAACGGAAACGCCGGCGCGTATTGTTGGCTTGACCGATCGCGGCTCGCTGGAGGTCGGAAAACGCGCAGACGTTGTGCTGTTTGACGACGAATTTCACGTAACGCGCACGATTGTGGCCGGTCGCACCGTATACGGTGCGTAAGTGGAATTTTGCGATAGGATCAGCGAAAAGAACAGGGGGAAGAACTATGAACAAGACAGCTTACCGTGCCGTGCAGATCGATCTGGCGCGGCAGATCGAAACGGTGGACACCGTGAAGGCGTATTTCGATACGGCGGCCGCGGCGGGCATGAATATGGTCGTTTTATATTTGGAGGATCGTATTCGTACCGCGACCTATCCCTATCCATCCGAGGCGGAGTCGTATTCGCCGGAGCAAATCCGCGATTTGGTGGCGTATGCCGGCGAGCGGGGACTGGAGCTGGTGCCGGTGGTTTCGCCGATCGGTCACGCTGAGCGGTTTTTGGCACATGAAGAACTGAAGCCGCTGGCAGAACTGCGCGGCAATATCGCCGGGCGATTTAACGAAGCGGGCGAAGTCAGGCAGTATATCGACGCCTGCCCCCGGCGCCCCGAAACGGCGGCGTTTATGGATGCCTATATTACGGAAGTGGCGGCGCTGTTTCCGTCGCGGTTTTTCCATATCGGCTTTGACGAGATTTTTAACATGGGCTTTTGCGACCAGTGCCGCCAAGTTGTTAAGGAACAGGGCTTGCCGGTGCTGTTTCGCGATTCGCTGTTGCACTATTATCACCTGCTAAAGGGACTGGGCAAGACGGTGATGATCTGGGATGATATGCTGGAGCAGTGCGACAGCGTCGTGGACGATCTCCCGAAAGACATTGTGTTGTGCGCGTGGTTCTATCGGTTCTATCAGCGTTTTCCGGAGGCACGGTTTACCACCAGCCGTCGGTACGATCTGTTTAAGAAGATGAAACGGTGGGGATTCTCCTACTTTGCCTGTACCAATATTCAAATCAAATCGATCGACACCCTGACGGCGTATGCCCGAAAGTATCGTCCGTTGGGGATGCTGATGACCAACTGGGAATTGAGTACGCAGGTGAACGCGATTGCCGAGCTTTCGGTGGCGTATGCCGGCTTGCTGTGGAACGACGGCGAGCGCCCGTGCTATGAGACGCTTGTCAAGGCGGCACGGCGGTTTACGGAAAACGAGCAGTACGCTGAAGCGGTGGCGACAGCGGCAACGTATAGCTTTGTCAATCGCTACGGTATCCCGTTGCCGGGCGCTGACAATATGGAGTTGAACAAATACGAAGCGCTGTGCCAAGAAAGCACAGCCGCCTTGCTGGAGCATCAGCTGGAGGGTGCGTTTGAAACCGAGAGCAATATGGTAAAATGCTTTGTGTGCAGCGTAAAAAAGACGCGGCTGACCTATTTGCTCCGGGGCGTTGCTTACGAGCTGTTGGAGTACCGTACCGGTGAAACAAAGCCGGATTTGGAGGAGTGCCGTCGTCGTCTGGCAGATGCGCGTCACCGTTGCGAAGAGCTGGTGACGATGAACCACGAGTTGTGGGAGGTGTGCCGCCCCGGTATCCCATCGCCGGCGATGGATTCTTTCCTGGGTCGGTTCGGTGATACTGTGGAACGGTTGGAAAAGCAACTGGAAACGGCGGCTCCCGAACAAATCGGACGGTTGGACGTGCATTTTTGCTTGCCGGAATACACTTCGGCGTGCCGAACGACGGTGTGGTTGCACTATGCCGACGGAAGCCGTCACGAGGTGGCGCGTGGCACGTACAAATCAATGTACGAGCGCGACGTGTACTACGACTGGTGCTTTGAAATTCCGGTCGACCGGGTGCCGACAGCGATCACGCTGGAGGTCAACGGTCACGGTGCTTCCGGTTTCTGCTATGCCGACGTGACGTTGCCGGGCGTAGGTCGTCTGATTCCGAGCGGCGTTGCCGCCTGCTATGGACACGTAGAGCATCCGGAATATCTGTTGACCGACGATTTTACCGCCGCCGTGTGTGGCGATCCGGAAATGTGTCGCACGTTTCTTCAGCCGGAAATCAGCCGGTTGACTCATGGCGTTACGTTGTCGTTGACAGCGGAATAACCGATATACGAAGAAAAACGAGGAGCCGATCTTTTGGAATTGGCTCCTCGTTTCGTTGTGTGAGATGGAATGGTTTGAAGATTATTCCTCCGACTCATCTGCTTCGTTGGACAGGGACAGCAGCAGTGGCACTTCGGCGCTGTCTACCTCTTCCACCTTGTTCAGCTTGCGGCGAATCAGGCTGTTGCGGTGCTGGGCATCGTCCAAGGCACTGCCGGCCTCGTCGATTTTCTTTTTCGCCTTGGCGAGAATGCCTTCGAACTTGTCGTACTGCATTTTAGTGGCACCGAGCACCTTCCACACCTCAGCGGCGCGCTTGTCCAGCGCCAACGTGCGGAAGCCCATTCGCAGAGTGTTGAGAAAAGCGGTAATGGTGGTGGGACCGCACACCATGACGCGGTATTTGTTTTGCAGTTCTTCCATCAGTCCGGGGCGACGCAGCACTTCAGCGTACAAGCCCTCGGTCGGAAGGAACATGATGGCAAAGTCCGTGGTGTTCGGCACCTCGATATACAGGTCCGCGATGGTCTTTGCCTCGCTTTTCAGTACGCGCTCCAGCGCCTTGGAAGCGGCTTCCACGCCGTCCTTATCCGCTTTTTCGGCGGCATCGCACAGCCGCACGTAGTCCTCCTGCGGAAACTTGGAGTCGATTGGAAGCCATACGAACGAACCGTCGTCCTCGCGCGACGGAATCCGAATAGCATATTCTACACGCTCGCTGTTGTTACGCGTGGAGACGTTTTGCTCGTACTGTTCGTGAGTCAGTGTTTGCTCCAGAATGTTGCCGAGCTGAACCTCGGCCCACGTGCCGCGCGCTTTGACGTTGGTCAGCACGCGCTGAAGATCGCTGACGCCGCCGGCAAGTTCCTTCATTTCGCCCAGCGATTTGTAGACGTTTTGTAATTGCTCACCCACGGTTTTGAAGCTGGAATCCAGGCGCTTGGTTAGAGTGCTTTGAAGTTTCTCGTCTACGGTTTCGCGCATTTGATCCAGCTTTTTTTCGTTGCTTTCCTGTAGGCTCTTCACGGCGGCGGTCAGGGTGGCGTTCAGCTTTTCCTGGTTTTCGCCGGTGGCCTTCAGCATTTCCTTCTGCCCTTCTGCCAGGGTGCGATTCATTTCTTTGAGCGCATCGTTCAGCTCACGGCGCGTACTGCGAAGCTCCTCGCGCAGGCGGCTTTCAGAGGCGGCCAGTTCGTCGGTGCCGATGCCGCCGGAGGCGCGACGCGCCAGCAGGACAATCAACAGGACGATGGCGATGCCGAGAAGTCCGATAATCACATATAGCTCCATGACGCTTACTCCTGTGTCTCTTCCGGCTCGGCGGCCTGCATTTTTCCGCCCTTGCCGTCGCGGATGACCTTCACGTTGTCGCGGTGCATGGCGACGGGCGGCGAGTCAGGCGCTTTGTCCAACCGGATTTTCAAAATGCCGGTAATCAGGTTGGCTTCAGTAACGATGCCGCGTCCTTCCTCGGTGTTGACCAGCGCGCCTTGTCGGGGTGTGATTTTGAGCAGGGAGGAATAGGCCTCTTGTTCATACTTTAGGCAACACATCAGTCGACCGCAGGTTCCGGAGATTTTCGTGGGGTTAAGCGACAGCCCTTGCTCCTTGGCCATTTTGATGGAGACCGGGTGAAAATCCGGCAGGAACTGCGAACAACACAGCGGACGACCGCAAATGCCGAGACCTCCCAGCATTTTGGCTTCGTCGCGCACGCCGACCTGACGAAGCTCGATGCGCGTGCGGAATATTCCCGCCAAATCTTTGACCAGACTGCGGAAATCCACGCGTCCTTCTGCGGTGAAATAGAACAGAATTTTAGAACCGTCAAAGGCACATTCGGCACGGATGAGCTTCATATCCAATCCGTGCGCCGCAATGCGCTGGGCGCAGGTTTCCATAGCCTTCTTTTCGCGATCCTCCAGCTCCTCCGCGCGCTTGATATCCTCCGGCGTGGCAAGACGGACGACGGCACGGAGCGGCTTGGTTAGCTCGTCGTCGGCCATATCACGGTTGGTCATGGCGACCTCGCCGCACTCCAAACCGCGCGCCGTTTCCACGACGACCGACTGACCCATATCCGGGGTGTGACCGGCCGCGTCGAAATAATAAATTTTTCCCGTGTTCTTAAAGCGAACACCGATGATATTCGTCATAATGTTTGTCTACCTTTCTTATTTTCCTGCGGCTTTTCGCAAGCGCGCACAGAGAAGCGTGAGAAATAACGTGTGATTGATGTTGCGTTCCCGCGATGCCTGTAGTTCGTTGATAACGTCCATGAGCGCCAATAGCTGTTGGCGGGTTAATTGCCGCGCCAGCAGGCTGGCCGATTCCGGCGAAGTGCCGATGAGCGGCTCGCATTGATACCGGCAGAACAGTGCGTCACGCAGGATGAGCCGTAGCCCGTTGAGTACCGCTGAAACGGCGCCTTTGTCCTTTTCCAGTGGTGCCGTTGCTTTCAACAACGTTAGCTCGGTGGGGGCGACCAGCCCCTGCGCCAGCGAGGGTAACAGCTCCAGCACGTTGCGATAGGAGCCGTCCTGTAGACCATGAAGCGCCTGTCCGATCACACCGCCCCACAACGTGGCGGCGCGAAGCAATTCATCCTCACTGCAGTCGGGCAGGTGGTGCCGAAGTACCGCGACGGCTTCGGTCGGAGAAACACCGCCGAGCGTGACGGGAAACAACCGGGAGCGAACGGTTTCCAACAGTTGGGAGCGGTTTTCGCAGGTCAGAATTAACCGCACGTGCGCCGGAGGTTCCTCCAGCAGCTTAAGCAAAGCGTTTTGCGCCTGTTCGGTCATGGCCTGCACGTCGCACAGGACAAATACGCGTACCGGAGCTTCGTTGGGAAGAACGTAGGCCTCCTCGCGCAGAGCGCGCACAGCATCGATGTGAAAGGAGCGAACCTCGTCTCCGCTGCCTAGCTCGGTGATGTCGGGGTGGATTGAGTGCAAGGCTTTGTGACAGGCAGGGCAGACGCCGCAGGGACGATCGCCCTCGCCGCGACAAACGGCGGCCGCTGCAATTAGCCGCGCCATCGTGCGGCGGCCGCTGCCGGAAGGGCCCTCCAGTAAGAGCGCATGAGGGAGCGAACCACTGTCCAGACGTGCGGCGATGGCGGCTTTGGCGGCGGAATTTCCGGCAAAAGTCAAGCCGTTCGGCAACGTCCAGTTCACAGCAAACCCTCCCCACGGTACATTCTATCTGTTAGTATACTGCATTTTCCGAAAAGAGGCAAGAATTTTCTTGACAAAGTGTGTAGAAAGACGTACCATTATTGCAAATGGGTTGCAATAATGGAGGAGCCGCTGTGAAAGTACGCTATGGATGGATCGCGTTGTTGCTGGTGGGGATCACCGTGCTGTCGTTGGGAATGACGGCACTGCTTGGCGTACAGCGCACCGAACGAAAGGACGGCCTGTCGGTAGTGGCGGGATTTTATCCTATGTACACAGCCGCCTTGCAGGTGGTGGGGGACGTTGACGGTGTTTCGGTGACGTGCCTGACTCAGCCGACGGCGGGGTGTTTACACGACTACCAGCTTTCGCCATCTGAACGGACGACGCTGGAGCAAGCCGATCTGCTGATCTTAAACGGCGGCGGAGCGGAATCGTTTTTGGATATCGTTTTGCCGCAGGTTTCGGTGACGACGGTGGATACTTCGGCCGGAGAAACGCTGTTGGAGGCATCCGGCCATGAGCACGAGTCGGCCGAGGAGCACGCCGGTCACGTACACGAGCTAAACGAGCATTGCTGGATGGACCCGGCAATCTACGATCGGCAGGTTCGGGCGATTTGTGGTGCGCTGTGTACGCTCGATCCGGATCACGCGGCGGCGTATCGGCAAAACACCGAAGCCTATTGCCGCGAAATTGAAGCGGTGGCGCAGGAGCTGAACGCGGTTGCCGCACAGCTTCCGTTTGATAAGGCGGTGCTGTTTCACGACACGGCGGCGTATACCGCCGAGGTGCTGGGGCTGTCCGTGGTCGGCTTCCTGCCGATCGGGGAGGAACAAGGCTTTTCCGCCGCCGAGGTTAAAGCGGTGGCAGATGCCGTTCAGGGCGAGTCGGTGCTGTTTTTATACGACGATCAATACGACCGGCAGCAGGAGGAGCTGCTGAAGTATGCCGCGCAGGGTAAAGCGGTATCGTTGAACAGCGCGGTTTCGCCCACTGAGGACGTGGCGGATTCGGAAGCATGGCTATACGCCATGCAGTATAATATACGGATGTTGAAGGAGGCGGCGGTATGAGCGAATGTCGGTTGCACTGCTTAAAAATTCACGATATCGGCGTTGCCGTCGGTAGCAAGGTGTTGCTGGAGCACGTCGATCTGCACGCCCACTGCGGTGAACTGACGGCGTTGATCGGACGAAACGGCGCCGGGAAAAGCACGTTGCTGAAAGCAATCTTAAACGAGGTGCATCATACCGGGAGTGTGGAGTTTTCCGGTCACAACGGCACGCCGGTGCGCGGTCAGCGGCCGCGGATCGGGTACGTGCCGCAGTCACTGGCACTGGATAGCAATTCGCCGGCGACGGTGTACGACGTGTTACAGTCGTTGACAGGGCGTTATCCGGTATTTTTGCCGCGTCGCCGCAGTACGGTAGCGACACTGTCGGCACATTTACAGCGGTTCCATGCCGAGATGCTGTTGGATCAGCCGATCGGCCGTCTTTCGGGCGGGGAGCTTCAGCGGGTACTGTTGGCGGCGGCGACGTTGCCCTGTCCCGATCTGTTGATTTTGGATGAGCCGGTATCCGGTGCGGATCACAACGGGCTGATGGAGTTTTATCGCGTGGTGGAGGAGCTGAAGCAGACGGAAGATGTGGTGATCCTGATCGTTTCACACGACCTGGAGTTTGTACGCCGTCACGCCGATCGTGTGGTGCTGCTGGATCGCACGGTTCAGGCGGTCGGTGCGCCTGATGAGGTGTTTTCCCATCCGGCGTTCGTTGAGGCTTTTGGCGAAAGGAGGGCGTGTGATGAGCTGGCTCGCTGAATTGTGGGCGTATGACTTTTTTCGTCGCGCCCTGATTGCCGTTGTTTTGATGATGCCGTTGTTTTCGTTGCTCGGCACGTTGGTGGTGAACAGCAAGCTGTCGTTTTTTTCCGACGCACTTGGTCATTCGGCACTGACCGGGGTGGCGATTGGCGTTATTTTCGGGCTGACAGACCCCACGCCGGCCATGTTGGTGTTTGCAACGGCGTTTGCCCTGCTGATGAATGCCATTCGCCATTCGCGGCTATCCTCCACGGATACCGTGATCGGTGTTTTTTCCTCCTGCGGCGTGGCGCTCGGCTTGGTGCTGTTATCGCGTAACAGCGGATTTTCCGGCTATCAAAGTCTGTTGATCGGGGATATTTTATCGATCACCGACACTCAACTTTGGATTCTCGGCGGAACGCTGATCGCGATAGCGGTGGTGTGGCTGGTGTGCTTCAACGGGTTTTACGCAGTGTCGGTCAGCCCTTCTTTGGCGCGAAGCAAGGGTTTGCGTGTGCGCCTGCTGGACAACTTGTTTGTTGCCGTGCTGGCGTTGTCGGTCATGCTGGCGATTCGTTGGGTGGGCTTGCTTCTCATCAACGCCATGCTGGTGCTCCCGGCGGCGGCGGCGCGCAACGTGGCGCGTGGCATGAAAAGCTATTTGTCACTGACGTTGATTTTTTCGTTGTTTTCCGGGTTGCTGGGCTTGCTGTTGTCTTGGCTGAACGCGGTGTCTACCGGCTCTACGATCGTGTTGGTCGCTGCCGCCGTGTTCTTCGGAACTTTTGCGATCGCGCGGCTGGATCGCACCTAAAAACGAAAGGCCCTCGGAGACGAGGGCTTTTTTCTTACTTGACATATACCCTATGGGGGTATATAATATAGCTGAAAGCGAGGGAATACTATGGGAGAGACGACGTGTTGTCACAAGACGACTCAACGCACGGAGGAAGAGCGCGTGAAGCTGATTCATCGGCTTAACCGCTTGGAGGGACAAATCCGAGGGATATGCGGTATGGTGGAGAAGGACGCGTATTGCAACGACATCCTGATCCAGTCGGCGGCTGTCAGCGCCGCCATCAACGCTTTTAATCGAGAATTGATTACCCAGCATATTCGTCGGTGTGTGGTGCGAGATATTCGCGAGGGTAACGACGAGATCGTAGAGGAGCTGACGGCAACGCTGCAAAAGCTAATGAAGTAATGCCAAGTCCGGAGAGGAGCGTAAGCGTGTGGAACAATATACGGTAACGGGAATGAGCTGTGCGGCGTGCAGTGCCCGTGTGGAAAAAGCGGTGTCGGCCGTGCCTGGCGTGACCGCTTGCTCGGTCAATCTGCTGACCCACTCCATGGGCGTGGAGGGAACGGCGTCGGCCATGGCTGTAATCGCAGCGGTGGAGGCGGCGGGATACGGCGCAGCTCTTAAGGGGGCGGAGCCGGTGCCGACGTCTGTTGCCGAGAAAGAACTGGCGGATACCGAAACGCCGGTGCTGAAGCGTCGGTTAATCGCCTCGCTGGTTTTTTTGGCGATGCTGATGTACGTGTCGATGGGACACACGATGTGGAATTGGCCGCTTCCGCCCTTCTTTGAGGGAAATCCAATGGCGGTGGGGTTGGCACAGTTGTTGTTGGCGGCGACGGTCATGGTTATCAATCAACGATTTTTCATCAGCGGGTTTCGCGGCGTGCTTCACGGCGCGCCGAACATGGATACGCTGGTGGCGCTGGGGTCGGGCGCGGCGTTTGTGTACAGCACCGCCGTGCTGTTTGCGATGGCAGACGCACTGACGCGCGGAGATTTGACAGCGGCAACGCACTATGGGCACGATTTGTATTTTGAATCGGCGGCAATGATTTTGGCGCTTATTACCGTGGGGAAAATGCTGGAGGCGCGTTCCAAGGGCAAGACGACCGACGCCTTGCGCTCGCTGATGCGGTTAGCGCCGCAGACCGCCGTCGTGATTCGGGACGGTCGGGAGACGGTTGTGCCGGTGGAGCAGGTTCGCCGCGGCGACGTGTTCGTCGTGCGTCCGGGCGAGACGATCCCGGTGGACGGCGTGGTAACGGAAGGGCACAGCGCCGTCAATGAGGCGGCACTCACCGGCGAAAGTGTCCCGGTAGATAAGGCGGCCGGCGACTCGGTGTCGGCGGCTACGACCAACCAGTCGGGGTTCCTGCGCT
>CAYMHR010000012.1:0-35386 GCA_964390295.1 uncultured Eubacteriales bacterium
AAGAGTGGTCTACCAAGAACGAAACGCAGCACGAGCAGACGTGGAAATGCTGTGGTGCGGTTGAGGTTGCACTTGAAAACCACGAGTGGAAAGACGGCGTATGTGAGGAGTGCGGCTACATTTGCCTCCACACCGGCGGTACAGCCGACTGTACGCACAAGGCAATCTGCGAAGTCTGCGGTGAGGTATACGGTGAAGTAGACAGCGGCAACCACGACCTTGAAAATATCAAGGGTAACGCTGCAACAGTTACCGAAAAAGGCAATACGGAATATTGGCACTGTAAGGATTGCGACGGCAACTTCTCCGACAAGGACGGCAAAAACACCATCGACTTAAAAGAGACCGTCATCGGCAAGCTGCCTCCGGAGATCATCGAAGGAAAAGGGCAGAGCCTTACCGCCGGTGAGCGCCGCGAGCTGATCTTCCGTTCCAATGCGGCTTTCGGTGATTTCATTCGCGTGGAATTAGACGGTGAAACAGTTGACGGGGCGCATTATACCGTCAAAGAAGGCAGTACGATCGTAACGCTGAAGGCGGATTACGTGGCCACTCTTTCGGTGGGCGAGCACACACTGGGTATCGTATCCGAAAGCGGCACGGCAACCACCACCTTTACCGTTCATGCCAAGGCTGTCGATGACAATACCACACCGGCAACCGGCGATCATAGCCAAATGGTACTGTGGTTGGTGCTTGCTCTCCTGAGCGGCGGAGCACTGGCAGGTACAGCCGTATACGGCAAAAGGAAAAAGCGTTTTGTAAAGTAAGCGAGTAACAGAACAGCAAAAAATCATTAGAAAACGCCCACCAAAGGTGATGCTTTGGTGGGCGTTTTGTATGGATGATTTTGGGAGCGTCTTAAATGGCTTCGCCGTAGTGCGCTTCCACAAAGTCGATGATGGGCTGGGGATCGTCCAGTCCGTGCGGATGATGGTTGCACATCGATTTGCAGATGACGCGGATGGTGCCGCCGTTGGCGCGATAGTAGTCCTCCAGCACCTTGCCGTTTTCGGCGTAAATCACCACGTCGTCGGCGTTGCCGTACAGCAGGATGACGGGGATGCGGTGCGCGAGCAGGGGGGCCATGTTGTCGATCGGACTGCCGCGGAACGCGACCAGCGAGCATTTGCTGAAGCCGTAGGTGTCCACCAGCTCGCGATGGAACTGATCGTTATAGGGAGCTTCGCCCAGACCGGCCAGACTCAAAATGTTCATGACCGGCGCATCGAGATACAGCACGGCGATCAATTCGGGGTGAGCTTCTGCCAGACGGGCGGACATGAGACCGCCACAGCTCATGCCGACGGCGATACCGCGAGCTTCCAGGTGATACGTTTGCGCCACGTGACGCAAAAAGGCGGCGCTGACCTCCACCTCGCTGTCGGGTGCCCAGCGCGTTGGGTGGCCGAGGTAGCAGACGTGGTATCCGCGGCCAATCATGGCTTCCTCAAAATTCGGGAAGGCGTCGAAATATTCCGCCTTCCAAATCCAGCGGCCGTTGGCCGGTGCGGTGGGATGCACGATGACGGCTTCCCGGTCTTCAAACACAAAGCGATCGATGACGGCATTATCAAACATAGTGAAGCTCCTTTGCAGTTCTTTGATTTTCATTATACCGACTTTGCCGGAATTGTCAAGAGCCGGACGGTTCCAGCAGCTTGGCGATGAGCGTATTGGACAGCAAAAAGCCGTCGCGCGTCAGCCGGATTCCGCGCTCGTCGCACCGAACCAGTGACGAAGGCAGTGCCGCGGCGTTGGCGCGCCACGTGGTGGGAAGCGGAGTGCCGAAGCGTTCGTAAAACAGCGATTCACGCAAGCCCTCGGTCAACCGCAGTCGCAGCATGGCGTACTCCTCCGCCGAGCCTTCGGCAATGGCGGTTGGCTCGGTTGCTTCGGCCAGCGGCGGATGATTTTGCAAAAAATCGTCCAGCGAGCGCGCGTAGGCAAAGCGTTTGCCGCCGTAAAAAGAGTGTGCCGCAGGGCCGAGACCGAGATACGCGTCCAGATTCCAGTACTTCAGGTTATGGCGGCTTTCACGACCGGGGTGAGCAAAGTTGGAGATTTCATATTGCCGGTAGCCGCGATGCTCCAGCGCCTCGGCGGCGGCATGATACAGTGCGACGGTGGCATCCTCGTCGGGAAGCGTCGGTGGCGCGGCAAAAAACGGGGTGCCCGGCTCCAGCTTGAGCAGGTAGGCCGACACGTGCGAAGCACCCTCGATGGCACAAACGTCCGCGGCGGCTACAACGTCCTCGCGCGTTTGTTCGGGGGTGCCGAGCATGACGTCCAGCGAGTAATTGGCAATGCTGGCGCGGCGTGCCGCTTGCAGTGCGGCTTGAGTTTGTGCCACGGTATGCCGCCGCCCCAGCAGGCGGAGCTGACGATCGTTCGCGGCCTGCATACCGAGAGAGAGCCGGTTGCCGCCTGCCGCCGTAAAGGCGGCAAGCACCTCGTCAAGCGCATCGCCGGGGTTGGCTTCCAGCGTGATTTCGGCGTCGTCCGGTATGGAAAACAGGCGGCGCGCCGCTTCGGTGAGGCGAAACAGCCGCCGGGCGCCCAGCAACGTGGGGGTTCCACCGCCGAAGTACAGCGTATCGGCGGTTTCGCCGGTGGTCGCCGCCCACTGCTCCATGGTGCGAATCAGCGCATCGACGTAGCGGTCCATTTGGTCGTCGGTAACGGACAACGAATAAAAGTCGCAATAGGGACATTTGGAGAGACAAAAGGGGACGTGCAGATACAGACCAATGGGCAAACGGCTCACCTCACTTCAAAAGAAAAAGCCGCAAGCTGCGGCTTTTTCGGTTTAGTCCTCGTTGTCGAAGAATTTGCTGTGTACGGCGGAAACGGCGCGGTCGGCATCCTTGCGATCGATCAGCACCGAGATTTTAATCTCGCTGGTGGAGATGGTCTGAATGTTGATGTTGGCATCGGACAGCGCTTCAAACATTTTGGCGGCCACGCCCTCGTGCGTTTCCATGCCGGCACCGACGATGGAGACCTTGGCCAAATCGGTGTCGCAGTTGATCTTTTTCACGCCCAGATGCGCACAATATTCTTTCAGCACGTCAACGGTTTTTTCGCCGTCCGCTTCCGGCACGGTGAAGGAAATATCCTTGGTGCCGTCGCGACCGACCGATTGCAGGATGATGTCGACGTTGACGTGAGACTGTGCAATCATTGAAAACACCTTAAAGGCGATGCCGGGCGAGTCGGGCAAGCCGACGATCTCGATACGAGCGATGCTGGTGTCCTTTGCAACACCGGTAATCAACATTTTTTCCACGTTGGTAACCTCCTTAACTTTGGTGCCGGGTTTTTGTGTGATACTGGAAAGAACCTCCAATTCAATGCCGTACTTCTTTGCCATTTCGACCGAGCGGTTGTTCAGTACCTGCGCGCCCAACGTGGCAAGCTCCAGCATTTCGTCGTGAGTAATTTCGTCCAATTTAATGGCGTTGGGAACCTTGCGCGGATCGGCCGTATATACGCCGTCCACGTCGGTGTAAATCTGGCAGAGGTCGGCGTGCATGGAGGCCGCGATGGCCACAGCACTGGTATCGGAGCCGCCGCGCCCCAACGTGGTGATGTCGTCGTATTTGTTAATGCCCTGGAAGCCGGCGACAATCACGATCTTTTTTTTGTCCAGCTCGGCACGAATCCGTTCGGCGTTGACCTTTTTGATTCGGGCGTTGGAATATTTGGAGTTGGTACGGAAGCCCGCCTGCCAGCCCAACAGGGAAATGACGGGGCAACCGAGTTTTTCGATGGCCATGGCCAGCAAGGCAATGGAAATTTGCTCGCCGGATGCCAGCAGCATATCCATTTCACGCTTACTGGCTTTGGGGTTGATTTCCTGGGCCTTGGCGATCAAATCGTCGGTGGTGTCGCCCTGCGCGGAGACCACGACGACGACCTCGTTGCCTTGCCCGTAGGTTTTGGTGATGATGTTGGCGACACGCATCACCCGTTCGGCATCCGCGACGGAGCTTCCGCCGAATTTCTGTACGATCAGCATAACGTATGAGTCCTCCTTTTATAGTTCGGCTATCCGCAGACGGCGAACGACCGTAATATCGGTCAACGTTGCCAGACGGCGGTTGAGTTCTTCTTCGGTAATCGGCTGGGTGCGAACTGCCAGCTCCTCCTCCGGTGCCCCCGGAACGGTGACGACGGTGACGTCCCCGAAGGAATCGTGCAGGCGATTCAGCAACGATTGCGGATCGGCCGTGCGGAAACGCAACAGGAACGCATAGGAATCGGTAGCGGCATCCAACACGTAGGTGGGATCGCCGTGATCCCAGAACAGATACTTGCGCGCATGGAGATGCTTTACTTCGTCAATCACGTCGGCAACCACGGCGGAAGCGGTGGGCAGCTTGCCGGCACCGCGACCGTAGAACACGACGTCACCGATGGCGTTGCCGCGCACCATGATGCCGTTAAACACGTCGTTGACATCGGCCAGAAGACTGGTTTTGGGAATCAGCATGGGGGCGACCAGACAGTGTAGCTTATCGCCCTGCTGACGCACGCGACCGATGAGCTTGATGACGCAGTTCACGGCGTCGGCATAGCGCACGTCGTCCGGTGTCAGCTCGGTGATGCCTTCGGTGTGAACCTGATCGGGATACACGTGCTTGCCGAAGGCCAGCGACGCTAAAATGCAGATTTTACGGCAGGCATCGTGCCCTTCAACGTCGGCGGCGGGGTTCCGCTCGGCGTAGCCGAGCTTTTGCGCCAGCGCCAGCGCCGAGCTGAAATCCATGTGGTCCTGCACCATGCGGGTCAGCATAAAGTTGGTGGTGCCGTTGAGAATACCGGCAATTTCGTACACCTCGTTGGCCGCCAAGCACTGATCCAGCGGTCGAATGATTGGGATACCGCCGCCGACGCTGGCTTCGAACAGGAAGTTCAGGTTATGCTCGCGCGCGATTGCCAACAGCTCGTCGCCGCAGGCGGCCACCAGCTCCTTGTTGGAGGTGACGACGCTTTTCCCGGCGAGCAGGCAGGCTTTTACGTAATCGTAGGCGGGATGCAAGCCGCCCATAGTCTCTACGACGATGCGAATATCGGGGTCGTTCACGATCTCGTCAAAGGACGTGGTGAACAGTGCGGCGTACGGCAGTTCGGGGAAGCTACGCAAGTCCAAAATGCGTTTGATTTCGATGGATTCCCCGGCCTTGTGCGTAATGGTTTCGTGATTTTGGCGCAACACTTCCGCTACGCCGGAGCCGACGACACCGTGTCCTAAAATGGCAACCTGTATCATAAAACGGCCTCTCCTTTCGGTTCCTCAGTTGTGGTTTCGTTATGTCGGCGTACGCCGATCACGTGCTGTACACCCGGAATACGCCCCAGGCGCTCCATCAGCAGGTCCAGCGAGGTAGACATGGCATCTGTGCGCGCACACACGGTGGCGCGTGCCGCACCGCCGTTGGGGACATCCTGATTTACGGTGAGAATGTTGGCACCGGCGTGGGCAAAAGCCGAGATGACACCGGACAGCACACCGGGACAATCTTGCAGCAGTAGTTCGACCGTCATGGTGGTAGGGGCCGCTTTGCCCACGTAGGGGGCGACGGCATCCTTATACTTATAATACGCACTGCGCGACAGACCGTGCCGGCGAGTCGCCTCGCTGACGGTGCGGCATCGCCCGGCGGATAAATCGGCCCGGATGGCCAGAACGCGATGATATACCTCCGGCAACGCATCGGCACGTACCAGCACCCATTCCTCATGTACAGGCATAAACTGTCCACCACCAAACAACAGATGTACAAAGCATGCGAACACTATACCACAGCGCGACGAAAATTGCAAGGGGATTTTTCGAAAAAAATCAGGCTTTTGAAAAAAATCTGCCCATCCGACAGCCGGATGGGCAGACAGAAGCTCAAGGCGTTACGGATCGTCCGTGGTTGATTCCGGGGGAAGCGCGGCGGTGGTCGTCGTGTCACCGGCGGTAGTTGTTCCGGCGGTGGTGGTATTTTTGCCAGGCAGCGTGTCCAGCGTGGTGGTGTCGACGGGAGCGCCGTGTGTACAGGTTGCCGGCATATAGTCGGCTTTGTAGACACCGAGCTCGGTTTTTGTACAGGCGTCGGTAGCGAGCAGACCGGTTTCATCGCAGAACACGGCCTCCACCGTGTTGGCCTTCAGTGCGTCGAAATTCATCGGTTCGTCGCCCTGATGCAGTGCCAGCATCACCTTGTTCCACACTTGCCGCGCAACCTTGCGCTGGGCGGTGGTCAATTCCTGCTTTTCGTCGTAGCCGTACCAGCTGGCGGCGACGTATTGCGGCGTACCGCCGACCAGCCACACGTCGTTGTTGTCCTGCGTGGTACCGGTTTTGGCAAAGATTTCCCAGTCGCTCCACGAGCTTTTCAAGTCCTTGGCGGTCGGAGAATCGTTTCCGTACACAACGGTTTGCAACAGGCGGTTGGTAATATACGCGGTGTCCGCATCGACGGCACGCTCGGAAACGTAACCGGAGGCTCCCGGCCCGTTTTGCAAAATCACTTCGCCGTTCCGAACGACCTTGGTGTAGGAATACGGCTCGTTGTAAATGCCGCCATTGCCGAAGATTTGATAAGCGGCGGTGATTTCACGGCCGTAAACGCCGTAGGTCATACCGCCCAACGCCATGGGAGCGTAGTCGCGATCCGAGCTGCTCAAAGAGGTCATGTGCAGCGAATTGGTCAGGAAGCTGAAGGCGGTATTGACGGGCATCAGCGTATCCAAAATCTGTGCCGGGACGGTGTTCATGGAGGATTGGATGGCCTTTTCGATCGTGGTCATACCGCGATCCTCATAGGGACGACCGTAGTTTTTCGGCCATTTCGAACCGTTCTTTAAGGTGATATATTTGTTTCGGATGGGGGAAGAATAGTTGATGACGTTGTTGTAAATTGCCGGAGCATAAATGGCGATCGGCTTGATTGAGGAACCGGGCTGTCGGGTGGAATCCGTGGCGCAGTTCCAAATGCGGTTGGCGTTCTTTTCGCCGCGACCGCCGATCACGGCGACCGCCTTGCCGGTGTAATCCATGACGAAGATCGAGGCTTGTGCGTTCTTTTCGTCTCCCTTGACGTCCACGAAGTTGCTGTCGTCGGCATAAATCGCCTCCACCCTGGCCTGCAGCTCCGGGTCTTCGCAGGAATAGATCGTCAAGCCGCCGTAAAACACCAGATTTTCGGCTTGGGATTCCGTGTAGCCGTAGGTGGATTGAAGATCGTCGATCACGTCGTCGATGACCATTTCCGTATAATAATCGTAGATGGTGTAGGTTTGGCTACTGCGCGAGAAGTAGATTTCTTCGCCCAACGCCTGCTGGTATTCGTCGGTGGTGATGAAGCCCAGCTCGTGCATTTTTCGCAGCACCGTGTGCTGACGTTGCAGCAGGTTTTCGGGGTGGGTGTAGGGATTGTATTTGCTGGGGTTATTGGTGATGCTGGCCAGCACAGCACATTCTGCCAGCGACAGCTCGCTGACCTCTTTTCCAAAATAATACTGTGCGCCGGCACCGACGCCTTCGATGGTGCCGGTCAGCGGGATGATATTCAAATAGGCCTGTAAAATTTCATCCTTACTGTACGTCTGTTCCATCTCGATGGCGGTTAAAATCTCGGTGATTTTACGCTCGATGGTGTGGTCGTCGTTGTCGGTCAGGTTTTTCACCAGCTGTTGCGTCAACGTCGAGCCGCCGTATTCGTTTTCGTTAAAATGCAATACCAGGTTGGCCACGGCGGAGACGGTACGCTTCCAATCGACGCCGTAGTGCTCGTGAAAGCGTTCGTCCTCGATGGCGACGACGGCGTTTTGCAGGTAGACCGGGATGTTTTTCAGGCTGACGAATTCACGCTTAACGCCGTCCAGCCGTTGGTATTCCACAAAGTTGCCGGTGTCGCCGTCCTGCACCATGATGATCGAGGTTTGGCTTTGGTTGATGACGTCGATGTCCGGCACGGCGCTTTTATCGAACGTCGTTGTGACGTAGATCGTCAGCACGCAGGCGACGATACAGCCGGTGATGACCAAAACCAGACAGAGCGACATCAGAGCTTTGGCAGCGATCTTCAAGCCGCGGAAAACGCGCTCCTTGGTAGTCGGAGCCGACGTTTCCTGAGCAGTGCCGACATCGGCGCGACTGCTCTTGCCTGGCTTTTTCGGTTCGGACGGGTGCTTTTGAACGGCCACAGTGCTTCCTCCTTTATGGCAGGGATCAACCGCCAAGGGCGATAACTACAGAATTTAACAATTCTATATTATAGCAGAAGCGTCGAAAAGTCAAATGGTAAAATTGTAAATTCGTATATTCACCGAACGGATGCCCACACTAATATGGACGTAGAGGTGATGAAATATGCCGCAGACGGCGGACAAGCACGTGAAAACGAACCGTTGGATGCCGATCGGGATCGCTTGCGCTCTGCTGATCGGTGCCGCTACGTGGATGGCGGCGCTGTTGCCGTTGGTCGAAACCGACGAGCCGGTTTCGCGGCAGGGAGACGCGGCGGACAAGACGGCAACGACATCGGTTCGGGAAACGTATCTGCTCAAGGCGTGGAACGGGGCGGTGGCGTTGTTTGTCGGTGACGGCGGTGAGCCGCTGACCGTGTACGACGTGTCGGTACAATCGTTGCCGGAGGAGGAGCAACGGCTGTTGCAGGCGGGGATCGCCGTCGGCAGTGACGAGGAATTGCAGGAGATTTTGGAAAATTATACCAGCTAAACGGCGAACGACCGGCAAATTTGTCCGCTTTTGAAGGTTTTGCTTGCCTGTTACCGAGAATTGTGTTATACTGGACAAAATATAGTGGTACGTTACTCGGAGGTCATGGTACGGTATGGCACAGGCGTTATATGGTTTTGAAGAATTGCAGCTTCGCCCGGAATTGATGCGGGCGTTATCGGCGATGGGATTTTCGCAGGCAACGCCGATTCAGGAGCGGGCAATTCCGCCGTTACTGGAAGGTCGGGACGTCATTGCCAAAGCGCCGACCGGTACCGGTAAGACCTGCTCCTTCGGGATTCCGCTGTTGGAGTGTTTTCGCCCGGATTGCCACGATATTCAGGGCTTGGTGATTTGCCCCACGCGGGAGCTGTGTATTCAGATTGCCGACGACCTGAAGCAGTTGGCGGGCTTCCTGCCGGAAATCCACATCGTGGCGCTGTACGGCGGTCAGTCGATCCAGCGGCAGATCGCGGCGCTGAAAAAGGAGCCGCATATCATCGTGGCGACGCCGGGACGACTGTTGGATCACATGAACCGCGGCACGGTCTGGCTGGGCAACGTGTACACGGCGGTGCTGGACGAAGCCGACGAAATGCTGAAGATGGGCTTTATCCGCGACGTGCGCAAAATTCTCAACGCCACGCCGGGTGACACGCAGGTGGCTTTGTTCAGCGCGACCATCTCTCGCGAGGTGATGGACGTTGCATGGGAATATCAGCACGAGGCGGTGGAAATTACGGTGGAGGCCAAGGGCGAGGATCGTCCGATGATCGCCCAGTACTCCTTACAGGCCGATACGAACGACCGCTTGGACCTGCTTTGCCGGCTGATACAATCGCTGGAGCTGAAGCGCGTGATGATTTTCTGCAACCGCAAAAGCACGGTGCAATGGCTCGCCAAAAAATTGCAACAGCGGCAATGCTCGGTGGACTGCCTGCACGGGGATATTCCGCAGGCACAGCGCAACCGTGTGATGGAGGGCTTCCGCAAGGGTCGCTTTGAAATTCTGGTGGCCACCGACGTGGCGGCGCGCGGCATTGACGTGGACGACGTGGAGGCCGTGTTTAATTACGATATTCCCGAAGAAAACGAATACTATCTGCACCGGATTGGTCGTACCGGCCGCGCCAAGCGGCACGGCATGGCGATCACCTTTACTACCGATATGGATCAGTTCCGCATGCGGGATATTCGCAAGTATACCCGTTCCGAAATCCGGGACGTGACGTTGGATGAGTCCGGGTACCCGGTTTGCGTGGACGGAACGCCGTTCACCGGAGCGGTGGACGGGCGAGAGGAGGACGAGCATGGCGGTATCGCGTGAACGTACTCGTAATTTTTGCATCATCGCCCATATCGATCATGGAAAATCCACGCTGGCCGATCGCATTTTGGAGCATACCCGTGCGGTGGCTTTGCGCGATATGGAGGATCAACTGCTGGACAGCATGGACCTGGAGCGCGAACGCGGCATTACTATCAAGGCTCATGCGGTGACGGTGTCCTACGATGCCGAGGACGGCGAAACGTACATTTTTAACTTGATTGACACGCCGGGCCACGTGGACTTTAACTATGAGGTATCCCGGTCGCTGGCGGCCTGCGAGGGCGCGATTTTAATTGTCGATGCGTCGCAGGGGATCGAGGCGCAGACGCTGGCCAACACGTATTTGGCGGTGGAGCACGGTTTGGAGATCGTGCCCGTGATCAACAAGATCGACCTGCCGTCGGCGCGGCCGGAGGAGGTTCGCACCGAGATCGAGGATATTATCGGCATTGAGGCGGCGGATGCGCCGCTGATCTCGGCCAAGTTGGGCACCAACATCGACCAGGTGTTGGAAGCGATTGTGAAAAAGATACCGGCGCCGGCCGGCGACGAGACGTTGCCATTGCAAGCGTTGATCTTCGACAGCTATTACGACAGCTACCGCGGCGTGATCGTCTACATTCGCGTCAAGGAAGGCTGTGTGCGCGTGGGCGACACGATCCGTATGATGGCAACCGGCGCAACCTTCGACGTGGTAGAGACCGGCATCCTTCGCCCCGGCGCACTGGAGCCGTGCGAGGAGCTGCGCGCCGGTCAGGTAGGATACATTGCCGCATCGATCAAGAAGGTCAGCGATGCGCGGGTGGGCGACACGGTGACGTTGGCTTTCCGTCCGGCACCGGAGCCGTTGCCGGGGTATCGCAAGGTCAATCCCATGGTGTTTTGCGGCGTGTTTCCGGCAGACGGTGCTCATTATCAGGACTTGCGCGAAGCGTTGGAGCGGTTGCAGCTGAACGACGCCTCTCTAACCTTTGAGCCGGAAACGTCGGTGGCGTTGGGCTTCGGCTTCCGTTGCGGCTTTCTGGGCTTGCTTCACATGGAGATCGTCCAGGAACGGCTGGAGCGCGAATACGATCTGGATTTGATCACCACCGCCCCCAGCGTGATTTATCGCATTACCCGTGCCGACGGTGAGATTCAGTACGTTGACAATCCCACCAACTTCCCCGATCCGGGCACCGTGGCGTTGGCCGAGGAGCCGATTGCGGAGGCACATATTCTTTCACCGACAGAATACGTCGGCAATATCATGGAGCTTTGTCAGCAACGACGCGGCACGTTCCGCGATATGAAGTATTTGGACGCAACGCGTGTGGATATTCATTACGAGTTGCCTCTGAACGAAATCGTGTATGATTTCTTCGACGCGCTGAAATCGCGCACGCGCGGCTACGCCAGCTTTGACTACGAGCTAAAGGGGTACCAAAAATCGGATTTGGTCAAGCTGGATATACTGCTGAACGGCGAAGTGGTGGACGCGCTGTCCTTTATCGTGTTTGCCGGCAGCGCGTATGCGCGCGGACGGCGTTTGTGCGAAAGGTTGCGAGATAACATTCCGCGCCAGCTGTTCGAGGTGCCAATCCAGGCGGCGATCGGTGGCAAAATAATTGCACGCGAAACCGTGCGCGCCATGCGGAAAGACGTGCTGGCGAAGTGCTACGGCGGCGATATTACCCGTAAGAAAAAATTGTTGGAAAAGCAGAAGGAAGGCAAAAAGCGTATGCGTCAGCTCGGTAGCGTAGAGGTGCCGCAGGAAGCGTTTATGGCCGTTCTGAAGCTCGGAGACGACGAGTAAGTACCAGAAAATCGAAGGAGGAATTATGATGGTCAACATGAAAGCGGAAGAAAAGTTCTTGAAGGAAGGCCTGACGTTTGACGATGTGCTGCTGATCCCGGCGGAGTCGGACGTGCTTCCGGCGGATATCGATCTGCATACCAAGCTGACGAAAACGATTACGTTGAACACGCCGGTGATGACGGCGGCCATGGACACGGTAACGGAGGCGCGCATGGCGATCGCCATTGCACGTGAGGGCGGTATCGGCGTCTTACATAAGAATATGAGCATCGAGGCGCAGGCCGATCAGGTGGATCGCGTTAAGCGCTCGGAAAACGGCGTTATCGTGAACCCGTTCTTCCTGTCGCCGGATCATCTGGTGGCCGACGCCAACGAGCTGATGGGCAAGTACCGCATTTCCGGTGTGCCGATCTGCCGTGACGGCAAGCTGGTCGGTATTCTGACCAACCGCGATATGCGCTTTTTGACGGACTTTTCACAGCCGATCGGAGAGGTCATGACCAAGGAGCATCTGGTGACGGCACCGGTGGGTACCACGCTGGAGCAGGCGCAGGAGATTTTGCGCCAGCACCGCATTGAAAAGCTCCCCATCGTGGACGAAAACGGGTATCTCAAGGGCTTGGTAACGATCAAGGATATCGAGAAGGCTGTGAAGTATCCCAACTCGGCTCGCGACAGCGCCGGGCGCTTGCTGTGCGCCGCGGCGATCGGCACGACGGCCGACGTGCTGGAGCGTGCCTCCGAGCTGATCAAGGCACAGGCCGACGTGCTGGTGCTGGATTCGGCGCACGGCCACAGCCACAACATTTTGAACTGCCTCCGCAAGGTGAAGGCGGCGTTCCCGAACACGCCGGTCATTGCCGGCAATATCGCTACGGCGGCCGCGGCAGAGGCGTTGATCGACGCCGGTGCGGACGCGGTTAAGGTGGGTATCGGCCCCGGCTCCATTTGCACCACGCGTATTGTGGCCGGTATCGGTGTGCCGCAAATCACGGCGATTTACGATGCGGCCTGCGCGGCGGCGAAATACGGGATTCCGGTGATTGCCGACGGCGGCTTGAAGTATTCCGGCGATCTGGTCAAGGCGCTTGCCGCCGGTGCCAGCACCGTGATGGTCGGCTCGCTGGTTGCCGGTTGCGAGGAGTCGCCCGGTGAGACGGAGCTGTATCAGGGTCGTCAGTTTAAGGTGTACCGCGGCATGGGCTCGCTGGGCGCCATGGCCAAGGGTAGCAGTGACCGTTACTTCCAGCAGGGCAACAAAAAGCTGGTCCCCGAAGGCGTGGAGGGCCGCGTGCCCTACAAGGGAGCTTTGTCCGAAACGGTGTTCCAACTGATGGGCGGCTTGCGCTCCGGTATGGGCTACTGCGGTTGCCACAACATCGAAGAATTGCAGGCGAAGAGCCAGTTTGTGCGGATTACCAACGCCGGTCTGCGTGAGAGCCATCCGCACGACATTACGATCACCAAGGAAGCCCCGAACTATTCGACCAACGGATAATGACGGAGAGCAACTGCTTTCTGCTTGAGGAAGTGTTCATAAATGACACCGTTAAATTTCGTGCCCGTACTGCTGGGCAGTGACATCAACGTCTACGGTATGGCGCGCTCCTTTCACGAGGCCTACGGGTTGAACTCGGTGGCCATCGGGAAAGGTCGTCTCGGTGCGACATCCAACAGCAACATCGTGACCGTGGAGGTCGTGGAGCCGCATCTGGAGGAGGACGAGACGTTTTGCCGCACGCTGATCGACTTTGCCGGTCGGTATCAGGCGGAGACACAGTTTCTCCTGGTTCCCTGCGGCGACAATTATACCAAGCTGCTGGTGCGCAATCAGGAGGCGTTGCGGCCGTATTATCGGTTTGCCTGCATTGACGAGCCGCTGTTGATGCGACTCAGCATGAAGGAGTCCTTTTACGCGCTGTGCGATCAGTACGGCTTTGCGTATCCGAAAACCACCACGGTGACAATCAACAATTACCGCGGCTTTGCGGTACCGTTTCCGTTTCCGGTGGTGATCAAGCCTTCCAACAGCGTGGCGTATTGGAACTGCCATTTTCCGCATAAGAAAAAGGTATTCGTGGCGGAAAATCAGGAGGAATTTGACGCCATCGTTGCCGCCATCTACGGCTCGTCGTATCAGGATCATCTCATCATTCAGGAGTATATTCCCGGTGATGACAGCCACATGCGCGTGATGAACTGCTATTGCGGAAAGGATGGCAAGGTGCGGCTGATCGCCCTGGGTCAAGCATTGCTGGAGGAACATTCGCCGGAGGGGATTGGCAGCTATGCCGCCATCATTCCCGCCGAGGATCGGCAACTGGCGCGCCAGATGAAGTCGTTTTTGGAGGAGATCGGGTATATCGGCTTTGCCAATTTCGATTTTAAGCTGGACAGCCGCGACGGGCAGTACAAGCTGTTTGAAATGAATCCGCGTCAGGGGCGAAGCAGTTATTTCGTCACGGCGGAGGGCTACAATCTGGCGCAGTATCTGGTGGAGGACATTCTGCTGGACCTGCCGGCGGAGTGTACGGTGGCCTGCGGTGAAGCACTGTGGACGCTGATTCCGAAGCACATTATTTTCGAGTACGTTTCCGACCCGGATTTGCGGGAAAAGGCACGCGATTTGATTCGTCGGCGCAAGCTGTGCAAGTCGCTGATGTATAAAAAGGACCGGAGCTTCCGGCGGTGGGTGTATTTCTACAAAAACCAGGCGAGCTATTTCAAAAAATACGCCCGCTACTTTGGCAACAAGAGCTTGAGAGATTAACCGTCTCTGACAGGAGGAACGACTATGTGTGGCTTTGCCGGCTATTTTGTCAACGGCTTCGGCGGCAATCGCGAGGCGGTCATCCGCGCGATGGCGGATCGCATTGTTCATCGCGGTCCCGATCAGGCGGATTACTACGTTGACGAGGACGTGGCGTTGGGCTTTCGCCGCCTGTCGATTATCGATTTGGAGGGCGGCAGTCAACCGATCGAAAACGAGGACGGCAGTATGGTGCTGACGTTCAACGGCGAAATTTACAATTATCGCCAGCTTCGCGAGGAACTGGTGACAGCCGGGCACCGTTTCCGCACGCAGACGGACTCCGAGGTGCTGTTGCACGGCTACGAGGAGTGGGGCGCTTCGCTATTGGATCGCCTGCGCGGTATGTTTGCGTTCGTCATTTGGGACAAGCAGGCCAAGAAGCTGTTCGGTGCGCGGGATATTTTCGGGATCAAACCGTTCTACTATTATCAGCGCGGCAACGATTTCTTCTTCGGCTCGGAGATCAAGTCGTTTTTGTCACACCCATCCTTCGTTAAGGAGCTGGACGAATCCAAGCTGCCGGATTGGCTGTGCTACGAATATATTCCGCAACGGGAGACCTTTTTCAAGAACGTCTACAAGCTGTTAAACGGGGAATATTTGGAATATCAGGACGGCAAGCTGTCGATCCATCGCTATTACGACGTGGCCGATCATTTCCGGGCGAATGAGCAGTTGTCGGATGCCGAATGGCAGGAACGCATTGCCGAGGAGTTCCGCGAGTCGGTCGCCGTGCACCAAATCAGCGACGTAGAGGTCGGATGCTTTCTGTCCGGCGGCGTGGACTCCAGCTACGTGGTCAATGAGGTGCTGAAGGGCAACGATCGCGTTCGCACCTTTTCGGTGGGCTATGCCGAGGAAAAATACAGCGAGCTGAAATACGCGCAGGAGTTTGCCGAGACGATCGGCGTGGAAAATATCGCCAACAAGGTGTCGGCGGAAGACTACTTCGGTATGGCGGGCAAAATCCAGTATTACATGGACGAGCCGTTGCCGAACCCGTCGGAGGTGCCGCTCTTTTTCCTGGCGCAGAACGCCGCTCGGCACGTGAAGGTCGTGTTGTCCGGCGAGGGAGCCGACGAGCTGTTCGGCGGCTATCCCATGTACGTCGAGGGTGGCCATTTTGCCGAGTATTCTCGGATTCCGCGCGTGTTGCGCCGGGCGTTGGCCGCGGTGGCGCGACACTTGCCCGACCGCGTGAAAGGCAAGCGCTTTGCCATGCGTGGCGCGATGGAGCCGTACCAGCGCTTTATGCGCGCCAACTACGTGTTTACGCGCGACGAACGACTGAAATATTTGAAAACCCCCGGCACGCCGTGCGACCCGACCGAGCTGTCCCGGCCGCATTTTCAAAAGATGGCGGCGCTGGACGAGCCGACGCAGTTGCAATACGTCGATATGCAAACGTGGATGCTGTACGATATTTTGCAAAAGGCGGATCGCATGAGCATGGCCAATTCGCTGGAACTGCGGGTGCCGTTTTTGGATCGCAAGATGCTGGAGCTGGCAGTGACCCTGCCGACAAAACAGCGCGTCAGCGGCAACACCACCAAGGTGGCCTTGCGTGCCGCCGCGCTACGTGAGCTTCCGGCTTGCACGGCCAACCGCCCGAAGTGCGGATTTCCGGTGCCGCTGAACGATTGGTTGCGGCAGGATCGGTACTACGGGATGGTGCGCGAGGCGTTCGAAGGCGAGATCGCGGAGCGATTCTTCCACCGTGAGGCCATCCTCAAGCTGTTGGAGGATCACAAAAACGGGGTGGCCCTGAACATGAAAAAAATTTGGACGATTTACACGTTTATTCTTTGGTATGAGCAGTTCTTCGTGTTGAACTGATCTGCAAATACAAATCACACAGAGTAGGTCTGCGAGCGTTAAGTGCTGAACGGACGGGGAGTTGCCGGTCGGACGAAAAGAGTTTCTTGCGGTTCGCAGACCGCATCCCGCTGTTGAATATCAGGAAGTCGGTGCCTCCTTATTCAACACACGGAGAATAAGGAGGTATTGTTGTATGACGAACACGAAAAAATCGACGGACCCGGTGCTCCGTCTGGTGCTGTGCGGCTTGATGTTGGCGATCGACGTGGTGCTGACGCGCTTTGCTTCGATCAACCTGTGGGATCGCCGCATCGGGTTTTCCTTTGTGGCCGTGGCGATGGCTGCCTATTGCTACGGGCCGATCGCCGGCGCGCTGGTGCACGGCGGCAGTGACCTGATTGGGGCGATTTTGTTTCCCAGCGGCGCGTATTTTCCGGGCTATACTCTCACGGCGGCGATCATTGGCCTGCTATACGGCCTCTGCTTTTATCGCTCGCACACCTGGTGGCGCGTGGCGATGGGCGTTGTCAACTCACAACTGATCGGCAGTGTAGCGCTGAACACCCTGTGGATTTGCCTGACTAACCACGTGCCGTATTGGACGCTGTTGCCCGGCCGCTTGTTGCAGGCGGCGGTCATGATCCCGGTGCAGTTGATCGTACTGCCGCCGCTGTTAGCCGTGCTTCGGCGCGGTGCCCGTCCGATGATCGGAAACGAATAAAAAGCGAAGCCGCCGTGATATTCACGGCGGCTTCGCTGATTAGTAGGGTTATTTTTGCTCGTCGTTGCCGTACAGGTTGAGACGGAACAAACGGGTTTCGTCCTCCAGGTTGCTGCAATAGACGGTCGCTTCACCGACGTGCCCCCAGTCGATGGCGTTGGAGAGCGCCAACAGCTGTGTCAGGCGGCTTTTCAGGTTCAGCACGTCGCCGTCCGGCGTTTTCAGGCAGACATCCCCCTTGGCGGTGGAGGCAAACTCGATGAGTTTGTTGAAATCAAAATTGTGAATGATCAAATCGGACATGGTTGAATCCTCCTTTACTGGTTCATATTATATACAAGAACCTTTTGCTTGTCAAGAAGCAGTTCTTTACAAAAGGTTCACAAATAGTTATTGACAACCGGGCAACGGAATGGTAAAGTATAGGAAGATTAGCACTCGGAGCAAAAGAGTGCTAACCAACGAAGTGAAAAGGAGCGACCATGCGATGGAGCTTGGCGCACGAAAGCAACAGATCGTTGCGGCAGTGGTGGACGCCTACATACGTACCGGTGAGCCGGTTGGCTCCAAGCTTCTTGCCGAACTGCTGAACCACACGGTATCGTCGGCGACCATTCGCAACGATATGGCGGATCTGGCGGCGGCAGGGTACTTGCTTCAGCCGCACACGTCGGCCGGGCGTATTCCCACGGCACAGGCTTTTCGGCTGTATTTGGATCGCTTGCTGTCCCATTGCTCACTGTCGGCAGACAGCCAGCGCGTGATCGACGAGGAGCTGGCACCGGTGTCCGGCGATCCGGAACGGTTGCTGGAACGCGCCTCGGATTTGCTGGCGGACACGACCGGTGTGGCGGTGGCAGTGGCCACGCCCGAAGGCTCGTGCGTGCGGATTCAGCGCGTTGAGATATTCGCGACCGGCGCACAGTCGGCGGCGGTTCTTCTGATGACGGATTCCGGCGCGGTACGCAGTCGGGTTTGTCGGTTGGATGCGGCGTGCGATCCGGCGGTGCTGTCACAGTTGTCGCAAACGCTGGGACGGGAATTTGCCGGGCAGGTGTTGTCCGAGATTCGTCTGCCCTCCGTGCAGGCGTTGTCGGCACAGTTGTGTGTCAGCGGTCTGCTGTATATGCCGATTCTCACGGCGTTTTGGGAACTGGTGCAGGAGGCGTCGGCGGCGGAGGTCCGCTTGTCGGGTCAGCTCAATTTGCTACAGCATCCCGATTACCCGATCGACCGTGCCCGCGCATTGCTCACCTTTCTGTCGCATCGGGAGCTACTCGCCGGTATGCTGACGGCGCATCCGGGCGGCTTGCACGTAGTGTTGGGTAGCGAAAGTCCGCGCCGCGAGCTGGACGGTTCCAGCATTATCGTGACGCAATACGGCAACGACGGACTGGCCGGCTCGCTGTGTCTGATCGGCCCGGTCCGCATGAATTACGAGCAGGCCATTCCGCGCTTGCAACACGTAGCGCAAACGGTCAGCCGGTTGCTGACCACGTTCTAACGAAAACCGGTGTCGCCCCGGCGACGCACGAAGGAGGTCGTTTCATGGAGGAAACGAAATACGAAAACAAGAGCGAAAGCACCACGCCGGAGACGGCGGAAGCAGTCGAGACGACGGACGTCACCGAGGAAACGCCGGTGGATCCGCGCGTGGAGGAGCTGGAGCAACAGCTGGCACTGGCGCAGGATCAATACCAGCGCGTGCTGGCGGAATACGCCAATTATAAGCGACGCACCGATCAGGAAAAAGAACAGCTCGGTGCTTTTGTCAAGGGCGAATCGCTGAAGGCGATGTTGCCCGGTATTGACAATTTGGAGCGCGCCGTCAACGCACCCGACGGTCCCGAATACCGCAAGGGCGTGGAAATGGTGATTCGCCAGTTGATGGAAACGCTGATGTCCATGGGACTGGAGGAAATTCCGGCCCTGGGCGAGACGTTTGACCCGGAGTTTCACAACGCGGTCATGCGTGAGGACGCGGACGGCGTGGAGCCGGAGACCGTGACGGAGGTTTACCAAAAGGGCTTCCGCATGAGCGGTCGCGTGTTGCGCCCGGCGATGGTTAAGGTCGCCAACTGATTTTCAATTATTATGCTCACAGAGCAACAGGAGGAATTATTATGGCAAAAATTATCGGTATCGACTTGGGAACCACCAATTCCTGCGTCGCAGTGATTGAAGGCGGCGAAGCCGTCGTTATCCCCAACGCGGAGGGCGCGCGCACGACTCCTTCGGTCGTTGCTTTTAAGAAGGACGGCGAGCGCATCGTCGGCCGTGTCGCTAAACAGCAGGCGGTTTCGAACCCCGATCGTACCATCGCGTCGATCAAGCGCGATATGGGCACTGCCAACAAAGTGACGGTGGACGATAAGAGCTACACGCCTCAAGAAATCTCGGCCATGATCCTGACCAAGCTGAAGCAGGATGCGGAAAGCTATCTGGGTGATACCGTGACCGAAGCGGTCATCACCGTACCGGCCTATTTTACCGACGCACAGCGTCAGGCTACCAAGGACGCCGGTAAGATTGCCGGTTTGGAGGTCAAGCGGATCATCAACGAGCCGACGGCTGCGGCACTGGCCTACGGCATCGATAAGGAAAACGACCAGAAGATCATGGTTTACGACCTGGGCGGCGGTACCTTCGACGTGTCGATCATCGAAATGGGTGACGGCGTGCAGGAAGTGCTGGCGACCGCCGGTAACAACCGTTTGGGCGGCGACGACTTCGACCAGAAGATCGTCAACTGGCTGATCGACGGCTTCCGCAAGGAAACCGGCGTGGACCTATCCGGCGACAAGATGGCGGTACAACGTCTGCGTGAGGCGGCGGAAAAAACCAAGATCGAGCTGTCCGGCGGCATGACCTCCAACATCAACCTACCCTTCATCACGGCCGATGCGACCGGCCCGAAGCATTTGGACATGACGCTCAGCCGCGCCGATTTTAACCGCTTGACCGCCGATTTGGTGGAAGCCACCATGGTGCCCGTTCGCCAGGCGTTGTCCGACAGCGGTCTGTCGGCTTCCCAAATCGACAAGGTACTGCTGGTCGGCGGTTCCACCCGTATTCCGGCGGTGCAGGAAGCGGTGCAGAAGTTCATGGGCAAGGAGCCGTTCAAGGGCATCAACCCCGACGAATGCGTTGCCATGGGCGCGGCTTTGCAGGCCGGCGTTCTGGGCGGCGAGGTCAAGGGCCTGTTGCTGCTGGATGTGACGCCGCTGTCTCTGGGCGTCGAAACGATGGGTGGCGTTATGACGCGCGTGATCGAGCGTAACACCACCATCCCGACCAAAAAATCTCAAATTTTCTCCACGGCGGCCGACAACCAGCCGTCCGTCGAGGTCCACGTGCTGCAGGGCGAACGCGAATTTGCCCGTGACAATAAAACGCTGGGAATGTTCCATCTGGACGGCATCGCTCCGGCTCGCCGCGGTGTGCCGCAGATCGAAGTGACCTTTGATATCGACGCCAACGGCATCGTAAACGTCAGCGCCAAGGATTTGGGCACCGGCAAGGAACAGCACATCACCATCACCTCCAACACCAACATGTCCAAAGAGGACGTGGAAAAGGCGGTGCAGGAGGCCGAGCAGTATGCCGCCGAGGATAAGAAGCGCCGCGAGGAGGTCGAGCTCCGCAACGGTGCCGATCAGGCGGTGTATCAGTGCGAAAAGACGATGGAGGAGCTGGGCGATAAGCTGGAGGAAGCGGATAAGACCGAGCTTCAGACTCGCATTGACGCGCTAAAGGAAGCACTGAAGGGCGAGGACGTCGAGCCGATCAAGACGGCGCAGGAGGAGCTCATGAAAAAGTTCTATGATGTCTCCGAAAAGATTTACAAGGCGGCGGCACCTGAAGATGCCGGCGCGGCACCGGCGGGCGACGCCGGCGACGTACCGCCGGAGGCCGGTGACGGTTACTACAACGGCGAGGTACACTGAGTTTGATCAATAAAAGTCGGCCGGGGCTTGTCCCCGGCTGGCTTTGCTTGCGGAGAGGGCTGTCATGGCAGAGAATAAACGTGATTACTACGAGGTGCTCGGCGTACAAAAGGGTGCGTCGGAGGACGAGATAAAAAAAGGGTATCGCCGTATGGCGAAGGAGTATCACCCCGACCTGCATCCGGGCGACAAAGAGGCCGAGGCGAAGTTCAAGGAAGTGAACGAAGCCTACGAAGTGCTGTCCAATGCCGATAAAAAGGCACGCTATGATCAGTACGGGCACGCCGGTGTCGATCCGAACTTCGGTGCCGGTGCCGGTGCCGGTGGCTGGGGCGGCGGTGCCTGGGATGCTTCGGACATTGATTTGGGCGATATTTTTTCGTCCTTCTTCGGTGGTGGCGGCGGTCGTTCCCGTCGTTCCAATCCCAATGCGCCGCGGCGCGGCGGCGATGCGGCGACGTCGGTGGCCATCTCCTTTGAGGAGGCGGCGGCAGGCTGCCGCAAGCAGGTCGACGTGTCGCTGATCGAAAGCTGTCACACCTGTGGCGGCTCCGGTGCGGCCAAGGGCAGCAAGCCGAGCACGTGCCCGGTTTGTCACGGGACCGGGCAGGAGACGCGCCAGCAACGCACGCCGTTCGGCGTTATGCAAACGCAAACGGTTTGCTCGCGTTGCCGCGGTAAGGGGCAGATCGTGGAAAATCCCTGCACCGATTGTCACGGCGTGGGACAGGTGCGTGTGAAGCGGCAGGTGGGGATCAATATTCCTGCCGGAATCGACGACGGTCAGGTCATCACGGTACCGGGCAAGGGCAACAGCGGAACCAACGGCGGTCCGGCCGGTGATTTGCAGATCGAGGTTACGGTGCGTCCGCACCCGATTTTCGAGCGGGACGGCTACAACCTGCTGTGCGAATTGCCGCTGACCTATGCCCAGCTCGCGTTGGGTGCCGAAATCGAGGTGCCGACGCTGAACGGCAAGGAGAAGTATACCGTTCGCGAGGAAACGCAGCCGGGTGATTTGATCCGCCTGCGCGGCAAGGGAATCCCGTATCTCAACGGCCGCGGCAAGGGCGATTTGATCGCGCGGATCGCGCTGGAGGTGCCGCGCGGCCTTTCCAAAAAGCAGAAGGAGCTTTTGGCGGCCTTCGACGAGTCACTGGAGGACAAAAACTACGAAAAACGCAAGAGCTTTTTTGAAAAATTAAAGAACGCGTTCAATTAAACCTCTTGCAGTTCCGGGAAAAGACTGCTATACTGGAAAGCGGAAGGTGAGGTGGCCGGTGTGAAGCTCAAGAAAAATACGGCGCAGATTCTGTCACTGTTCGTGCTGGGATGCGCTTTGATCGTCGTGTACAAGGTCGTTGATAACCTGGGGGCGATCGGCGGCGTTGTGGCAAAGCTGTGGTCCATTTTGACCCCGTTTATCGTCGGCTTCGGCATCGCCTTTTTGCTGTTCGCGCCGGTCAAGTGGATGGACGAACGGTTTCAACGTTGCAAGTGGCAGTGGGTACGGCGCGCGGCGCGTCCGCTGTCGGTAGCAATCACCTACGTGCTGGCGTTGGCCATCGTTGCGCTGGTGATTTATCTTGTAATCCCGGCGGTCATCCGTGCCATCGGAGATTTTGTCGATCAAATGCCGACGTATTATCAAAATGCGCTGACCTTTGTGCGGAGGTATTCGCAGGAGGGCGGTCTGCTGTCCGGCTTTGATTTAGAACACAAGGTGGACGAATTGTACGCCTTTTTGGCGGAGCAGTTGACGCTGAACCGTATCGTCGGCTACCTGAGCGGCGTGGTGGAGTTTGCTTCCTCGGTGGTCGATGTCATCATGGCCTTCATCGTTTCCGTGTATATGTTGCTCGGCAAGGAATCGCTCATCCGGGCGGTCAAGGCTGTGTGCGGTCTGGTGATTCGTCCACACACCATGAAATTTTTCTCGGTGTATTCCCATAAGATCGCCAAGATTTTTTACAACTACTTTTACAGTCAGATGATCGACGCCGTCGTCGTCATGTTGTTGGCGTCCGTCGGCTTCCTGATCGCACAGGTGCCGAACGCCATGGCACTCGGCATGATGCTGGGTATTCTGAACATTATTCCGTATTTCGGCGCACTGATCGGTGGCATTATCTGCGTGCTGGTCGCTCTCATATCGGGCAGCTTTTACAGCGCTCTGTTCGTTGCCATCTACATTTTGGCGATGCAACAGGTGGATGCCAACATCATCCAACCCCGAATCGTCGGACAAACGGTGGGACTTCGCCCCATTTACGTGTTGCTCGGTGTTACGCTGGGAAGCGGCATTTTCGGCTTCTGGGGCGTGTTCCTCGGCGCACCGCTGATCGCGGTCGTGCAAATGATTTTGAACGATTGCATCCGGCGCAAGAACCAAACCGCCGAGTCGACAGCGCCCGACGACTGAACCCATCCGGCTCCTTCTTGACGAAGGAGCTTTTTCTTTTGCGAAAAACGCATTTTAGGTGTTGAAAAACCAAAAAAGATTTTGTATAATGATACCGTATGCAATTTTGTTAGAGGAAAGGATGTCAAGAGTGGAGTTTTTGCAAAATTTCAGCTTTCTGTGGGAAAGCATCGCCTTCTTTTTCGCCGGCGACGGCTGGAAGAACCTGGTGATGATCGGCGTCGGCGGTCTGTTGATCTGGCTGGCGATCTCCAAGGATTTCGAACCGTCCCTACTCCTGCCCATGGGCTTGGGCGCAATTCTGGTCAATTTGCCGTTTTCGGGCGCCATCGGTCTGTCCGGTGAGAGCACCGGCATCGTCGAGTGGCTGTTTAAGGTGGGCATCGAAGCCTCGGAGGCCATGCCGCTGATCCTGTTCATCGGTATCGGCGCCATGATCGACTTCGGCCCGTTGCTCTCCAACCCGAAAATGTTCCTGTTCGGCGGTGCCGCACAGTTCGGCATCTTCTTGACGGTGCTGGTGGCATCCCTCTTCTTTCCGGAATTTAAGGACGCCGCCGCCATCGGCGTGATCGGCGCGGCCGACGGCCCCACGGCCATTTTGGTTTCCATTCAGTTCAATTCCAACTACATGGGCGCGATCGCCGTAGCGGCGTATTCCTACATGGCGCTGGTGCCGATCATTCAGCCTATGGCGATCAAGGCCGTCACCACCAAAAAGGAGCGCCGCATCCGCATGACCTACAACCAGGAGGCGGTGTCGCGCCGCACGCGGATTTTGTTCCCCATCGTGGTGACGATCATCGCCGGTCTGGTGGCACCGGCCTCGGTCTCGCTGGTCGGTATGCTGATGTTCGGCAACCTGCTGCGTGAGTGCCTCAAGCTGGATAATTTGTCGCAAACGGCGCAAAACGCGCTGGCTAACCTGATTACGATTTTGTTGGGTCTGACCATTTCCTTCAGCATGAAGGCGGAGCAGTTCGTGTCCGTTGCCACGCTGTTGATCATGGGTCTCGGTCTGATCGCTTTCGTATTCGATACGATGGCCGGCGTGCTGTTTGCCAAATTCATGAACCTGTTCCTGCCGGCGGGCAAGAAGTTTAACCCGATGATCGGCGGTGCCGGTATTTCGGCGTTCCCGATGTCGGCGCGTGTCATCCAAAAAATGGCACTGAAGGAAGACAACCAAAACCACCTGTTAATGCATGCGGTCGGTGCCAACGTGGCAGGCCAGATCGGCTCGGTCGTGGCCGGCGGCATCATTCTGACCGTGGTTCCGAATATGCTGTAAGAGAAAGGATGCGTTGTAACGATGAAGTGGATGCTCGGTAAAATCAGCGCCCTTTTGTTGGCGGCTGAAAGCGGATTGGACTTGGTATTGAACACGAAAAACGCCGGTAACGCGTTGTTGCTCATGCTGTTGGGCATGGTGGGTATTTTCGTGGTGATGCTTGTGATCATGCTGGTGGTCAAGGTGCTGAACACCGTTACCAAGGACGACGACGAAAAGAAATAACGGAAAGGATCAAACCGATTATGGCTGATAACAAAAAAATGGTGGAAGCCATCACCTCGATGGAGGTCGATTTCGCTCAATGGTACACCGACGTGGTGAAAAAGGCGGAGCTGGCGAGCTATTCCGGCGTTCGCGGATGCATGATCGTGCGTCCCTACGGCACGGCGCTGTGGGAGAATATCCGTAACGATCTGGACGCGCGGTTCAAGGCACTGGGGCATGAAAACATTATGATGCCGTTGTTCATTCCCGAAAGCTTGCTGCAACGTGAAAAGGATCACGTTGAGGGCTTCGCTCCCGAAGTGGCTTGGGTCACGCACGGTGGCGACGAAAAGCTGCAGGAGCGTTTGTGCGTGCGTCCGACCTCAGAAACGGTGTTCTGCGAGCATTATGCGGACATCATTCATTCCTACCGCGACCTGCCGAAGCTGTATAACCAGTGGTGCTCGGTGGTACGCTGGGAAAAGACCACGCGGCCGTTCCTCCGCACCATGGAGTTTTACTGGCAGGAGGGTCACACCATGCACGAAACCGCCGACGAAGCGTGGGCGGAAACCGAACGGATGCTGGGCGTGTACGCCGATTTCTGCGAGCAGGCGTTGGCGATCCCGGTCATCAAGGGCCGCAAAACCGATAAGGAAAAGTTCGCCGGTGCCGAGGCCACGTATACCATCGAAGCCATGATGCACGACGGTAAGGCACTGCAGAGCGGCACCAGCCACTATTTCGGTGACGGGTTTGCGCGCGCCTTTGATATTCAGTTTACGGATCGTGAAAATAAGCTGCGCTATCCGCATCAGACCTCGTGGGGTATGTCCACCCGCATCATCGGCGCGATTATCATGACGCACGGCGACGATAACGGCTTGGTACTGCCTCCCGCCGTGGCACCGGTACAGGTGGTGATCCTGCCGATCGCTCAACACAAGCCCGGTGTGTTGGAAAAGGCACGGGAGCTGACGGAGCGGTTGTCTGCCGTTGCTCGCGTCAAGATGGACGATTCCGACAACTCGCCCGGCTGGAAGTTCGCCGAGTATGAGATGAAGGGCGTTCCGCTTCGACTGGAGATCGGACCGCGCGATATTGAAAACAATCAGTGCGTGCTGGTGCGCCGCGACAACCGCGAAAAGACGGTGGTGTCGCTGGACGAGCTGGAAACGAAAATCCCCGAATTGTTGCAGGTGGTGCACGACGGCTTGTATCAGAAGGCGCTGGCGCGCCGTGAGAGCATGACCTACACGGCGACGACGCTGGACGAGCTGTGCGCGATCGCCGATCAAAAGCCCGGCTTGATTAAAGCCATGTGGTGTGGCGACGAAGCCTGCGAGCTTCAGCTGAAGGAGCAGGCCGGTGTGACCAGCCGGTGCATGCCGTTCGAGCAGGAGCAGTTGAGTGATACCTGCGTTTGCTGTGGCAAGCCGGCCAAGAAAATGGTCGTGTGGGGAAAAGCCTACTAATGAAGCGTAAGGAGTGAGTGCGATGCGGCGGAAGCTGTACGGAAACGCCGTGACACCGGCGTGCGGCATTTGCGGTAACGGGCGCCGTTCCGCGGACGGCAAGGTGATTTTGTGCCTTCGTCGCGGCGTGGTAGACCCCGATGCCCGTTGTCGGCGGTTCGTATACGACCCCTTGCGTCGCGTTCCCTACATTCAGCCCGCCTTGGGCACCTATTCCGAGGAGGATTTTCGCCTGGAATAATGGGCAGACCGACAGCGCTTACGGCGGCTCTCCGAAGTGATTCGGAGGGTCGCCTTGGTTTTTGCGACCGCTGAAAATAGTGCTTGACAAACGGGAGACGACTTGCTATAATAGGTGTAAAGCAAAACACTTTACACTAAGAGCAGGGAGGGACGGATATGGCGAAGGACATGGAAATTGCCTGGTTGTTCGACTTTTACGGCGATATGCTGACGGAAAAGCAACGCCTGGTGGTGGAGCTGTACTACGACGAGGATCTGTCCCTTTCGGAAATTGCCGAAAACCAGAGCATTACGCGCCAGGGAGTTCGCGACTCGCTGAAGCGTGCCGAAGCGCAAATGCGTGAAATGGAAGATCGACTGCACCTGGCGGCGCGTTTTCGCAAGGTGCACGAGGGCTTCGATGCCATCTGTCAGGCGGCGCAGGACATTCGCGAGCTGAACCTGCGCTCGGCGCGCTCGCGCGAGATCGAGGCGCGCGTCGGGGAGATCGTCGCCTTGACGGAAGAATTGAGAGAGAGGTAACGCCGTGGCTTTTGAAGGGCTTTCTGAAAAATTGTCAGCCGCCTTCAAACGGCTGAAGAATAAAGGCAAGCTGACGGAAGCCGACGTGCGGGAAGCCATGCGCGAGGTGCGTCTGGCACTGCTGGAGGCCGATGTCAACTACAAGGTTGCCAAGGACTTTACCGCGGCGGTTGCCGAACGGGCGGTTGGCGAAAAGGTGATGGAAAGCCTAACGCCGGCGCAAATGGTTATCAAGCTGGTCAACGAGGAGCTGACGGCACTGATGGGCGGCGAGGCCAGTCCGCTGGCGCGTCCCGGTCAAGCCCCATGTGTGATTATGATGTGCGGCTTGCAGGGCTCCGGTAAGACCACGCACTCCGCCAAGCTCGGTAAGCTGTTAAAATCGCAAGGGCACCGTCCCTTGCTGGTAGCGTGCGACGTTTATCGCCCGGCGGCGATTAAGCAGTTGCAGGTGGTGGGCGAGGCTGTCGGCGTTCCGGTCTTTGAGCGCGGAACGGCTGACCCGGTTGAGATCGCGCGGCAGGCGGTCCGCCACGCGCGCGACCATGGCAACGATTACGTGATTTTGGATACGGCCGGTCGGTTGCATATCGACGAGCAACTGATGACCGAGCTGAAAAACGTGTGTGTCGCCGTCAGCCCGCAGGAAATTCTGCTGGTCGTGGACGCCATGACCGGTCAGGATGCCGTGAACGTGGCGAGCTCGTTTAACGAAGCGCTGGAAATCAGCGGCGTGATCCTGACCAAGCTGGATGGCGATACCCGTGGCGGCGCGGCGCTTTCGGTGCGTGCCGTTACCGGCAAGCCGGTCAAGTTCGCCGGCACCGGCGAAAAGCCGGACGATCTGGAGGTGTTCCACCCCGATCGGATGGCCTCCCGTATTTTGGGCATGGGGGACGTGCTCTCCTTTATCGAAAAGGCGCAACAGCAGATTGACGAGCGTGAAGCCGAGGCACTGGCGGAAAAGCTCCGCCGTGAGACGTTCGATTTGAACGATTTGCTGGACCAGTTCCGGCAGATTCAAAAAATGGGCGATATCAAAGGCTTGCTGGGCATGATCCCGGGCGTCGGCAAACAGCTCAAGGACGTGGAGATCGACGAAAAGCAGTTTTCCCGTGTGGAAGCGATCATTTTGTCCATGACTCCGCGTGAACGCGAAAAGCCGGACGTGATCAACCCCTCCCGGAAGCGGCGGATTGCCGCCGGGTGCGGGATGCGCGTGGAGGATGTCAACCGCCTGCTGAAGCAGTACGAAACCATGCGCCAACTGATGAAGCGCATGAAAAACGCCGGTAAAAAGGGCGGTCGGGGGATGCTTCCCGGCATGGGCTTCGGCGGCAAGGGCGGCCGCTTCGGTTTCTAATTTTCATCGTATTCAATTGTGATCGCCGTCAGCGATCGTGTTTGAAGAATAAAGACTTATTTTGGAGGTACCAACAATGGCAGTAAAGATCAGACTGCGCCGCATGGGCGCAAAGAAGGCTCCGTTCTATCGCATCGTGGTGGCGGATTCCCGTTATCCCCGTGACGGTCGCTTTATCGAGGAATTGGGCTACTATAACCCGCTGGAGGAGCCGGCTGTGGTGAAAGTGGATGCCGAAAAGGCGAAGAAATGGATCGCCAACGGCGCTCAGCCTACCGATACCGTGAAGGAACTGCTGAAGAAAGCCGGCGTGTGATCTCCGCTTCAGCGAAAGGTAGGACAAAGATATGGAAGAATTGCTGTTGACGATCGCTCGCGGATTGGTTGACGATCCTTCGGCGGTGACCGTTACTCAGGACGAGCCGCTGGAGGACGGAACGATCACGTTTCATCTGCGTGTGGCGGCTGACGACATGGGCCGCGTGATCGGCAAGCAGGGTCGTATCGCCAAGGCGATGCGCACCGTGATGCGTGCCGCCGCTTCCCGTCGGGATGCCAAGATTTCGGTCGAAATTGACGATTGAGTCGAAGCGCCTCCCACAGCCACGGCTGTGGGAGGCCTTTTTGAACGGAGGAGTCTTATGCCGAAAAAGCACTATTTGGAAGCCGGAGAAATTGTGGGGACGCACGGTGTGCGCGGCGAGGTCCGCGTGCGGCCGGAGTGCGATTCGCCGCAGGTTCTGGCCGAGCTGCGCACGCTCTATTTTGACGAGGGGCGGCGCGCGGTTCGCGTTCGCGCGCGGGCGCACAAGTCGATCGTTTTGATGAAGCTGGACGGCGTGGACACCGTGGAGCAGGCCGCCGCACTGCGCGGTCAGATGCTCTATCTGGATCGCAAGGACCTCAAGCTGGAACCGGGTCGGCACTTCATTTGCGACCTGATCGGTCTGACTGTGGTAGATGACGATACCGGGACGATATACGGCGAGTGCACCGACGTCAGTCACACCGGCTCCAACGACGTTTATCACCTTCGCACGCCGGAGGGAAGAGAGGTGCTGATCCCGGCCATTCCGTCGGTGGTTCGTCGGGTGGACGTGGACGGCGGCGAGATACGGATTTTTCCGATGTTGGGATTGTTTGACGATGAGAATTGATTTTTTAACGCTGTTTCCCGAAGCCTGTGATCGCATGATGTCCGAAAGTATCATCGGGCGTGCCCGTCAGCGCGGAATTTTGGACTTTCGTTTTCATCAAATCCGTGACTACACCGAAAATCGCCAAAAGCAGGTGGACGACTACCCCTACGGCGGTGGTATGGGCATGGTGATGTTCGCCCAGCCGATCGCCGATTGCTTTCGGGCGGTTTTCGCGGAGCTGGGGCACCGTCCGCACCTGATTTATCTGTCGCCGCAGGGGAAAACCCTCACCCAGCAACGGGCGCGCGAGCTGGCGGAGCTGCCGGACTTGTGCCTGCTGTGCGGCCACTACGAGGGCGTGGACGAACGCGTGCTGGACGCACTGGTAGACGAGCAAATCTCGATTGGCGATTACGTGCTGACCGGCGGCGAATTGCCGGCGCTGGTGCTGGCCGATTGTGTGGCGCGCATGATTCCCGGTGTGCTGTCGGACGAGCAGTGTTTTACCGAAGAAAGCCATTTTTCTTCGCTTTTGGAGTATCCGCAATACACGCGCCCCGCCGTGTGGGAGGGTCGCGCCGTTCCGGACGTGTTGTTGACGGGGCACCATGCGAATATCGCCGCCTGGCGGCGCCAGCAATCGCTGATCCGCACGCTTCGGCATCGTCCGGATATGCTGGAGCACGCCGAACTGACGGCGAAGGAACGGGCTTTTTTGGAGGAACTGCGGAGCGAGGCTTCTTCCGACACCTCACCAATATAGCCAAAAATTATTCACCGTTATGGTCAGATTGACCAAATTGCGGACGAGCTTTTTGGCGAAAATAGGGCAGGCAAACGAAAATGCAAAATCACCCGGTTTTTCGTGCGGATTTTGTTTGACCAAAGCGCAATTTGTGGTATAATATGTAATATCTTGTTAGATAGTTCAGACCGCCCGGTCGGTCGCGTTAAGTGATGAGAGGGAGCGTATTTCGTATGTATGCTAAAGAGGTACTGGTGCAGAATCAGGTAGGCCTGCACGCTCGTCCGGCTACGTTTTTCATCCAGAAGGCCAACGAATTCAAGTCGGCCATTTGGGTCGAGAAGGAAGAGCGTCGCGTCAACGCGAAGAGCCTGCTGGGTGTTTTGTCGTTGGGGATCGTCGGTGGCACCGGCATTCGGATCACCGCGGACGGCAACGATGAGGAGGCCGCTGTCGACGCGTTGGTGTCGTTGGTGGAATCCGGCTTTGCCGAGTAAGGGGTTTGTTTTGAGGGCGCGCACGGCTGTGTAGCGTCAAAGCGCAGTTGCATCGTGTTGCGGCTGCGCTTTTTGTGTCTTTTTGGGGGTGATTCGCGTGCCGAATACGATCAAGGAACTGCGGCGGCAAGCCATGGCGTTGCCGCTGGAGCCGGGTGTTTATCTGATGAAGGACAGCCGGGACACCATCATTTATATCGGCAAGGCGAAGGCCCTTCGCAATCGCGTCAGCCAGTACTTCGGCTCGGACACGCACCACACGGAAAAGGTGCGCCAAATGGTCAGTCGAGTGGATCATTTCGAGTATATCGTCGCCGGAAGCGAGTTCGAAGCTCTGGTGCTGGAGTGCTCGCTGATCAAGCAGTACGCGCCGAAATACAACATCCTGCTTAAGGACGACAAGGGGTATCGCTACATTCGGGTGTCGCCGCCGCCGTATTCCCGTATTACGGAGGTCAAACAGCGTGCCGACGACGGTGCGCGGTACATCGGGCCGTACATGAGCTCGTATATCCTGCGGCAGGCGGTGGATGAGGTGAATCGGCTGTTTCAGCTATCCACCTGTAAAAAGCCCTTGCGTTTCGGCAAGGGCGGCGAGCGTCCCTGCCTGAACCACCACATCGGGCAGTGCTGTGCCCCGTGTACGGGGCGCGTGCCGGAGCGGGAATACGCCGAGCGTGTGGAGCAGGCCGTGACGTACCTGACACAGGGCAGTGCGCACCTGATCGCCCTGCTGACACAGCGGATGAACGAAGCGGCGGAGGCGCTGGAATTTGAGACGGCGGCGCGTCTGCGTGATCGCATCCGCGCCCTGGAAAAGCTGGGCGACCGGCAAAAGGTGGTGCAGTCCGCCGTGCCGCATCAGGATATTATCGCGTTGGCACAGGCCGGCGGTACGGCGTGCTTCGAGGTTTTTCGCTTCGTGCACGGAGCGCTGTCCGACCGCGAGGAGTTTTTGCTGGAGCCGGTCGAGGACGTGCCGGCGGCACAAGCCGAATTTTTGCGCCGCTATTACAGCATGCGCGACGGGATTCCACCGCGCGTGGTGCTGGCCGGGGCGGTCGAGGACGGCGAGCTGTTGGAGCGGTTTTTGACCGAGCGTGCCGCGGCACAGGGAGCACGATATGCGGTTAAGCTCGTGTTTCCGCAACGGGGGCAGCAGGCGCAGCTGTTGGCGATGTGCCGCGACAATGCCGCCGAGCGCGTAGCGCGCCAGTTGGAAACCGGCGGCCGTGAGCTGACGGCACTGGAGGAGCTGCGTTGCCTGTTAGGACTGAACGAGCTGCCGCGCCGTATCGAAAGCTACGATATTTCCCACACCGGCGGCACGGACGTGGTTGGTGCCATGGTGGTCTTTCGGAACGGCAAGCCGTCACGCGCCGATTACCGGCGCTTTGCCATTCGCACGGTGCAGGGGCAGGACGACTGCGCCTGTCTGTGTGAGGTGCTGGAGCGCCGCCTGAACGAATACGAACGCCATCGCGGTGAGGATCGCGGCTTCGGTGAACTGCCCGACCTGATTCTGCTGGACGGCGGCGAAGGACAGCTGGCGGCCGTCAAGCCACTGGTGGATCGCTTCGGCTACGGCGTGCCGACGTTCGGCTTGGTGAAGGATAACCGTCACCGCACGCGGGCCATCACCGCCGAGGGCGGCGAGCTTGCCGTGCAGGGGCACCGCGCCGCGTTCACGCTGGTGTCCTCCATTCAGGAGGAGGTGCACCGGGTGGCGATCGGGTATCATCGCCAAAAGCGCAAGCGCGTGATCGGCAGTACGCTGACCAAAATTCCGGGCGTGGGGGAAACGCGCGCGGCACTGCTGCTGCGGCATTTCGGCTCGGTGTCGGCGGTACGCACGGCTACGGTGGAGCAGTTGGCGGCGGTCAAGGGAATGACGCGGCCGGCGGCCGAGGCGATCGTTCGCTATTTCTGCGAATCCGAAAACTGATTGCTTTTTTTCATAGTTTCGTGTATACTCTACTAAAAAGAGAAAGGTGTGACCGATTTGGATACCTTCGTGGAGCAAATCATTTATAAGAAAAAGACGGCCTCCCAGGTGGCCATGGCGGTGCTGCTGATGGCGGTCGCCTCCGTGTTTATCGTGCTTTTGGTGTTGTTCCTGGGCGTGCTGTCCTGGATTCTTATGTTGCCGCTGGGGTACGGCCTGTGGCGGCTGTTGTCCGAAATGAACATCGAGTACGAATACAGCATCACCAACGGGGATATTGATATTGACCGCATCGTGGCGCGCCGCAAGCGTAAGCGCGTGGTATCCGTGGCGTTAAAAAAGCTGGAGAGCGCCGGTCGGTACGATCCTGCCAAGTGGCAGGGGCGCCAGATCGACCGTCGGGTTGTCGCCGCTTCGTCCGAAAAGGCGGAGGGCTTGTATTGTTTTAGCTATCGCAGTAAGAAAAACGGCTATACGCTGGTCATTTTCGAGCCGAACGAGCGCGTGCTGGACGCGTTTGCGAAGGGCTTGCCGCGCTTGCTTCAATCGGAACTGTAACGCAAAAGCGAGTGCCGCCCGGTACTCGCTTTTTTGAGGAGGAGAGACTATGATGGAGTGGGAGGACGTGCGCCGCTGTTTTTCACCGCGTGCGGCGGACAGTCACAAGGGAACCTACGGCCAATTGCTGTCGGTGTGCGGCAGCTACGGCATGGCAGGAGCCGCCGTGCTGGCGGCCAGGGCCGCTCTGCGAAGCGGTGTCGGGCTGGTAACGGCGGCGGTTCCGGACTCAATCTACCCGGTGGTGGCGGTTCAGGTGCCGGAGGCCGTGTTTGCGCCGTATTCCGGTGCCGAGGGGGCGGTGGCTCTGCTGCCGCGCTTGCAGGAGGCTTCCACCCTGCTGGTCGGCTGTGGGCTGGGGCAGACGGCGGAGGCACTCGCACTGTTGACCGCTTTGCTGGAACACGCCACTTGCCCCATCGTTTTGGACGCCGATGGCATAAATCTGCTGGCACAGCATATATCTGTAGGGGAAACGATCCGGGCACCGCTGATCCTCACGCCGCATCCGCTGGAGCTGGCGCGGCTGATGGACTGCTCCACGGCACAAATCCAAAGCGACCGCGTTGCCGCGGCACGGCAGGCGGCACGGCGATTTCGCGGCATCGTGGTGCTCAAGGGGCATCACACGGTGATTGCCGACCCCTCCGGTGAGACGTGGGTGAATCCGACGGGAAACCCCGGCATGGCGGTCGGCGGCAGTGGCGACGTGCTGGCAGGGATGATCGCGTCGTTGGCGGCGCAGGGTATGGCACCGGTCGAGGCGGCCTGCTGTGGCACGTATCTACACGGTGCCGCCGGCGACAAAGCGGCGGCGCGGCTGTCACAGCATTCACTGTTGCCGACGGACCTGATCGACGAGCTTTCCGGGTTGTTTCTGACATTGGAACAGCAGGAGTGACGAACCATGCGCCGGGTCTTGGCGTTGTTGTTGATGGGAACGATCGTAGGGACACTTGCCGGCTGTCGTGCCGGCAAAACGACGGCAGAGCCGGTCGGAGACCGCTTCACCTGCCGCGTTGAGGCGGCGTATCAGAGCATGAAGGTGGCAGGTAAACTGACACGCCGGGCGGCCGGGACGCTGGAGCTGGCATTTTCGGAGCCGGACAGTCTGGCCGGTGTGACCGCACTGTGGGACGGCGAAACGGTGCGGCTGGAGCTGGAGGGCATGAGCTTTTCGGTGGACCCGGCGACGGTGCCGGAAAGCGCCTTGGGCGAGGAGCTAATCGCCGTGCTGGACGCGGCGGCGCGCGGCGACGGGAGCCGCACGCAAGAGGACGGACGGCTGGTGGTTCGGGGCACGGGAAGCAACGGTGACTACGTGCTGACCTGCGACCCGGAGACCGGCGTGCCGCAAACGCTGTCGGTGCCGGGCGTCCCCTTGACCGTCACCTTTTCCGAATTGCAACAAACCGAATAGGACCGATCTTGTGTTGACGATGTGCCTTCCACAGCTTGGCTGAGGGGGCGCATTTTTCTGTCGTTGTGAGTTTGCAACAGTTTGTAACAGATTGTTGCAGACTTGCAACAGCTTGTAGCAGTTTGTAACAGATTGTCTGCCTGAATCCAATCCGAATCCAATCCAATGATTATCCAATCCAATCCAATCGGAAGCCAATCCAACTCAATCCAAGTAGAATCCAACTCCTAGCGGTGGTGCCGCTGGCGCGGAGCATCGAACGCCCACTGTGCGCTGACCGAACGTTCGCACAATTCAACTTGCCTCCCCTTCGAAAAGGGGAGGTGCGCCTTGCGGCGAGCATCGAGCCTAAACTCTGCACCATTTTAGTGCGCGGCAGAATCGGCGCGAAGTGCC
>CAYMHR010000013.1:0-31905 GCA_964390295.1 uncultured Eubacteriales bacterium
CGCCATGACCGCGGCGGCCGAGCGGTTGAGCGAACATCCGCTGGGCAAGGCGATTGCTTCGTGCTATGGGGACACGCCGTACGTGGCCGAGGCGTTTGAGATGAAGCCCGGCGCGGGCATCATGGCCACCGTGGACAATCGCCGCCTGCAAGCCGGTACGTTGGATTGGGTCGTCGGTGAGCCGTCGCAGCAAGCCCGGTTGAACGCCGAGACCGCGGCCTACGTCGAGCAGGGCTGTACCGTGATCTACGTGGCGATCGACCGCGAACCGGCCGGGTATATCGTGCTGTCGGATACCGTGCGCGAAAGCAGTGCCGCTACCATTGCCGAGCTGCATCGGCTGAACGTGGAGCCGGTGCTGTTGACGGGCGATAACGCCGGTGCGGCGGCGTCGATCGCCGGACAGGTCGCGATTGACCGGGTGCACGCCGCCTGTCGGCCAGAGGATAAGCTGGCGCATATCCGCGCGTATGAGCAGGGCGGCGAAGCGGTGTGTATGATCGGTGACGGCATCAACGATGCCCCGGCGTTAAAGTGTGCCACCGTCGGCATCGCCATGGGCGGCGTTGGCAGTGACATCGCCACCGATGCCGCCGATATCGTGCTGGTCAACGACGACGTCGAGGAGTTACCGCATTTGTTCCGCCTGTCGCGTCGCCTGATGACCACCATCCGCATTAACATTACGTTCTCGATGACGTTGAATTTCCTCGCCATGGCGTTGGCGGCCACCGGCTTGTTAGGCCCGGTGTTCGGTGCACTGCTTCACAATGCCGGCTCCATTTTGGTGGTGCTCAATTCCGCCTGGCTCTTGACCTGGAAAAAGCGCCGCTCCGCGGTCAACCCGTGAGCCGCTCCCAACGATAAACGGCTGGCCCATTCACAAAAACGGGCGACAGGAGCTTCCTGTCGTCGGTTTCGCCGTCTATCGAATTATTTGCAGCATTTCTTGCAGGGCTCGTAATTTTGCTGGATGGCTTCCTCCAGCGTGACCTGCTTGGGGTCCTTCATACCACTGCAACTGGATTTGTAATGATACTTACTGCCGGTTTGCGGAATCCAGACCCACGTTGTCTGGTCGTCTCCGGCGGTCACTTCCGTTTTTTTCGTGGTGACGGCCGTTGCCTTCGTCGTCGTTTTGGTCGTGGTCGTCTTGACGGTGGTCGTCGCGGCACCACCCTCGGCGTGACTGCTTCCGGTCGCGTAATCGATCACGATCCCCTGCTGTACGTTGTATACGTAGACGTGAAAGCAGATTCCTTCGCCGTCATCCTCAACGGAGTAGGCCTCCATTTCCACGCCGCTGGCCAGCAGGTTGTTTCCCTCGTAGATCGGGGTCACGCGATACGCTACGTGATGGCCGGTTTCGCGCACGTAGTCGGCGATCATGTTTTCAAAGGGCAACATACCCTTCGTGTTAAAATAGCGCGTGCCGGTTATCAGATTGTTGGGATTGTCGTTTTCCGCCGATAATTGCCAGCCGATCAGATGCGAACGGTTGTACAGATATTTGCCGCTCACCGAATTGTAGGTGGCCTGCACCCAGCCGGTTGGGTAAACGTGGCTGATGTCGCCGCGTTGTTCGCCGTCTGCCGGCATGATCTCACGGCCGCAGGAGGCCAACGCCACACCGCACCGGCCGAGCCCGTCCAGCGCCGAATATGTTTCGTAGCCGGTTGTCGTCAGCTCGGCTTCGGAAAATACCGGCTGATTGCCGTTGAGAACGACGTAAGGCTGACCGCTGTAAGCTGGAACGGACAGCGCGGTCGTGCCGGACGACGAGGCTCCGGAAACGGTCGTGGTGGCGGACGATGCGTTACCGCTCGGTGCCGACGAGGAGGCCGATCCGGTCGGATCGGTCACGTTGACCGTGGTCGTTCCGCCGGAAGTGACCCCGGTCGTGGTGCCGGGCGTCGTGGCACCCGTGCAGGAAGAAAGCAACGTGGCCAGACATAGCAGGGTGGCGAACAGCCGTACAAAGGGTAGCTTGGCGGTCATGCGTTTCATCATTAACGCCTCCTATAAATTTCCAACGTAATCTTGGAATGCGAGGAGCCGGCAAATTGCTCGGTACGTACCCGTTGAAACTCGGTCTTTAGCCGGTCCAGCGGGAAAAAGCAATCGCCGGGATAGTCGCGGTTCCAGAAAAAGAGGTAACACTCCGTCACCGTCTCCCACGGAACGTCGGTATTTTCCACGAAGCAAAAGTCGTCGTCCCCGGCACGTTCCCAAAAATCCTCGCTCACCGACAACGGCTCCTGCGATTCAAATTGCTTGGCGGAATAGGCGTTGAGGAACAGCCGTTTGCCGCCGACCAACGCCAGCAGTCGCTCCCGCAACAGGCGATCCTGACTTTGCCGACGACCGGCAAACGCCATGCCGCCCGATCGATCCAAACAGGCAATGAGCTTCATCACTGCCCCCTCCTTTGCTTAAAGTATAGCACGCTTTTTGACAAAATACAAGCCGTTCAGACGCCGTTTTCCCGACGCTTGCGGCGACGAACGCGGTTGATGTGCCGCTCAAAGTCGCCGCCGTCGATCAGCGCGGTCAGCACCAGTTGAATCACCGTAGGCACGGTGCAGGAATAAAAGCCGAGCCGCGTGGCGTATTCTTCGGCCAATCCCTGCGGCAGTACCATGTAGGCGACGCGCAGGGAGGCCGAGATCGTTTTTGAAAACGTATTCATGTAGATCACGTTGTCGGCGGTGTGTGAAAACAGGGTCTCTTCGGTGCGCCGCGACAGGGAAAACTCCGATTCAAAGTCGTCCTCGATTATGTAGCGATCCGCCTTCTTCGTCCAGCGCAAATATTCGTGGCGCTTGGAGGCGGTGGCCGTCACGCCGCTGGGAAAGCTCCGATACGGGGAAATGTGAAGCACCGAGGCGTCGGTCGCCCACAAGGCGGCGCTGTTGATGCCGTTCTGCTCCAGCGGTAAGCGACGATACGTCACCTCCGAGGCGCGATACACCTGCTCGATTTGCGGATACGAGGGGGTCTCGATGGCATAAACGCGATGGTGTCCCAGTAGCTCCACGATACGGCCGTACAGGGCCTCCGAGCCGGAACCGACGATGATTTGGTGCGTTCCGACGACGATGCCACAGCTTCGTTCCAAATAGCGGCGGATGGCTTCGCGCAGTTCCACGCGACCGGCGTTGGGCGAGCGATCCAAAATGGTATTGCCGTACTCGCTGATGACGGAGCGCATGGTTTTGGTGAGCACCGAAAACGGAAACTCCGGCGTTTCACCGGAGTGTTCCGCCGCCGTGAGGGTAACGGATGTAACCTGTGCCGCGGCAAAGCCGTCGGTGAGGCGAAAGCACACGAAATAGCCACTGCGCTCGCGCGACTCCACGTAGCCCTCGTCACACAGCAGGGCGTAGGCGTGCTCCACCGTGATGACGCTGGTGGCGGTTTCCTCCGCTATGGTGCGCTTGGAGGGAAGCTTGCTGCCGTAGGGATAGCTCTCCCGCACAATATCGTCCCGAATTTGCCGATATAGCTGTAAGTAGGCCGGTATGTGCGAAGCGTTGTCAATCAAATACTTCATCTGGTTATATAATTTACTCCCGTTTTGATTATTTATATAATACCAAATAAAGTATATACTGTTTTCATTCCAAATGCAAGAGGGGGGACGGCTTACGTCGCACAATCGTCAAAAAAAGCTCGCGGTCATCAATGATTTTTGCGGCTTCGGCCGTTGCTCGCTTGCCGCATCGTTGCCGATCGTTTCGGCGCTCAAGGTGCAGTGCTGTCCGTTGCCCACCGCCGTTTTTTCCGACCACACCGGGTTCGACAGCTTTTACTGCACCGATTTTACCCGGCACATGGAGCCGTATATTCGCGAGTGGAAACGGCTGGACCTGCAATTTAACGGCATTTTAACCGGGTTTCTCGGTTCGCCGGAGCAGATCGAGATCGTCCGTCGGTTTCTGGAGCGGTTCAAAACGCCGCACACCGTCACGATCGTCGATCCCGTGATGGGCGATTACGGCAAGCTGTATCCGACCTATTCGCCGGAATTGGCTCAAAAAATGCAATCACTGTTGCCCTACGCCGAGATTCTCACGCCGAATTTAACCGAAGCGTGTCTGTTGACCGGCACCGAGTATCGTCCCGATTTGGACGAAGCGGCGCTGTTGACCCTCTGCGAAGCACTGCACGCCATGGGACCGGAGAAAATCGTCGTTTCCGGCCTGGAGCGCGGTGACGATCTGGAAAACTTCGTTTACGAGGCGGGAAAATCGCCGGTGCTGATCCGTGAACACAAGGTTGGCCCCTGCCGTTCGGGAACCGGGGACGTGTTTTCGTCCATTCTGGCCGCCGACGCCGTCAACGGGGTGCCGTTGACCGCATCGGTGCGGCACGCGTCGTCCTTCGTTGCCAAGGTCTTGCGTCGCGCCGTGGAATGGGAGCTGCCCCGTACCGACGGCCTGTGCTTTGAAGAATTTTTAACGGAAATCGGGGAAGGGCTATGAGAGGGCAAAAGCTGAAGAACCTGTGCCTGACCGGCGTGCTGACGGCGATCACGTTTGTGTTCACCGCCTATCTGCACGTGCCGAGCCACACCGGGTACACCCACGTGGGCGACGGCTTCATCTATCTGGCGGCGTGCTTTTTGCCCACGCCGTATGCGCTCTTTGTCGGAGCCGCCGGAGCGATATTGGCCGATTGTCTGACCGGCTTCGCCCTGTGGGCACCGGCATCGGCGGTCATCAAAGCGCTCACGGTGCTGTGCTTTTCCAGCCGCACCCGGCGGATTCTCTCCCTGCGTAACGTGGTAGCGCTGGTTCCGGCGGCGACGTGCTGTGTCGGCGGCTACTATTTGTACGAAGCGCTGATTACCCAAAACTTTTTGTCGCCGCTCGCCGGGATTCCCGGCTATATCACGCAAGCGGTGTGTAGCGCCGGACTGTTCGTGCTGCTCGGCGTGATGTTGGATAAATTGCATTGGAAAGACATGTGGAAAACCGGAGGAATGGAACGATGATGACGATTACCTACCCCGTAAAACGCGGTATTTACGTAAACATGACCAACCGTTGCCCCTGCGCTTGCACGTTTTGCCTACGGCAGAATGGCGACAGCGTATACGGCTCCGACCCACTGTGGCTGGATCGCGAACCGACTGTAGAGGAGGTTTGCGCCGATCTGGATCGCTGGGACCTGTCGCAGTACGACGAGGTCGTTTTTTGCGGCTACGGTGAGCCGACCGAGCGGCTGGACGATGTGTTGCAGGTGGCGGCCTACCTCCGCCGCAAAAGCCGGATTGCGATCCGTATTAACACAAACGGCCTGTCCGACCTGATTCACGGCGAGCGCACCGCTTCCCGGCTGAAGGGCCTGATCGATACGGTGTCGGTCAGTCTGAACGCCACCAACGCCGAGGAGTATTTGGCGGTCGTGCGTCCGCGGTTCGGTCTCGGCTCCTACGATGCCATGCTGCAATTCACCAAGGATTGTGTTGATTACGTGCCGCACGTGGTTATGACGGTGGTCGACGTGGTGACCACACCGGAGGGACAGGCGGAATGTCGTCGCATTTGCGACTCGATCGGTGCCACGTTGCGCGTGCGTCCCTATGAAGAATAACCCTGTCAGTGCTCTCATTCTCTCCGCGATGAAGTTCATCGCGGAGATTTTTATTTTTAACAAAAGTCAAACAACTTTCCAAACAAATCCTAACAACCACCCGGTATACTAATGTCATTCCAAATGAAAGGACGTCTGTGAAATGTCAAAATTGGCTGATGTGAACGAAAGACTGGCAAGCAAGGTGACGGAGGGGTATCGGAAAATCGAGACCGGTGTCGTGCAAGGCTACAAAGCTATCGAGACCGGCGTGGTAACGGGCTTTGAAAAAGTGACCGACGGCTGTGTGAAGGCGCTGTTTGCCAAAGAGGGCGAAACGGTCGAGGAAGCCAAAGCGCGACTGCGCGGCACTTCCGAGCGAGAATAAGTGAGAAAAGGAGAAACGAAAATGAATAAGAACGATCGAGAATTTATCATTCAAAAAATCCGCACACAGTATATGGACCGGGAGCCGAACGAGTTGGAGGAATTAAAGGCACTGGATACCAAGGTGAAGCGCCCGGCGCAGGTCTTTGCTTATGTAGGGGGAAGCATCGGTGCGCTGGTGATGGGCAGTGGTATGAGCCTGATTATGACCGATCTCAGTGCGACGCTGGGGATCGGTGATCCCATGCTCCCCGGTGTGATTGTGGGAGCGATCGGCTTGCTGGCGGTTCTGCTGACGTACCCGCTGTACAAGAAACTGCTCGGCTCGCGCCGTCGGAAATACGCCGACCGCATTTTGTCCCTCAGCGATCGGATGATGCGGTCATGATTTGCCGCACCGAAGCGACGGATCGATCCCTGCCACAGGCGATGCTTTCGGCGTCGCCTGTGTTTGCGTTGGGCGGATTTATCGACGGCGGGGACTTGAATCTTGGCGCAAAACGGTGTATACTGACACTGTATGAGTGGAACAGAACGTGCCGTCGGCATGACCGTCGTGTACGTTGGCAAAGGAGCACGTACTGTGGATTGGAAAAAGCTGTTTCATAAGATACTGTATCCGCCGCTGTGGCTGATCGTATTGCTGGTGCTGTTCAGTGTTCCGGCCATGATCGTGATTTTCGTCAACGGGTGGGACACACACCCGTTGGCTTGCGCGTGTTACGTGCCGGCGGCGTATGCCGTCACCGTTCTGTCGATCGCGTGTGTGGCGGTATTCCCCCAACGCTATCGTCAGCTCAAGCAGCGGGTGTACGAGCATCCGCTGGGGTACCAATGGATGACCGATGCCGATTGGCAAACCGGGGTGCGGTTGTCGCTCTCTTTGTTGCTCAATCTGGCGTTTGCCGCCGTTTACGTGGTGACGGGCTTGCTGTATCACACGGCGTGGTTTATCGTGCTGGCGGCGTATAATGCGATTTTGGCGGTATTGCGGTACGTTTTGGTGCGCTACGTCCGCCGGAGCGCACAAAACGACAGCGCCTACGACGAGTGGCGGTGCGTCCGCATTTGTGCCTGGATTTTGTTGCTGATGAGTCTGGTGCTCATCGCCATGGTGCTGATGATTGTGTTCCAAAATCGGGGATACGAGTATCAGGGTCTGCTGATCTACGTTGTAGCAACGTATACTTTTTATACCACGGTCACGGCCACGGTGGATATTGCCCGAAGCAAGCGGCATCACAGCCCGGTGATGATGATGACCAAGGTGATCAAGCTTGCCGCGGCTATGGTGTCCATGCTGGCTTTGGAAACCGCCATGCTGACGCAGTTTGGCAGCAATGCCGACGGGACGTTGCGTCATACGATGGTTTCCGTTACCGGTGGCGTGGTCGTGTTGATTATCACGTTGCTGTCGTGGACAATCATTATTCATGCGAGCCGCATCCTGCATAAGCTAAAGCGGCAGCGTGAACGGTAAAAAGGCGTTTGTGTGAGAGAGGGATCCTGTTCCATGAATCGCGATTTAACGGTGGGTAAGCCGACTGCCGTGCTGTGGAAATTTTGCTTGCCGCTTTTCGGAAGCATTATTTTTCAACAGCTCTACAATCTGGCGGATAGCTTTGTAGCCGGCAAATTTATCAACGAAGACGCACTTGCAGCCGTGGGAAACAGCTACGAGATCACGCTGATCTTTATCGCGTTTGCGTTCGGATGTAACATCGGTTGCTCGGTGATTGTTTCCCAACTGTTCGGAGGCAAGCGGTACCGCGACGTGAAAACCGCCGTTTATACGACTCTTATTGCCAGTGGCGTGTTGTGCGCGGTGTTGATGCTGCTCGGTCTGCTGTTCAGCGGTGCTTTGCTTCGGTTGATCAACACGCCCCAAAACCTGATAGCCGACTCCAAGCTGTATTTGGATATTTACATATTGGGGTTGCCGTTCGTGTTTTATTACAACGTAGCAACGGGTATTTTTTCCGCGCTGGGTGACTCCAAAACGCCGTTTTGGTTTCTGGCGTGCTCCTCAATAGCCAACGTCGGTGCCGACATTCTGTTCGTAAAGGGCTTCGGAATGCGCGTGGACGGTGTGGCGTGGGCCACCTTTATCTGTCAGGGCGTCAGCTGTGTGCTGGCGATTGCTTTCGTGCTGGTGCGTCTTGCCAAAATCAAGGCGCCCGAACGGGTGCCGCTGTTTTCGTGGCATCTGTTTAAGAGAATCGCGACGGTGGCGGTGCCGAGTATTCTGCAACAGAGCTTCATTTCGGTGGGTAACATGGTCATCTAAGGCGTGATTAACGGCTTTGGTGCCTCGGTTATGGCCGGCTATTCCGCCGCCATCAAGCTGAACAATTTGGTGATCACCTCCTTTACCACGTTGGGAAACGGCATTTCCAATTTCACTGCCCAAAATATCGGTGCTCAAAAATTCGATCGCATTCGCGCCGGGTTCCGCGCCGGCTTGCGGCTGGTGTGGATGCTGTGTGTGCCGCTGGTGGCACTGTACCTGTTTGTCGGTCGCTATCTGGTCGGCTTTTTCATGGATGAGCCGTCCAGCAAAGCACTGGAGGTTGGCGTGGAAATCCTGCGGATTTTGTCCCCGTTCTATTTCGTTGCGGCCACCAAGCTGGTGACCGACGGCGTGTTGCGCGGTGCCGGTCGTATGAATCAATTTATGGTGGCAACGTTTACCGATCTGCTGTTGCGTGTGGTGCTGGCGAAGGTGCTGTCGGTGCCGTTGGAGACTACCGGCATTTGGTTGGCGTGGCCGATCGGATGGACGGTAGCAACGGTGATCTCCCTGCTGTTTTACCGCGCCGGAAGCTGGCATCGAACCGCCGCCGAACAGGCCGAGCAGGGGAAACAGGCTTCCGGCACCCTGTGATCGACGATGCCCGTTGCGCTTCACAAAACGTAAAGCTTGCCCCGGTTGCGGCAACCCGCGACCGGGGCAAGCTTTATTTTTCTCTATCGTGGACTAACGGCGGAGATTCCCCTCCGCCGTTAGTCCTCCTCGTTGGCACGCATCACACGCCAGCAGAGGGCGCGCAGGTCTTCCATAGTCGTGATTGTTCCGGCTTCACCGCGAAACGTAGCGGCACCGCGAAGCTCGCGCATATACCACGAAGCGTGCTTGCGTGCCTGCAACAGAGCACATCGTTCTCCCTTGAGCGAAGCCGCCCAGGCCACCTGACGGCACAGAAGCTCCATCCGCCGGGCAAGCGGCGGTGCCGGCAACAACGCGCCGTGCCGGAGATACGCCTCCACCTGCGAAAAAATCCAAGGAGCCCCCAAAGCACCGCGGCCGATCATCACCAGATCGCACCCGGTTTGCTCGTATAACGCGGCGGCGGCTTGCGGTGAAGTAACGTCACCGTTGCCGATGACCGGGATGGAAACGGCACGCTTAACCGCACGAATGATTTCCCAGTCCACCGGAGGCGCATACATCTGATCGCGGGTGCGGCCGTGCACCGTGATGGCGGCGGCACCGCCCTGCTCACACGCCTGCGCCACCTCCACCGCGTTGACCTCATCCTTGGCATAGCCCTTGCGGATTTTCACGGTGACGGGAACGTCAACGGCCGCACAGGTCGCCTTCACCAGACGATAGCACAGGTCGGGATCGCGCATCAGCGCACTGCCGCAGTGGTTCCCGGCAATTTTCGGGGCGGGGCACCCCATGTTAATATCCAGCCAATCCGGCCGTTGCGGCAGGACCAGCCGCGCGGCGCGCGCCATGGTTTCGGGATCGTCACCGAACAACTGGATGGCCGCCGGGCGTTCGTGGTCGGACAACGCCGCCAGCTCCCGGCTTTTGGCATCGCCGTAGGTCAGCGCTTTGGCGCTGATCATTTCCGATACCGTAAACGCGGCACCGTGATCCCGACAAATGCGGCGAAACGCCGCATCGGCCACCCCTGCCATGGGGGCAAGCGCCGCCGTCCCCGTAATTGTAACCGAACCGATCTGCATACACTACTCCCGTGCCCGTGTCGGGCTGACCGTCAACTAAAGATAGTACCAGTGTATCACGTTTTTGAAAAACGGTCAACCGCTAACTTTCAGGGAGCGGCAAACGCCGTAATACCGTTGGCAACGCCCAAGGCAAACAGCTGGGGCGAATCCGCCATCAGGGCGGCATCCACGGGGTTGGTGATGAAGCCCAGCTCGACCAGCACCGCCGGCATCCGCGTGTGGCGCAGTACGTACAGGTTGGTGCGCGGTGTCACACCGCGATTGGGCAGTCCGGTGGCTTCCGACAAGGAACGCACGATCACGGTGCCCAACTCACCGGCTGTGGAATCCACGCGGTATACCAGCGCTTCCGAACCGGAGGCAGTGGCCAGCGTGGAGGCGTTGGCGTGCAGACTGATAAAATAATCGGCGTTCCATTCGTTGGCTTCGTTGACACGGGCGGCGAGCGAGGAGGCGTTGGAGGTGCCGAGCTGAGTGTCGGCGGTGGGACGGGATAGCCGTACCTCGTAGCCTTCCGCTTGTAAAATCTCCGCCAGCTCAACGCCGATGCGGTACACAAGGTCCTGCTCCCGGTATCCGTTTCCTTCGGCACCGGCGTTGGGGTTTTGTGGATTGTGCCCTTGATCGATATAAATTTTGGTAGCCATGCAGACTCCCCCCTTGCCATCACTATATGCAGGGGAGCAGGGCAAATTGCAAAAAGCCGGAGAGGACACTCTCCGGCTTTTCATGATGGTCGTTATACGGTTGCCTTGCCAAACTCCAAAATATCGGCAATGCGGCGTGCAGCCATGCCGTCGCCGTACGGGTTGCTGGCGGTGCTCATGGCGGTGTAGGCATCGGCGCTACACAGCAACTCACTGAAGTGACGATAGATCACTTCCTCGTCGGTGCCGACGAGCTTCAGCGTACCGGCGGCGATGCCCTCCGGACGCTCCGTGGTGTCGCGCATGACCAGCACCGGCTTGCCCAGCGAGGGAGCCTCCTCCTGAATTCCGCCGGAATCCGTCAGGATCATGTAGCTCTTGTTCAGGAAGTTGTGGAAATCCAGCACCTCCAACGGCTCAATGATGCGGATGCGGTCGCTCCCACGCAAAAATTCATCGGCGGTTTCCCGTACCACGGGGTTCATGTGGATGGGATAAATGGCCTTTACGTCGGGGTGCTCGTCCAAAACGCGGCGAATGGCACGGAACATATGCTTCATCGGCTCACCGAGATTTTCGCGGCGATGAGCGGTAATCATGATCAAACGGCTGTCACCGACCCAGTCCAGCTCCGGGTGCGTATAATCCGCACGGACGGTGGTTTTCAGCGCGTCAATCGCCGTGTTGCCGGTAACGTAGATGCTGTCCTCGGCTTTGCCCTCGCGCAGCAGATTTTGACGCGACAGCTCGGTCGGTGCAAAGTTGTACCGGCTGATGATGCTTACCGCCTGACGGTTAAATTCCTCCGGGTACGGCGAGTAGACGTTATACGTGCGTAAGCCGGCCTCCACGTGGCCGACGGGAATTTGCAAATAGAAGCAGGCGAGCGCGGTAACGAAGGTGGTGGAGGTGTCGCCGTGCACCAGCACGACGTCGGGCTTTTCGCTCTCCAGCACGCCTTTAATTCGTTCCAGAATGTTGGTGGTAACGTCGAACAACGTTTGACGGTCCTTCATGATGGACAGATCGTAATCCGGCACCACGTGGAACGCCTCCAGCACCTGATCCAGCATTTGACGATGCTGTCCGGTCACGCACACCACGGTGCGAAAGCCGGGACGACGCTTTAATTCGTTGACCAACGGGCACATTTTAATGGCTTCGGGACGCGTCCCGAACACCAGCATGACGGTTTTCATTGCGTTTCGCCTCCAACGATGTTATTGCAGGTCCTGCTTGATTTTGGTGGTGGAAATTTCCGGTGTCCGTGACAAATACACCACGTCACAGCCCTCTTCGCGCAAAAAGTCGAACTTGCCCTTCCAGTCGTCCCCCATCACGAAGGTGTCAACGTGGTATTCGTGCACGTCGGTTCGCTTTTGTTCCCAGCAGTTTTCCGGGATCACCAGGTCCACGTAGCGGATCGCTTCCAGCAACAGTTTGCGCTGTTCGTAGGTGAAGTAGCATTTCTTTTGCTTTTCGTTCCAGTTAAATTCGTCGGTGGACAACACCACGATCAGATAGTCGCCCAGCTCCTTGGCGCGGCGAAGCAGATTGATATGACCGTAATGCAGTAAATCAAAAGTTCCGTAGGTGATGACTTTTTTCATAGGAAGCGTCCTTTCTGTCAGCGGCGAAGCGCCCGGATTTTATCCGTAATAAACGTTCTTTTCCAAACGGCGAGAATCACCAACACGCAAACCAGTCCATAACGAATGAAGGTGTGAGCGTAATACAGCAACGTGCACGCTACGCAGGCACCGATGGACAGAATCGAGATGAACAGCAGATTGCGGTCGTTGAAAATTCGCTCGGAAATGCTTTTGCGATAGCCCCAATAGTGCATGAACACCAGCACGGCGTAGGATGCCAGCGTGGTATACGCCGCGGCAATGTAGCCGTAATCGGGGAACAGGCGAATGAAAATATAATTGAGGATCAGGTTGATGACCGTGGCTGTGATCGTGGCAAAGGTAATGTGCTTGGATTTTTTGTGGTAAAACTCAATGTTGGCGTAAATGTTGTACAGTGCTGTAAGAAACGCGGCGCCGGCGATCGGCGGCACGGCGTAAATGCCATCGTAATATTTTTTCGGTGCCAGGATTCGAAGCACTTCGGGCGCCACCAGACACACGCCGACGCAGGCGATGCCATAGCCGAGAATCAGCATCGTCACGGTCCGGTTAATGGGGCGGTAGTCCTCCTTGGACAAATGCTCGAACACAAAAGCAACCAGCGAGGCGTTGATAGCACCCCAAACAATGGTGGCGATCATGCTGATGTTGGACACCACCGAATAAATACCGGTGGCGGCGTCACCTACCATGCTGGACAGCATGATCCGGTCGGCGCTGGACATAACGTGTTGTGACAGATAATGCGGAATCAGCGGCAACGCAAACACCAGCGTCTGCTTCCAGCGAACACGGTTGAACAGCGTTTTGCCGCGCACGAACGTCAGAATGTACAACGGAATTACAAACAGGAAGGACGACAGCTCGGCGCACCACAGCCGCACGTAGGCGTGGCTTTCGGCGGGGGCGTTCATGACGGCAAAAATGGAGGTGGTTTGCGAGATTAGCGTGGAAGCGATCGTGACCACCAAGGCCATTTTATACTTGTATTCGTATTTTTGCCGCGTGATCCAAAACACCTGTGCCGGGTTGAACAGAAAATGCAGGAACATCAGCACCAGCAAATTGGTCGGCAGCAGGAATGATTCCCCGATCAGCACCTTGCACGCGGCAATCACGGCGAACACCACCAGCGTAGCCAGATTGCACAGCGTCAGGGTGGAGGAAATATATTGGTTGCGGCTGTCCTTGTAATCGTTCAGCCCGACGTTGAACACGCCGGCCGAGGTCAGCCCCAGCAGGGCGAACACGTCGATGATGGAAACCCAGGAATTGTACGTGGCGATGACACCGTACTGATCCGGAGCCATCAACCGCGTGAAGATCGGCGTGGTAATAAAGCTGATGCCCTTGATGAAAAAGGAGGACAGCACAAAGGCGATCGAGGATTTGGCAGAAGCGGGAATTTCATGCCATTTTTTTAAGATCGATTTCATAGCGTCACATCATTGCCAAAACGTATTTCGCAATCCTTTCCGAAGAATCGGCGTCGTCAACGTAGCCGTAATCGTCCAGCAGACGTTCCACGCCCGCGACGTAAGCGGCGGAGTCGAAGGTGCCCAGCAGGCTCAACAGGCCGTCGAAGTCGGTAGCGGTGGGGAAGGGGAGCTGTTCGATGGGGGTGTAAAAGCCGCGCTCCTTCGTGCGGTAGTATTCCAAATCCGGAAACAGGAGCAGACACGGCTTTTTGGTCAGCGCAAAATCAAACATACACGAGCTGGCGTCGGTCAGCAACAGGTCGGTGCACGCCAAATACTCGGCCATGTCGTCGTGCAGGTTGCCGTTGATAATTTGCCCTGGATACGCGCTTTGCAGGGCGTCCCAATCCACCAGTGCCTCCACGTGGTAGTGAAAGCGGCATACAAGCACCCAGTCGCCGCCGAACCGGTCGCTCAACGTGCGAAACAGCTCGTCCGGGCGCAGAGAGCGCAACTGATCCAGCCCACTCCGCGCGACGTTCTTGTCGTGCAGTCCGTCGCTGTCACTGCGGAAGGTGGGCGCGAACAGCAGGACCCGCTTGTCCATGGGAAGCCCCAACCGCTCCTTGATGCGGTCGCGTTGCTCCTGCGAGGCAAACAGCAGGTCGTTGCGCGGCGTTCCCAACAGCTCCATGTGGATTTTATCAAAGGTCAAATGCTGCATAATATCCAGCGTATACCGGTTGCCCAGCGCCATCGTGGTGTTCGGGCAGGAAAAACCGAGGACCCGGCTCCCCACCTGATCGCGTCCCATGCACTTCAGCGGCGTGCCGTGCCAGGTGGTCACGACGCTTTGCCGCCGCTTGGCGCGCAAAAAGCTGTGCAGGCGAAACAGCAGAGAGGGGGCCAACCCGTCGGCGGTCCGCTGGGTGCATTTTTCGCCGTACACGTTATCCACCAAAACGCGCGCCGACCCACGGTAACGCGCCGCGGCGGCGGAGTCATCAATATCCACAGCGGTCACGTAATCGGGCAACAGCGCGCGGTATTGGTTTTTCACCAGCCATACGATCTCCTTGTCCGGTGCCAGCTCGTGGATTTTTTGAGAAATGTATTTTGGGTTATCCGAATAATGACCGCCGAAGCTGGTAAATACCAGCCGGTTTTTGCAGACCGGTGTCGCTTTTTGGCGTACCAGATCGGCGGTGTTTTTGATAAAGCCACGCAAGCTCATACGTCCGCTCCTATCGTCGACTTCCTGTGAAACCTTTACTTGTGAAGCAGCGCGCCGATGTCCCGGCACAAGCCGCGCACGCCGCGAAATTTCAACGCACCGAGCGCCTTGGTGGTATAGATGCTCAATTTCCACGGAAGCACCCGGCTCAGACGGCGACGTTTTTCGTCAAACCAGTGTTTCTCCGGCGACAGCCACGAGCCGTCGAAGTGGTGGATGGTGTAGGTGTTGTCGGTAATTTCCATTTGCTTGGTGGAGGAGTCCTTGGGGCAGAAATAGTCCTTCGGAAACAGAGTGAAACCGCCGACGGTTTGCTTCGTGTTGTTCAAAACCAGCCCGTATTTTAAGCAGGTATCGGTGATGCGGGTCACGTTGGTCGTGGTGTCCAGCGAACCGTCCGCCAGCCGAAAATGCGCGGTATCGTATTCGTGCAACAGCTCGGTGAACAGCGGATGCCCAGCTTCGCAGGCCATCAGCCCGGTCGGGATACGATCGACCGCTTCAAAGCCGGAAACCGCCGCGTAGTCCAAAATGTCGTCCAGCGGCTTCAGCACCTCAACGTCGGTGTCCATGTAGATGCCACCCTGCGTCACCAGCGCGTACAGGCGTACCACGTCGGTGATAAACGCCCATTTTTTCGCTTCGTAGGCTTCACGCACGTAGTCGCAGGAATCCAAATCGAAGTTGGATTCGTTCCACTCGATGATCTCGTAATCGGGACAATACTTTTTCCAACTGGCAATACAGCGCTGCGCCAGCTCCGGCAACGGATTACCGCCAAACCAGCAGTAGTGAATCTTTTTTGGTATCATAGAGAGCGTTCATCCTTTCGCACCGCGAAGCAAACGGCTGAATTTGAGAAGCGTCTTTAAGCTTATAAAAGCAAGCAGTGAGAACACCTTGGAGGTCACGCGACTATTTCCACGTAAAAAATCCCACTCATAACGGCGGTATTGAGTCTGCAAATACTGTGTAACGGTGGGCTCAGTAATATTGGACTTCAGAAGCCGGACAGCACAGGTGTTGGTAGCGTATACGATAGAAGCTCGTGCTATTGAAGCCAGTTTTGGATAATGTTCCGCAACAAATTCAGCGCGCTGTACGCTGGCTTCTACGGCGTGAAGATGCTTTGGTGAAAAACTGGATTGCATGATACTGCCGCGGCGTTGGCGATAAAAATAAGCAGCCATGCTACCAACGGCAATACGGTCGCACAAGGCTATCAAACGATAGGTTGTGAACACGTCCTCGTGATATTTTCCAACCGGATATTGAATACCGGAAAACATATCGAGGCGATACAGCTTCCCCCATGCACAGGTATCGAGCCCTTGATTTAGGAAAAGGGCGGACATACAATCATCGTTATTCGTTAACGTGGTATCCCTATAAAAATTGCTATCGGAAATAGGGTCGCCTTCTTCGGTGATAAGCTGTTTTTGGCACACCGACATATCCGCGCGCTGATTCACAAGCAGATTGTACAGATATCGAATCATATCCGTATCAATACAATCATCGCTGTCGATAAAAGTAATGTATTTTCCGCGTGCCTGTTGAATACCGGTGTTGCGAGCGGCGGACAATCCACCGTTTTCTTGCCGAATAACGCGGAAACGGGGGTCTCTGTCGGCATACGTCTGGCAAATCGTTCCCGAACCATCCGTAGAGCCGTCATCGACCAGCAGAATTTCCAAATTGGCATACGTTTGATGAAGCAGACTGTCTAAGCACTCCGGCAAAAACGCTTCCACGTTATATACCGGAACGACGACGGAAACAAGCTCGTCCGATACGGAATCTTCTGTTGAAGAAGAAACTTGAAAAGAAGGGGCGTTGTGTATCGCGTAAACCAGCGTAGTGCCGAGAATTAGCGTAAAAAACAGGGTGTTGAACGAAGGAGCTTCTGACAACAACATAACCATCAGTGCTATCGAAATAACTTTAACGTAGCCGGTCATTTTTTTGTCAGCAGAACGTTGCAGTAGTGAACTGCTGCGTAAAAGAAAGACAACAAGCATACACAGCGCTACAGAGCCGCCGGTGTACCAAGTTTGCAGATATTGATTGTGGGCGCTCCACGTATGGAATTCATCCCACACGTAAAGAGTAAATAGATTATCGCTGTCGCCGACCCCATATCCGAAAATCGGTTTTTGCGCGATTTCCTGTAAAGCCAATTCCCACAATTGCGTGCGGTGCGTTAAGGTGACGTCTTTTCCTAAAACGTTTTCAATGAAAAAACGAATGGGTGGGAGTGTTAATATTGGCTCGGCGAAGAAAACGAGCGTAATAAATACTACGAAGAAAATGACCAAAAAGAAGGAAAAGGACTTTTTCTCAAGCAGTCGTTTCACGGGCGGCACAAGGAAATACAAGGCGATGATGAAAACACCGATGAGACTACCGACAGAAAAATTGATAAGCGCGGTGAGAAAATACAAAACAACGTAGGATTGCAGACGGGCGGCTTTGGCGTTAATGTGACCGTTTAGAAGATTCAAAAGCAATCCGATTGTTAAGGAATACATCAAATGGTTTTCTATTCCTATAAAAAACACATCGCCGTTGTTGGCTGTTTTTGCGAAAAGATTCGGAGAAATTAAAATCAGCAACAAATTTATAGCGGTCAACCACCAAAACAAGCCAGACAAAACTGCCAAAAACCGTTTGGCGCGTTGCAAGGAAGAACATTGCAATACGACAAACGCACACAAAGCGACAATGGGATAGGCGTTACTTGCCAGCTTGTGGATATTCCCATCGTTTATGAGTGTGGATAGAAACAAGCAAGTGTATACTGCGAGGAAAAAAATATAGGGTTGTTTTGGAAGGTTTTGAACGGAGAACAAAAACACGAGGAATACGCACAGGGAGATGCCACAAGAAGCAAACGAGTACGCTTCCTTTAGCCAAGAAATTTCCCGAAAAAAATAAATTTGTAAAGAGCGGTCACACAGGAGAAATACCACGGAAATACCGATAGCGTGTAGAATGTGTGAATTCCACCACTTATGTTGCTTTATATTCTCCATGGCACTCACCTTTCTGCGCGGAAATTATAACGGGAGTTCGTCGTATGCCGCAATCAGACGGTTCTCCATTATTTTCCAACTGTATTCTTGCTCATATAACGACCGTGAACGTTTTCCGATCGCCTCACAACGTTCCGGATCGGAAATCAGCTCCTGAATTGCGGCAAAGAACTGGCTGGCATTATAATCAATAACAATGCCCAAATCGTATTGTTCTACGATTCGATCGATGCCGGTTCCGCGGCAAACGATAACCGGTTTGGATAAGGCGAGCGATTCGTAAAACTTATTTGGGGCACACAGACGATGGTTTCGAATCGTAGGTTCATAGATAGCCGAAAGGACTTTCGAATGACGTTCCACATCCAGTACAGCGCTGTAGGGAAGCTGCCCTAAAAATGAAAAGTTTGGATAGCGATTGGAGCAGGCGACGACTTGATCAGCATGCCTTCCGTATCCCGCAAAGGCAATGGAGAGGTCGGTGTGATGATCGTATTCGTCGAGGAATTCCCCGATGAGACGTTGCGGTCCAAACGAACCGCAATAGACGTAGTCGTATAGTATATCCGTGCTTTCCGCTTCAACGTCAGGGGAATTGTGCAACACGATCAGTTTTTGTGGGTGCGCTTTAATAATTTGCTGCCGCCGTTCTTCCGTGCAGATGATAGTTATTGCGGAAAAATCAATAATAGAAATTTCCGCTTTTTCCACGAAGCGCGATACGGCGCGAGGAATGGCGTGGGAATCAACGTAATAATCATAGATGTCGTAGATTAGCGGAACGTGCTTTTTTTTACAATAATAAATCGCACCAATCCCGGCGTCTAAATTACATACGTGTATGGCATGAGGCGTTTCCAAGGAATGAAGGCGAGCAGAAACCCAACGAAACCATCTAAAAAGCTTTCCAATGTTTTTCAGCCCGATTCCATTTGCCATCGGTTGGTTAAAAAAGTGGCATTGTACAACGTCGGAAAATTCCGCAAAGACTTTTTTGCAGAGTTCGGGAGCACCGGGGTCTCGTCCCCAAGCCAATACGGTTATACGATATCCATGTTTAGCAAGTGCTAAGATTTCTTTTGTGGCGCGGGAATCATCGTAAATATTGGTTGCTCGCACATAGACGACGTGTTTCATATTCTACCTCTTCATTTGATCATTTGATGAAATTCTACCATGCCGGATGAGCGAATTACTTCAAATGAAACACCTTGATAAAGCACCAGTAGGCGACGTGGAACGCCGAACGAAACGCATTGAGGTGCTCGATCCCGCGGTACAACTGCCATTGGTATTTAATCAGCTTGAACTTATTGCCGGAAACCGAGCCGCTGCGAACGCGGTAGTACATCAGCACTTCCTGCAAGCCGTAGATGGCCGGCTCGGTTTTCAGCATTTTCAGCCACAGCGCGTAATCGTTGCGCTTGCGGATGTTGGGCACGGAGAATTTTCCCATGGTTTTCACGCGATACATGACGGTGGAATTGCCCACCGGGTTGTCCAACAACACGCGCTTATAAGTGGCACGGGGAACGCACCGCACGATTTTACCGAGCGGCTGCCCCTGCTCGTCGATTTGAGAATAGGAGGTGCAGGAGAAAGCGTAGCCGTGCTCCTGCATAAAGGCCAGCTGACGCTTGAGCTTTTCGGGATGCCACAGGTCGTCGCTGTCCAAAAAGGCCATGTATTCGCCCTCAGCGTACTGCATGGAAGCGGTACGGGCAACGGCGGGGCCGGAGTTCTTTTCCAAGCAATAGTAGCGGATGCGCGGGTCCTGCTCGGCCAGAGCGCGAACCAGCTCCCCGGTATTGTCGGTGGAGCAATCGTCCACGGCCACCAGCTCCCAGTCGGTGTAGGTCTGTGCCTGCAACGAGCGGATGGTGTCGGTCACGAAGGCCGAACAGTTATATAACGGCATAATGATGGAGACCAAGCCGTCCTTCATGGGATACCCTCCTTTACCGCCTGCCACGTGGGGCGCAATGCTCTGTGTGGTGAACGGCAAAACGCCGCTCCCCATACGCACAACAGTATAGCACACTCTGTCGGAAAAGGCAAGGCTTTGAGTGGATTTTCACAAAGCAGCGGCAATTCGGCAGGGCGCGTGATGCCGCAAGGCAGCGGTTTGCAGTAATCGTCGGCAAGGTTCAAAAACGGACGAAAAAGTCGAAAAAAGTGCTGAAATTGCCACCGAAAACCGGGGTGGATTGTGTGAAACTCCCGAAAAAGCCGTTTGTGTATTGACATTTGAGCGGTTTTCGGTTACAATCGTAACGATAAATTTGCCGCACCGTGTTTCTTTTTGGCGGTTTTGCGCCGGGGCGGCGGTTCAGGTCAGCGGATTTTTGGTTAGGGTGTTCCGTGTTTTGCATCTTTGCTTTTGACCGGTATTCACATCCCCTTGTTTCACAATCACAGACGTCACCAGCGGTTTGGCTTTGCGGCCGCCGCCGATCAACATGAGGAAAGAGCGAGGAAGAAATGAGCGTATTGAATAAAGCAACTGCAGAAACTCCGGAAGCTGCAGGCGTGATTTTGCCCTTTGAAAAGAAAGACGAATATTTTGTCGAGCATTTGTACGAAGTTCCGTCCAAGCCGGTGTATCGCTTCTTTAAGCGTGTATTTGATATTCTGATCTCGATTATCGCGTTGATTTTGTTGGCGATCCCCATGCTGGTGATCGCCGTAATCATCAAAAGCACCTCCCGCGGTACGGTATTTTACAAGCAGGATCGTCTGGGGCTGAACGGTCGTCCCATTCATATTCTCAAGTTCCGCAGTATGCACATGAACGCCGAAAAAGACGGTGCCCAGTGGTCGAAAGGCGACGAGGACGATCGGATATATCCCTTCGGCTCCTTCCTGCGGAAAACGCGCATGGACGAGCTGCCGCAGTTCTGGTGCATTCTCAAGGGCGATTTGAGTCTGGTTGGCCCTCGCCCGGAGCGTGCCTGCTTCTACAAAGAGTTTGAAACGTACATTCACGGCTTTAACGAGCGCTTGAAGGTCAAGCCCGGCCTGACCGGCTTGGCACAGGTGAACGGCGGCTACAATCTTCCGCCGGAAGAAAAGGTCGTGTGGGACGTTCAGTATATCAAGAACCGTTCGTTGTGGAACGATTTCAAGATCATGTGCCGCACGGTGTCCGTCATCTTCACGCACGACGGCGCCAAATAAACGTACCGATTCAGTCGGTCCCCTCACCACGTGAGGGGGCCTTTTTGCGTGCCGAAGCCGCACGGTGTCCGGTGACGGGCATAAAAAAAGCCGCCCATGGCGGTGGCACGGCACGGCGACAAAACATAAATAATAGAAGTAGCTCTTGACCGGATGTTTCTTTACACATCGTACTCGGTCAAGAGCTACTTCTGTTCGCTCTTAATATCTAACATCGTTTTGGTCAACCTCTCTTTCTGCAAGATTGCCTTCATCGCTACGATCGATTGTCAGGTCGCGGTTTGGTCAGTTGCTCGAAAAGCGAGTGTCTTTGCGACCGATGATTCTTCCGGTGAAGGCCATATTGAAAGCTCACGTCCGAAACAGCAAGAAGTGGTTGTGTTGATTGGGTTACGATTTTCGTTTGTAGTCGTTGATTTATTGTTGGTTGTTCTTTTTCTTGCACTTGATCTTCCGGCTGTTATGCTGGTACGTGAGTGGCTTACTTGTTCATGGGACTCACCCTTTCCTCTCTGCATCTTTACTATACCACAGTTTTTTCAAAAATGCAACAGGGAATTTTGTATAAACATAACTATAATCCGTTGTGCAAATGGTAGATTTTATATTAAATATCCAAAACAGTGTTGACACGACCGTGCCTTTCTTGGTATAATAAACCTGTTGCGGCCGTCCCTGCGTAGGGACGATCGCTTTGATTTGTAAAACAACACCCCGTATTCCGCTTGCAAGCAGAATACGGGGTGCTGTCGAATCCGAAGCCGATTTAATCTTTGTTGCAGGGGGGTGCCGCACGGTACGGCAGGGCAATGCCGTTTTCCGAAAACGTGGCGTGGAGCTGTTCGGTGAGGTCGTAATGAATCGTCCAGTAATCGGTGGCTTCGCACCAAACGCGCACGGACAGTCCCATGGTGCGCTCGCTGTAGCTGCGCAGACGAACGAACGGCGCTTCCGGCTCCGTTCGCACCAGCGGATGGCGCGAGGCGACCTCACGCGCCAGGGCTTTGGCGGCTTCCACGTCGGCTTCGTATGCCAACGGCACCACGATTTCCAGTCGACGCGTTTTTTCGTGGGAGTAGTTGGTGATATGGCTGTTGGCGAGAACGCCGTTGGGGATGCTGATCCGTTTGTTATCGGTGGTTTGAATGGTGGTGTGCATCAGATCGACCGAGATCACGGTGCCTTCGTCACCCTCGGTGGCAATGTAATCGCCGGTCACAAAGCGGGGGATAAACAGCAGCAGGATTCCTCCGGCCACGTTGCTCAGTGAATCCTTCAGAGCAACGCCAATGGCCACGGCCGCGCCGGACAGCATGGCGGCCAAGCTGGTGCTGGGTACGCCGAGCGTACCCAGCGCGGTGGAGAATACCAGCACGTAGCCGATCACCTTGACGACCTTGCGAATAAAGCGCACCAGCGATTCGTCGAGCTTAGCACGGGTAAACGGACGACTGACAAGACGCACCAGCAGGTTTATCAAAACGTACCCGACGACGCACACGACGATTGCATTGATCAGCGGCAGAATGAATGCCCACACCTTTTCCCAAGTCACGTTACGACACCTCACGATTGAATTTTACTATAGTATACCGTATTCTCGTACAAAAATCAAACGGTAGAAACCCTCGGCCGCTTTGCGGCATACACTAGAATAACGGAGCGGCTTCAACAGCCGTTCCGTAAAACCGGAAAGGAGGACAGACTATGGCTGTTTTTACCAACCAGGCAACCATGACCTATAACGGCATCACGACGACCTCGAACGTGGCTTACGGGGAGCTGTTGGAGGTGCTGGCCGTCAGCAAAACGGTGGTGGAGAGCAGTTATGCCACCGACGGCACCGTCACCTACGTGGTGACGCTCCGCAACACCGGCACGGTCGCTTTGACCGGGCTGACGGTAACGGACAATCTCGGCGGCTATCCCTTTGGCAGTACGACGGTCTATCCGTTGACGTATATTACCGGCACGGTGCGGCTGTTTATCGACGGCACGTTGCAGACGGCACCGACAGTCTCCGGCGAAGCACCGCTGGTGATGAGCGGCATCACCGTGCCGGCCGGCGGCGACACGGTAATCGTGTATCAGGCCCGCGTGACGGCATTTGCCGATCCGGCGGCAGAGGGCACGATCGTGAACGTGGTAACGGTGACGGGCACGGCGATCAGCAACGCGGTGAGCGCCACGGCGACGGTGGGCGCTACGGCGGCGCCGACGTTGACGATCACCAAAACGATTACGCCGACGCAGGTGACGGATAACGACCGTGTGACGTATACCTTTGTAATTCAAAACTTGGGAAATACGGCGGTAACGGCGGCGGATTCGGCGGTCATTACCGACGTATTCGATCCGATTTTGTCGGCGCTGGCCGTGACCTTCGACGGAACCGCGTGGACGGAAGGCGTGCAATATAGCTACAGCGAAACGACCGGATTGTTTACGACGGTGGCCGGGCAACTGGCGGTGCCGGCGGCAACCTATACGCAGGATGCCACGACCGGTGCCTACACCACGATTCCCGGCACGGCTACCCTGACCGTTACGGGAACGATCTGACGCTGAGTAAAGCGGTCTGAAAAGGCAACGGCTTCCCCCACGGGAAGCCGTTGTTAGCGTTTCGGTATCGTGCGGTTATTCCGCAAAGAGCGGCGTGGACAAGTAGCGATTGCCACTGTCGGGAAGCAGAGCAACCACGGTTTTTCCGGCGTTTTCCGGCAGCTTTGCCAGCTCGATCGCCGCGTGCAGAGCGGCACCGGAGGAAATGCCGACCATGACGCCCTCGCGGCGGCAGATCAGCCGTGCGGCGGCGTAGGCTTCGTCGGTCGTCACCGGCACGACGGAATTGTAAACGTTGGTGTTCAGAATATCGGGAACAAAGCCGGCACCGATCCCCTGCAAGCCGTGCGCGCCGGCCGCTCCGCCGGACAGCACCGGTGAATCCGCCGGTTCGACGGCGACGACCTGCACGCCGGGGCTTTGCGCCTTCAGATATTCCCCGGTACCGGTGATGGTGCCGCCGGTGCCGACACCGGCTACGAAGAAATCCACTTGTCCGTCGGTATCGCGCCAAATTTCCGGTCCGGTCGTCGCACGGTGCGCCGCTGGGTTGGAGGGGTTGACGAATTGACCGGCCAAAAAGCTGTTGGGCAGGGAGGCGGCTAGCTCCTCGGCACGGGCGATCGCACCGGCCATGCCGCGTGCCCCTTCGGTTAAGACGACCTCGGCACCGTAGGCGACGGCGAACTGCCGCCGTTCCACCGACATGGTGTCCGGCATGACCAAAATCATGCGGTACCCGCGCGCGGCGGCCACGGCGGCCAACCCCAGTCCGGTGTTGCCGCTGGTCGGTTCGATGATGACCGAACCGGGACGTAAGATTCCTGCTTTTTCCGCATCGTTAATCATGGACAAGGCGACGCGATCCTTGACCGAACCGGCCGGATTGAGATATTCCAGCTTGGCGAGCAGACGCGCGTTCAAATGACAGTCGCGTTCGACGTTTTTCAGCTCCAGCAAGGGCGTGTTTCCGACCAACTGATCGAAGGAGGTGTAAATGGCAGGCATACGATCGTCTCCCGATGCTTTATTTGGTAGTATTTTATCACGACGGCCGGGATGCGTCAATGAAAAAATGGGTTATGTATATCGCGTTTATGAATTTTTCTTGAAAAATCCGTCGTACCGCTTGCTATTTTCTGCAAAGCCTTGCATAATGTAAAGCACAAACGAAGGAAAGGAATCGAACCTATGCTTGAACTGAAAAATATTAAAAAGGATTACCCAGCGGGTAGCGACACAGTTCACGCGCTCAAGGGCGTTTCACTGCGCTTCCGGGACAGCGAGTTTGTTTCCATTCTCGGTCCGTCCGGCTGTGGCAAGACGACGATGTTGAACCTGATCGGCGGTCTGGATCAGTATACCGACGGCGATCTGATGATCAACGGCGTTTCCACCAAGGATTTTCACGACCGCGATTGGGATGCGTATCGCAACCATTCGGTCGGCTTTGTGTTTCAAAGCTATAATCTGATCCCTCATCAGACGGTGTTGCAAAACGTGGAGCTGGCGTTGACGCTGTCGGGCGTTTCCAAATCCGAGCGCCGTCAGCGCGCACGCAAGGCGCTGGAAGCGGTCGGACTGGGCGATCAACTGAAAAAGCGTCCCAGCGAAATGTCGGGCGGCCAGATGCAACGCGTGGCGATCGCACGCGCCATCGTAAACGACCCGGATATTATTCTGGCGGATGAGCCGACCGGCGCGTTGGACAGTGAAACCAGCGTGCAGGTCATGGAGATTCTCAAGGAGATCTCTCACGATCGGCTGGTCATCATGGTGACGCACAACCCGGAACTGGCCGAGGCGTATTCCACCCGCATCGTGCGGATGCTGGACGGCGTGATCACGGACGATTCGGCGCCGCCGACGGATGCGGAGGTCATGCCGAAGAGTCAACCGGCTGACAAGAAGGCAAAGAAGAAAAAGGAAAAGAAGCCCTCCATGTCGCTGACGACCGCCTTTGGTTTGTCGCTGAAAAATCTGTTCACCAAAAAGGGTCGCACGATTTTGACCTCCTTTGCCGGAAGCATCGGCATCATCGGCATTGCGTTGATCTACGCGGTGTCCAACGGCATGACCACGTATATTGATTACGTGCAGGAGGAAACGCTGGCATCGTATCCGTTGACACTGGAAACCCAGCACATGGATGTCGGCACGCTGATGTCTACGTTTATCGCTTCGGCGGAATCGGCCGGTGATCACGAGCAAAACGCGGTATATGAAAAGCCGGTGCTTCAGGACTTGGTCAATGCGCTGAACAGTGCCGGAGAGCACCAAAACGACCTGAAAGCGTTTAAGAAATACTTGGAAGCTGAAATGGCGAATCCCGACAGCACCTCCGGATTGTACTCGGCGGTGACGGGCGTACAGTATACCTACGATATGGATATGATCATCTACACCAAAACCGAGGATGGTGTGATTCGGGAGTCCAACGCCCAAAAGCTGATCACTTCGTTGTTGACGGAGTACCCGGAGCTGATTCCCGACAGCATGCAGATGAATGCCGAGTCGTCCTCCGGCGTGGTTTCCGTAATGTCGAAAAGCGGCATGGTGTCCTCTACCTGGCAGGAAATGCTGCCGGGCAACGACGGTGAGCTGATCAATCCGTTGATTAAGGAGCAATACGAGCTGATCGAGGGCGGCCGTTGGCCGACCGCCTACAACGAAGTCGTGCTGGTTCTGGATGAAAACAACGAGATCGACGACATGACGCTGTACGCCTTGGGCCTGATCTCCGAGGATGAGATCAAATCGCTGATTCAGCAGGTGCTGAACAAGGAACAGCTCGCGGACGCCAATCGCCGTTGGAGCTACGAGGATATTTATAACATGGAGTTCCGCACCATTTTGAACGCGGATTGCTACAAATGGAACGAAGCGACCGGCACGTACGTGGACGTGCGCGAAACGCCCTCCGTCGGGGATGATTTGAACAACATCGAGTTGGAGATGCTGTACGAAAACGGCATTACGCTGAAGGTGACGGGCATCGTTCGTCCGGCAGAGGAGACGATGCAGGGCATGTTGTCCGGCGCGATTGCCTACACCAGCAAGCTGACTGAGTATATTGCGCAGGAATCCAAATATTCGGCGGCTTTACAGGCGCAGTTGGATTCGCCGGAACGCGACGTTTTCACCGGCTTGTTGTTTGCTGATACCAAGGCGGGCGACGAGCTGACGGATGACGAACAGCGGGAGCGCGAGGAGATTTTTCGCTCTTATATCGCCCAGCTGGACGATGCCGGCAAGGCGGAGGTATATGTGAAGATCGCCAGTCTGCCGACGCAGGAGGAAATCGACGCGGCGATCGCCGCGCAAATGCAGGTCACTGATCGCGCCGCGCGCGAAGCCATGGTCGTGCAGGCCTTTGCACAAATGAGCGGCATGGGCCAGGAGGAGCTGGCGTCTTACGTTTCCACCATGTCGGAGGAGGATTTGAACGTCTATTTTGCCCAGATTGTTTCCGCTCAGGTGACGGCAAGCAATTTGGAAAAAACGCAGCAGGCCGTTCAGGACACTCCGGCGGCGGTGCTGGCGCAAAAGCTGGACGCACAGTTGTCGTCGTTGGATACCGCTGCCTGCGCCACGCTGTATAGCGCCGTCATGGAGTTTTCCGACGCCACGCTGGACGACAATCTGGCACAGCTCGGATACGTGGATTTGGAGGAACCGTCCTCCATCAACCTGTATGCGGCCAGCTTCGAGGATAAAGACGTCATCGAAGCGGCAATCAACGACTATAACAAGTCGGTAGATGAAATTTCGCAAATCGGTTACACCGACTACGTCGGCCTGATGATGTCCTCCGTGACCACGATCATCGATGCGATCACCTACGTTCTGATTGCGTTCGTGTCGGTTTCGCTGGTGGTTTCCTCCATCATGATCGGTGTCATCACCTTGATTTCGGTTCAGGAACGCACCAAAGAGATCGGTATTTTGCGCGCGATCGGCGCTTCCAAACGCAACGTATCGAATATGTTCAACGCTGAAACCGTCATTATCGGCTTTGCGTCGGGCGCGATCGGCGTTTTGGTCACCTATCTGCTGTGTATTCCGATCAATTTGATTTTGAACGCTCTCACGGGTATCCCCAATCTGGATGCGGCGCTTCCGTGGCAGGTGGCGGTAATTCTGGTAGCGATCAGCATGCTGCTGACGCTGTTTGCCGGTATCATTCCTTCACGCAGTGCGGCACGGAAAGACCCGGTCGTGGCTCTGCGAACGGAATAATCGCAGGACTTTCGGATGAAATACGTGGGGTGGTGGCTTGACGAGGAGAGAGCGCTTTTGCCGTCGCTTACTCGCTGTGATCTGGCCGGAACGTTGCATTTTTTGCGGCGTTCCGGTTCCGGCATTGACACTGTGTTGCCCGGCCTGCCGTGACACGGTGGAGCCGATCGCGCCGCCGACTTGTCCTGGATGTGGAAAGAGCCGCAAGGATTGTCACGGGAAGCACCGTCGGCATCCGTACGAGCGGCTGACGTCGCCGCTGTATTGTACCGGCGCAGTGCATCAGGGTATCTTGCGGCTGAAGCATTGTGATGACCCGCTGGCAGTGTCGTTCTTTGCCGAACAAATGGCGGTGGTGGTTCGCCGCGACCTGCCCGACGAGCGGATCGATCTGGTTACGTATATTCCCATGACTGCGGCCGATCAGCGGGCGCGCGGCTATAATCAAGGCGAGCTGCTGGCGCGCGATTTGGCCAAGCGACTGTCGTTGCCGTTGGTGCCGACGCTACGAAAATGCTATCAAACCCAACCGCAAAAGCATCTCGACGCTGTGGAACGTACCGGCAACGTTTTGGGCGCGTTCGACGTTTGTCAAGGAACGGCGATAGCCGATAAAACGGTATTGCTGGTGGACGACGTGATCACGACCGGTGCTACCGTCGACGAGTGTACGAAGATGCTGAAGCTGTACGGTGCCAAACGGGTGTTCTGTGTTACGGCATCCGTCCGTCGTCCGGATGGCGACGAGAAACCGCCGGCAGAAAACGATTTGCGATAACAATGTGAAAACGTCTCCGCGTAAAGCAGAGACGTTTTTCTTTTCGGACGGCGTTTTCCGAACGAAAATAGCAAGAATTTGAAATAATGAACGTGGCGATAAAAAGAGCAAAAAAGAAGCCTTTCCGGAGAAAAGGCTGAAAAACGGGTGGAGCCGAGGGGGACAAACGAATTTGTCTTTTGGCTTTTATTTTTTTGCGTTTCAATCCGAAAAACGGCTTGAAACAAGGGACTGTTGCAGATTTTCACGGTTAGCCGCTTAAACGAACCGCGAAAAATACGGTGGAAATCGTACCAAATTCGTACACCGGCAACTCGATGCTGTGTCGAATTAAGTCGATTTACCATTATCATCATAACACAGTCTTTTTCATTTTGCAAGAGCAAATTATCATTTTTTTGCAAAATTTTTATTTTTTCGATTTTATACGTTTTCCAGTACCGCCAGCGCGCGTTCTTCCTCTTTGGGATAGAGGTGTGAGTACACGTTCCACGTTTGCTGTACGTTGGAGTGCCCCAGCCGCCGCGCGACCTCCTGAATGTTGATTCCGGCGTTTGCCAGCAACGAGGCGTGGCTATGCCGAAAATCGTGGATGCGTAAATGCGGCAAGCCGGACTGCTCGGAAAAAAGGCGGTTCCGGCTTTCCAAATTGCTGTCGCGCAGGGGAGTGGCTCCGCCGCAAACGCGAAATTCGTTGGAAAAGCCTTTAATCTGTTGCTGGAGCCGCTTGTGCTCCTCCAAAATCTCGACCAGCTTGTGAGGGATTTGCAGGGTGCGGTACGAAGATTTGTTTTTCGGCGGTGTTTCCTGGTCGCCGTTTTTGGCCTTTTGCGTAATACTGCGGCGGACGTGAATCCGGTTGCCTTCAACGTCCGACCAGGTCAGCGCGTTGATCTCGCCCTTTCGCATTCCGGTGTAAAAGGCGAGATTAAAAAACACGTAATAGCCGTTGTCCTGCACCGAGCGGTGGCGTGTCTGTTCAGCCGCGGCGATGAAACGGCGAAACTGCTCCGGCGTATAATACCGCAGTGCCTCGTGCTCATGGGTGAAATAAGCGTCGCGGAACCGACCGACCTTATCCAATGGATTTTTTGAAAAATAGTCCATTTTTACGCCGAAATTTAATACGGCGCGCAGTTCCTTGTACGCATTGTTTTTGGTGGAGGTGGCAATGCTTTTTTCGGCCACCGCGTTTTTCCACTCCTGAAGGCACTGGGGTGTTAGCTCATCGAGTCGAACGTTGCCGAGCAGGGGCAACACGTGATTTTGCAACACGGAAACCGTCTTATTCAACGACGTCTGCCGAATTTCGCTTTGCTTGGCGGCAATCATTTTTTCCACAAGAAGCCGCAGGGTCATCGCGGTGGGACGATCTGCTTTTCCTAAATCTGCCAGCAGTCGCAATTCCTCCAGCTTGGCTTCGGCGGCACCGTAAACGGTACGGGAAGCCTTGCGATATTTCCCGTCAACGTCGGTATAGCTGACAAACACGCGATATTGCGCTTTACCGTCTTTGCTTTTTCCGGTTTTGTAAATGGGCATGATGGCTCCTCGCTTTGCAGTAATACGCCCGGCGAGTGAAAGTCGGACAGCTTTTCACACACGCCGGGCAAGAGCTTGCGTTATTCGTTGGTGTTCGCCGGGGCAGAGTCATCCCCGGACGGATCAAAGGGATTCGAGTCGTCAGCCAGCTTCAGGATCGGCGGCTCCAGCAGATTGAAATCCAGCGGCAGCTCCACCACGGGATGCGCCGGCTTATGATGGCAGGCGGACGACTCATCGTTGCCGATGGTGTCGGACAACAGCGAGTCGATGGTCGCGCTCACGACCTCGTTGTGGCGATACGCTTCGATCAGCTCGATCTCGCGTTTGGACAGAACCGGCTGGCTTAACGACGCAGTGGCATCGCCGACTGCCGCGGCAGATGGCTGGACAGCCTTCGCCGTATTCTTTACGTGCTTTTGCGATTGGTAGCCCAGCAGATAATTCATATCCACGTTGAAAAAATCGGCAAAAATCTCCAACATCTCCAAACCCGGTTCACGATCACCGCGTTCGTACATGTTGATACGGCTTTTGCTTATGCCGATTTTTTGGGCCAGCTCATTTTGCGAAAGATTGGCTTCGGTTCTCAAGACGCGAAGCTGAAGATTAAAATTAGACATATTATCACCTACACTACTTATTATCGCATACTGACGCCGAGGAATCAATGGTAAAAGTGCACAAAAGGAACGCGACATTTTCGTGCACATTATGTGCTCGAAACGCTTGACCTTTGTAAGGATATACGGTATCATAAACTTAATCGAGCACGAAACGTGCTCGAAAAGAGGAGGGTAATCATGAACAGCAAACGCGTAGGAGAAGCATTGCGAAGGCGACGGGGCGACCGTTCCATGGCGGAAATTGCCGGGTGCTTGGGGATTACGGTATCGGCATTGGCCATGTACGAACGTGGCGAACGCATGCCACGGGACGAGATCAAGGAGCGCATTGCCGCGTTGTACGGGTGCTCGGTGGGAAGTCTGTTTTTTTCGGATGCGGAAGTCTCGGACGACCGGGCAAAAGCACTTCCTTCCGCCGAAGTGAAGGCGATTGCCGAGACGGCAGTGTGATCGTACGCCGGGTGGCGGAAAAACTACGTAAGGAGGGGAAAGCCATGACGATTTTACGCACCCGATTTTATCGGGAACAGCAGGGCTTGTCGCAGGCGGAGCTGGCACGAGCTATCGGCGTTTCGGAGGCCGAGATCAAAGCGTACGAAGGCGGCTTTGAGTCACCGACGTTAGCCAAGGCGGTGGCGATGGCGGATGCTTTGGGGGTGACGGTGTACGACTTGGCGAAAGGAGCGACAACGCAACGATGAATTTCAACATGGAAGCGGCCATAGAGCTGTATTATTCACAAAACGAGCTGGATAATGCGGATATTCAGCGCATTTTCGGGTGTTCGGTCAGCTACGTCGGCAAGCTGAAGCGTCAGGTGTTTGAGCAAATGGCCAAAGAAAACCGGTATCCTCCGGTGCTGGAGGCCAAAAACGTGAATTGCGAATACGCCTTTTCCGTATGGGGCTTGGATATTGACGAGCTGGAGCGCAAATACGGCAAGCTTCAAAAATTCCGCCAAATGCGGGAAGATGTCGTCGGAGACGTGTAAAACCAAATTCAATATCGAGGAACAGGGGGAGTGATAGCAGTGAGTGACGAAGGGATCGAATTTGACCGTGAGAGGCACGA
>CAYMHR010000014.1:0-31085 GCA_964390295.1 uncultured Eubacteriales bacterium
TAAATTAACGGGTAGTTATTTTTGCTCTTTGCATTGTTTAATTTTCAAGGTCCTTACTGCGCTCCTTCGCAAGAGGCAGTGTTATTAGGATACCACCAAAGATTGCTTTTGTCAACACCTTTTTTCAAGTTTTTTGAAAAAATTATCGATGAAGCAATCGCTTGATGCTTTCCAGCATACCTTTTCCGCACAGTGCCAGCACCACACCGAACAACAACGCCTCCCACAAGCCCCACAGTGGCACCTCCAAAAGCAACAGTGCCGTTTGGATGAGCAGGATCAAAGTGCAGGCAACGAGGCGGACGTAGTTCCACTGAATACGGATATACCGCCGCGTATCCCACAAGCGGATGACAAACACCAGCAGGTAGCACACCAGCGTGGCGGCGGCGGCGCCGTTAACTCCGAAAATCGGAATCCACCACACGTTCAGCACCACGTTCACCACGGCACTGATTGCTGCCGTCACCAGCGAACGAACGCTTTTCTTTTCTACCATATATATACTGCCCAGAAAATTTACCATGCAGGTGAACACCATGGCAACCACCAGCAAGGGAATGTACCGCCACGCCTCGTAATACGCCGCATCAAACAAAACGTGCGGTATCAGCCGCGTACACAGAATCACGCCGGATGCCATGACGAACAGGGCGGAGCTGTAGGTAGACATAATCTTCGTATAAAAATTATCGCGTTCCTTATCTTCGGTGAATGCCGAAATCTGCCAAGCGTCCATGAAAATGCCGGAAACCAGCATGATCATCGACGGGATTTTATAGGCCGCCGCATACAGACCGTTGGCCCCTTCGTCCAATTGGTATGCCACCAGATAACGATCGGAAACGTTGGTGATCCACCACAGAATCGTGTTGGGAATCAGTGGGACGGAATACTTGAGCATGGCGCGCGATTGGCGGAAATCGATGCCGCGAAAGCGAATGTACCGGTGTAGCTTGGCAACGACGAACAGAAACACGACGGACAGCGCATCGGAACAAATGATGGAAAACATATAGCCGATAATGCCGCCAAGCGCCGTATCCCCCAGCACGATGAGAAACAGCACGTTGAAGCCGATGGTGGTTAAGGTACTCAAAATGCCGTCAACCGCAAACAGCTTGACACGACTTTGGGCGCGGACAAACTGGGCACAGAGCGAACGTAACGAGGACGTGAACACGAACAGGCACAGCAACCAGACGTAATTCGTGAGCAATTCGACCATACCGATCAACGGACTGATCAGCAACAACAACGCCATGCCGCCAAGCAACGACAAAACGCCAGTGGTAAATACGTCCTGCTTACGAACGCCCTTTTCCAATCCAAAGCGCACCACGGCGTTGGTGATTCCCAACGTAACCAGCGGTAAAAGCAGATTGCCGGTTTGCTGAATCAAATCGGTCACGCCGTACTGCTGGGTATCCAACACGGCGGTATACAAACGTGTTAGAAAAAAAGAAAGCAATTTGGAGCTGAAGGTTCCGATTGCAAAAATCAACGTATTGGACATCAGACGCTTGTATTTATCCATGTACTTTCTCCTTTTATCCAAATCCACGCCGTAGGGCATACGGCACCGAGGTTTTCCTTAATCTCTTGCGCAGCAAAGCTTCTACACTATTATACCTTATAAGAATACAAAGAAAAGTTATTTCTGTCAAGTGAAAACTTGCTTTTGTGTCAACACTATGATATAATGATAAAATTCCACATGTAAAGAGGGATCGTATGTCAAAAAATTTACGTGCATCCGTATATGCTCTGTTAGCCGCTTTCTTTTGGGGCTCTACGTTCGTGGTGCAAAACGTCGCCGCGCAGGACGTGCCGCCCCTAACCTTTACCGCCGCCCGTTCCTGGGTAGGAGCGTTTCTTCTGTTGCTGTTATCCTTTCTGTTCCGCAAAAAAATGCCGATCGCCACAGAAGAAACCGCCAAGAAAAAATATTGGCACGATTTGCTGTGGGGCGGTTTGGCGTGCGGCATCTCCCTGATGATTGCAACCAATCTGCAACAGGCCGGGATCGGCGACACCACCGGAGGTAAGGCCGGCTTTATCACCGCGCTTTACGTAGTACTTGTCCCCATTTTCGGCTTGTTCTGTCATCGGCGCGCCAGCGTCATCGTGTGGATCGGCACCGGCATTTCGCTGGGAGGATTGTATCTGTTGTGCGTAACCAGTAGTTTCACCATTTCTACCAGCGACCTGCTCATCCTGCTGTGCGCCGTGTTTTTTGCCATTCAGATTTTAATTATCGATCGGCTCCCCCACCTTCACGGAATCCATTTGTGCTGTGTTCAGCTGTTTGTCAGCGCGATCACCAGCACGGTATTGGCAATTCTTTTTGAAAAGCCGAGCGTTTCCACCTTACTTCCCGGCTGGTGGTCGATCCTCTATTGCGCCGTTTTTTCCAGTGCGTTGGCGTATACGCTGGAAATCATGGCGCTAAAGGGCTCCAATCCTACGGTGATTTCTCTGTTGCTTTGTTTGGAGTCCGTTTTTGCCGCTCTGTGCGATCTGGTGGTTCTTGGCAATTTTCCAACTTTACGCGAAACATTCGGATGCGTTTTGATGTTCATTGCCGTCATTCTGCCGAATTTGCCTTGGAAAAAACTGAAAACCAAAAAAAATTAAAATTTTTTCAAAAAAATTCAAAAAAAACACTTTACTTTGCTAATGTGGTGGTGTATAATAGCATTACAATAAATTCTGCAAAGCAGAGTAGGAGGATTTTTTATGAAAAGATTTTTAGCATTGTTAGTGGTTTGTGTATTGGCGCTCACCTGTTTTGTCGGTTGCGGCAATACCGGATCCGATCTTGACTACGTCAAGGAGAAGGGCAAGCTGGTTGTCGGCATCACAGACTTCGAGCCGATGGATTACCAGGACGAAAACGGCAAGTGGATCGGCTTTGACGCCGACTTGGCTACCGCGTTTGCCAAATCGCTGGGCGTGGACGTGGAGTTTGTCGAAATCGACTGGGATAACAAAACGCTTGAGCTGGACAGCAAAACGATCGACGTGGTTTGGAACGGTATGACCTTGACCGACGAAGTAAAGGTTGCCATGGATTGCTCCAACGCCTATTGTGACAACGCGCAGGTAGTCATCGTGAAAGCTTCGGAAGCTGACAAGTACCAGACGGCCGCTGCCTGTAAAGAGTTGAAGTTCGCCGTGGAAGCCGGTTCGGCCGGCAAGGATATGGCGGAAGAAAACGGATTTTCTTTCACCGAGGTAAAGGATCAGGCATCGGCCCTGATGGAAGTCAAAGCCGGCACCTGCGACGCCGCTATCATCGACTCTCTGATGGCCGCCGCTATGGTCGGCGAGGGCACCGGTTATGCCGATCTCGCCTACACTGTTAAACTGAACAGCGAAAAGTACGGCGTTGGTTTCCGCAAGGGCTCCGACCTGGCGGAAAAGCTCAACGAGTTCTTCAAGACCAGCTATGCCGACGGTACCATGATGAAGATTGCCGAAAAGTACGGCGTTCAGGCATCTGTGATCGAGCAGAAATAACCCGTTCGTTGTGATTGTGCAAGTTTCCAAAAGCAGAGAGTGCCGACAGCACTCTCTGCTTTTGGTGTAACTATGAATGATAAAGGATTTTTTATGAATACGTTTCTTGAACAGTTCCCCACCGTGTTTCAAGCGCTGAACGTCGGCTTCCTCCAGACTCTTAAGCTTTTTATCATTACGCTGGCCGGTTCGCTGCCGCTGGGGCTCATCATTTCATTCGGTTCCATGTCTAAATTTAAGCCGCTCAAATACGTGGTCAATATCATCGTTTGGATCGTTCGCGGCACGCCGTTAATGATACAATTGTTGATCATTTATTATTTTCCGGGCCTGACGTTTCACTCAAACGTTTGGGGCAACGGCGAAACCGGTCGCTTCTTTGCGTCGGCGATGGCATTTATTTTCAATTACGCCTGCTATTTTTCGGAAATATTCCGTGGCGGTATTCAAGGTGTTCCCGTCGGCCAGCAGGAGGCGGGTCAGGTTTTGGGGCTTTCCAAGTCGCAAATCTTTTTCAAAGTCACGTTGCTTCAAATGATCAAGCGAATCGTCCCTCCGGTCTCCAACGAAATTATTACGTTGGTCAAGGATACGTCGTTGGCCAGAGTCATTGCTTTGCAGGAGCTGATCTGGGCCGGTCAAGCCTTCATGAAAGGCTCTCAAGGTATATCGGGACAGATATGGCCGCTGTTTTTTACCTGCGTCTATTACCTGCTTTTCAGCGGATTGCTAATGGTTCTCTTCAACAAGCTGGAGAAAAAGCTATCCTATTTTAAGGTCTAAGGAGGAAAGTATCATGTCGTTTCTTGAAGTACAAAACATTTCAAAAAGCTTTGGAAAAACAAAAGTTCTAAAGGACGTGAGCTTTTCTCTGGAGGAAGGCGAAGTATTGTCCGTGATTGGTTCCTCCGGCGGCGGTAAAACGACGTTGCTTCGTTGCTTGAATTTTTTGGAAATTCCCGATAGTGGCGTGATTACCGTGGAGGGTGAAACGCTCTTTGACGGAATGGCAATGAACGACGAAAAAATGCGCGAAAATCGGCGGCATTTTGGGCTGGTGTTTCAAAACTTTAATCTGTTTCCGCAATACACGGCGTTGGAGAACGTGTGCTTGGCACCGCGCCTGCAAGCGCGTAATCAGCCCGATTTCAAAGCCAACGCCAAGGAAATTCTTGCTGGTATTGAAGAACACGGCAAGGAACTGCTGGAACAGGTCGGTCTGTCTGCCAAACGCGATTTTTACCCCTGTCAATTATCCGGCGGTCAACAGCAACGTGTTGCTATTGCGCGAGCACTGGCATTAAACCCTGAAATTTTGTTTTTTGACGAACCCACTTCTGCTTTGGACCCGGAATTGACCGGCGAAATTTTGCGCGTGATTCGTCAACTGGCGGATAAAAACATGACGATGGTGATCGTCACACATGAAATGCAGTTTGCGCGCGACGTTTCAAACTGCATCATCTTCATGGATGACGGCGTGATTGTAGAGCAGGGCACCCCGGAAGAAGTGCTGGGGAACCCGAAAAACGAGCGCACGAAAGCATTCTTGGCGCGCGTCGCCAATCCGTAACGCGTGATGGATACGACCAAGGGCCTCTGCCAACCGGCAGAGGCCCTTTTGCTATGCTTACTGAATCGTTACACGTTTTTCTTATCACGAAAATCCATGTAATACTGCCAATCGACCGGCGTAATGCTATGCGGACCGGTTTTGACGTGATAGCCGATGTTGCCATCGTGATACGGCGTATCTACCTGCACCTGTTCCTCGTCAGGCAACACCACGCCGGTCATGCCATACAGCTTTTCGTACACCTCGCTTGCCATGCGGCACCCCAAGCGCTCGTGCTTGGGGTCGGACCAGCTATCCAGCGAACTGCTTCCGACGTATACCGGGCGCGGTGCCATGGTGGCGATCAGCATGTGCTGATCGACCGGAAGTGCTTCCTCGTTATCCTGGTATTGAGAAAAATCACCGCAGAACCAATCGGTTACGAGAATATCCTTGATACGCTCCCCCTGCTTGCCGCGGAGCACCGACGCACCCATGCAGCCAGAGTTGTTGGAAAACGCCGTAGAAAAGCGCTGATCCATCGCCGCCGCCCACAATGCGGTTTTTCCCCCGCGCGAGTGACCAATCGTTGCCACGCGCTTATTGTCAATCAACGGATCGGTTTCAATGTAATCCATTACGCGCGACATTGCCCACGACCACGCGGCGATAGAGGCCCAGTCGTTCCCCTTGCGCTCTGCCGGTTTGGGGCCAAGGCAAGCAAAAATACCGCAATCGTGATTCGCACCTGCCTCCAAATCCGGATAAATTTCGCTGTTGTAGGTAACGAACACCGCGTAACCGCGAGCGGTAATATCGAGCACGGGAACGTAGGAGGTGTTTAAGTCGGACACGATGCAGGAAGCTTCCATCTGAAAATCGTGCATATCGTACACAAAAGCCGGAACCGGCTTGTCCGAATACGGAATGAAGGCATTGACGCGAAACGCGTAACCGGGCATTTTGATCCACAGTTGCTTATACATCAAGCGATGACCCTTATAATTCTGGCGCTGATACCCCAGCGAAAAATGCAGGCCCTCCGGCTTTTCACAGGCGCGTCGCCCGTAAACGTGATCCTGAAACAAATCCAAAATCTCGCCGCGGCGATGCTGCTCCCACTGCTCACGGGTCGTTACCGGTTCCCCGCTTTGCATTTGTAAACACTTCGGACACTCAGACATAATTAAAACTCCTTTCGGCTGGGCTCCCCGCTTTGTTTTGGCAACACAGGCCTCTTTTCACGTTAATTGTATCACGTTTTTCCAGCGTTATCAACCTCTTTTCCAACAAAGCTCTTGCTTTTTTTTTACGATATGCTATACTAAATTCGATATTTCAAAGGGGGACTTTCTTTGAAAAACAAACAACCGCTTGCCTATTTCATGATCGTTTGTCGGTCGGTCATTTACGGTTCTTCCATTCTGTTTACCGGTACCCTGTTAAAGAGCACCTCAGTAATGGACGTGCTGGCACTGCGCTTTCTCATCAGCGCCATCGCCTTTCTGCTGTTGGCCGCTTTTCGCATCATTCGAGTCAATTTTCGCGGGAAAACGTTGAAAATCATTGCCGCCGCCGCTATTTTCGAGCCGATCTGTTATTTCCTGTTTGAAACGCTCGGTCTCGACCAAACGACCACTTCCTTGGCAGGTATTTTGTCGGCCATGGCGCCGGTCATGGTCGTGTTGTTTGAAACGATCTTTCTTCGCGAGCACACCACGTGGCTACAGCGGTTCCTGTTGTTGGTCAGTATTGCCGGCGTTTCTTTGGTAACCGTGTTTACCAGCAACAACGACGGCAGTCAAACCAACACCCTGTGGGGAATTGCCTTCTTGATTTTGGCCTATACCACCGGGGCTTTGTTCCTAATCTGCTCCCGCAAATCGTCTCAGCAATTTTCCTCCGTGGAGATCACGTTCTTTACGACCATGGTCGGGGCCGTCGTTTTTAACGGAATCAACGTCGCGCGACATCTGCATGCCGGTACGATTACCGCCTACTTTGAGCCGCTGTTTAGCTGGGAAAACCTCGTTGGCTTCTTGTTCCTCAGCATCCTGTCCTCCATTGTCGCCACCGTTATGAACAACTATGCCGTCTCACGCATCCAAGCGTCTTCGGTTTCGGCGCTCAGCGGAATCGGTACCATCACCTCGATCATTCTCGGCGTGCTGGTCAATCACGAAGTGCTGCACTGGTATCATTACGTGGGCACCGTTATGATTTTGGTCGGCGGAATCGGTGTGAATTACATCACTCAGCGCCGTTTGGAAAAACAGCAACACGCTTAACCTCGCCGTAAAAAAGCGGAGACAAGTACGTTACTTGTCTCCGCTTTTTGTGATTATGCCGTGCGCGTATCGCCCCAAAAGAACAGCGCCACCGTACCGGGACCGGAATGACTACCGATCGTTGTTCCGACGTCGTTGATTTCCACGCTGCCGCGCAACTGCGGAAAATTGCTTTCTACTAAGTCCGCTACCGCGCGGGCATCCTCGTAACAAGCAGAATGGCAGATATAGCACTTGTCGTCGTATCCCAAGCCCTTGTGAGCGTGCTCCACCATTTGTTCATAGATGGCACGTATCACCTGCTTTTTGCCGCGAATCTTACTGCGCGGCACAAGTTGTCCCTTATCGTTCATGTTCAGCAACGGACAAATACTCAACAAGCCGCCGAACCAACCGGCCGCTTTGGAAATGCGTCCGCCTTTCACGTAGAAGGTCAAATCCGTGGAGAAAAACCAATGGTGCAGCTTGAGCTTATTCTTTTCTGCCCAATCGCGCGCTTCTTCGATTGTCTTTCCTTCATCGCGCAAATCGGCCAGCTTGTCGACAAACAGGCCAAAGCCGGTCGAAGCCGCCAAAGAATCCACGATATAAATCTTGCGCTCCGGATACCGTTCAGCGGCGATGGCCGCCGCGTTGCGTGCCGAATTGACCGAGCCGGAAATGCCGGAGGACAATGACAAATGCAAAACGTCCTTGCCTTCGGCCAGCAGTCCGCTGAAATATTCCAGATACTCCGAAATATTCACCTGTGAGGTGCTGGTTTCGGCCCCCTCCTGCATCCGACGATAAAACTCCGGAAAAGGAATACTTTCCCCTAAATCATCCGCATACTCCACGCCGTCTAACGAATAATGAAAGCAAACGTAATGGATATTTCTTTCTTCAAAATGTGCCTTTGTCAAATCGGCGGTGGAACAACAGCTTAAAACGTAATCGCTCATCAAGTGCCTCCTGTATCATCACGCGGTTATTTCGTACCCATTCAGTATACCAGCACTTCCGGCACTTTTCACTCTCTTTCAAACGTTTTCCGCTCTACAAAGCAAACAGCCGCAGTAGAAACGAAAAAATCGTTCTACTGCGGCGAGAATCCACAAAAATCGCGCTCATTTTCCCAATACAATTCAAACGGTCTGTACAATGCCGTCCGACAACCGGTACACGCGATCGCTTCCGGAAACGGTTGTGCTTTTATGCGAGATCAACAGCACCGCTTTGTCACGCAGACTGCGAAGATTATTCAGCAAATGCTCTTCGGTTTGCGCATCCAACGCAGAAGTGCATTCATCCAACAGCAACAACGGCGCATCACCGATCAACGCTCGCGCAATGCCTACGCGCTGAGCTTGCCCCTCGGAAAGGCCGAATCCATTTTCACCGACCACGGTATCCAAGCCGTGCGGCAACGTGGCTACAAAATCATCCAGGCAAGCTACCCGAATCGCTTCCGCCAACCGCTCGTCCGACACCGTACGGAAAAAGGCAATATTCTGTCGCAACGTCCCGGAGATCAGCACGTTACCCTGCGGCACGTACGCCATTAGACAGCGGCCGGCACTGCCGACCGGTAACGAAACGTCGCCTTCCAGTCGGATCGTGCCCCTCACGCAGGGATAAATCGACAAAATCAGCTTCATCAAGGTGCTTTTTCCAATGCCGGATTCCCCTACCAGCGCCACACATTCGCCGCGCCGCACGGTAACGTCTACACCGTTCAAAACCGGAGTAGCGTCGTCATAAGCGAACCAAACGTCCGACAGAACCAGCTTTTGGAAACCGGCTTTTAAGGCGGCCGTTTCGTCCGGTAAGAGCGGTTCAGGCTCGGACGGCACTTCGCTGATTTGCTTTAAGCGTTCAGCCGATGCTATCACGGAATAGTACTGTGAAAGCAAGCCCGAAGCACTTTTCAAGGGGGCTTGCAGTTGTTCAAACACCTGAATCAGCGCCGCCAACGTGCCGATCGTCACGGTTCCGACAGCCAAGCCGACCACGCACCACAGCAGCATCAAATAATAAGCGGCCGTCATCACCGCATAGATACCGGAGCTTCCCAGAATTTGCAGCCAGTTACGGCGCAATTTCAAGCGAAAATGCTCCGTCTGACAAGCCTCCAACTCCTGTGTGACCGGTGCTTCTACGCCAAACGCTTTTACCGATAACAGTTGAAAAAAGCTCTCCTGCATAAACGATCGCGTTTTACCGTAAGCCTCCTGACAACGCTTATGCAGCCGCTTCAGGCGGTTGCCGTAAAACCGACTGCCGACGATCACCAACACGCCCACGCCGATCATCACCAGCGACAAGCCGGGAGCCAGTGCAATCAGCAAAGCCATGCCACCGATCAGTCGCGCTACCAAGGACACCGCCGACGGAATCAGCCCGGTAACGCCCTGTGACACCAGGGTGGTATCGCTTGTCAGGCGTGTAATCAGCTCACCGGAATGATAGCGATGCAACGCCGCATAATCGGCGTGAAGCAAGTCGGAAAACACCTGCCGACGCAGAGACATTTCCAGCTTACCTACCGCATATATCTTAAATCTGCTTATCAAAACGTGTAAAACAATTTGCCCCAGCACAACGCCCACAACCGTCAGCGCCGGCACGTACAAAGAAGGCTGGCGCAGCGCATTCCAAACCGTTTCCGGACGGTCACTTTGCAAGACTCCCTGCGCCGCCTCCAGCAAGTCTTTGGACAACAATGCCAGCCACAAATAGGCAAGCGAAGACGCGGCACTGAACAATGACAACAGAAATATGCTCGGCAGCTGCCGACGCGTGCGTGCAAACAACCAGCGTTTTACCGTTTTATTATATTTCACGCTTTTTCCTCCTCCGCATTCGGGAAGCCACCCGAAAGAGATAGGGGCGCACCGGACGCATCAGCATCCAAAAAAAGCTATACAGTCGATACCAGCCATTGCGACAGTCAAACATTTTTCCTTTGCGAATAAAGCCGGTCATGACCGCCAAGACACACGATTTCGGCAGATCAACCTCCAGCGTTCGCTGGGCATCGCCTGCCAGCACAAACGTGTCCTTTTTTACGTGAAGGATGCGATGCAACACGAATTTACCATCCGGGCGCCGATAAAGCGGAACGTCTCCCCTGCGCAGAGCAAACGGATCGCAGGGTGACAGGATCACACTGTCGCGCCGATCACGAAACAAGGGAAGCATGCTGTTTCCCGTAACCCCCAAGGTAACGGTCATTCCCTGACGAAAGGATTCCTCCATCAGCGGAAGCAAGTCCGCCATGGCCACCTGTGCTTCGACCGGCTTCATGCGAGTAGCTCCGCTTCCTGCAACGAGGCGATAAACGCGGCGATATCCGCTTTGGCAATTTCCTCCGACACATCGTATTCGTTCCGCAAGGCGTTCAACAGCTCGTCGGCCGTGCGCTCGCTTTGAAGCTGTTCCCACAGAAAAGAGCCGGTTTCATTCAGCTTGATCAGCCCTTTGAAGTCCAGCGTTTGCCGTCCAACGGCAACAACAACGTATTCTCCGCAAATGTTGCGTACTACAAATCCGTCTTTGATTCTCATACGGCTTCTTCCTTTCCGAATCCCAAAGTTGTATAAACCAGTTTTACAGCTTCCTCGCTGATCGTACAGGTCAACAAATACGCAGGAACCGCTTGCAGTAGCCGCATCGCGGTATCCAGCAAGCGTTCGCCCAAAGCGGCATCGTGATACGGGAGCGGCAACTCCCGGTTCATGTACAGCAACGCTTCCGTCATGGAAAGACGCCGAATTTGATTCACGTCACCGCGTTGCAAAAACACAATGCCACGCAACGGTGCGGAAGCATTCCGGTTCAAATCGGTTTTTCCGCTCCACGGAGTACCGTAGACAATCGGCTCGTTATGATCATTAAAACGAATCGCCGGTTTATCATCGTTCAGCATGACGACCCGATCGCCGTACAACGCACGCCACATCGTGGCGTGCGTTGACTTTCCGGTCCCGGAGGGAGCGGAAAAAACGACACCGTTGCCGTCCATTGCCAAAGCCGATCCATGCAGAACCAACCCGTTCAAATAGGTCAACCGATCCGAAAACACCAGACCGGTCAACATATATTCAAAATCGGTCAACGTTAAGGTCGGGTGCGACCGATCGCGTGGAACACGAATCTCCACGTCGGCATAGTCTCGCGTACAGGTAATCGTTTGCAGCAAGCGTCCGCTTTTGCCAGCATACAAGCCGCGACAACGACGACTGTCCGCCAATTCGGTAATCCTTAAGCGTTCGTTACACACCGTAACGGGTCCTTCCGGATACGGAATACTCAGCGGCGCCTCAAAGCTAACGGTTAAATCGGGGCGACCGGTACTGTGATTCCGATAAGCCTGCAATCGACGAGTGAAAAATTCTTCGTCGGTATTCGCCATATCGATGACCAGATCGGCGATACGCACACGTTGCACAGTCGTCCCTCCCTACATTTTTGTGGTGATGCTTATCCGTTTTCGCGCGTATAATCCAGCAAACCGCCCGCCAGCAGCACGGCAATTTGACGTTCTGAAAAACCGGCGTTGAGCGTATAGCTCTCCCCGGTCGTCTTATTTTCCAGAACGACCGCTTCACCGTTTTGAATACGCCGACGCACGTCGGGCAACACCAGCTCGTCATACAAAGAAATGCGGTCGTAATCCGCTTCGTTGGCAAAGGTGAGCGGCAAAATACCGGCGTTAATGAGGTTGGCCGCATGAATACGCGCAAACGACTTGACTACAACGGCGCGGATACCGAGATACAACGGAGCCAATGCCGCGTGCTCACGCGAGCTTCCCTGCCCGTAGTTGGAGCCACCAACGATGATGCCGGCTCCCTCCTTGTGACAGCGCGCCGGGAACTCCGGATCGCAACGCACGAAACAATGCTCGGAAATAGCCGGAATATTGGAACGCAACGGAAGAATCTTGGCGCCGGCCGGCATAATATGATCAGTCGTGATGTTGTCCTCGACCTTGAGAAGCACCTTAGCGTTGATCGTTTCATCCAGCGGCCGCGTCTGCGGAAACGGCTTGATATTCGGACCGCGCACCACCGTGATCTGATCCATTTCGGATTCCGATGCCGGCGGGATAATCATGTTGTCATCGATGTGGAACGCCTCCGGCAACGTTACCGAGACCGGATCGCCATACGTGCGGGGATCGGTCAGCACGCCGGTCAATGCGGAAACCGCCGCTACCTCAGGGCTGACCAGATAGACCTGTCCATCCGCCGTGCCGGAACGGCCTTCAAAATTGCGGTTAAAGGTACGCAGGGACACGCCGCCGGAATTCGGAGACTGTCCCATACCGATGCAGGGACCGCAGGCACACTCCAAAATGCGCGCACCGGCGGCAATCAAATCCGCCAAGGCACCGTTTTCCGCCAGCATGGTATATACCTGCTTGGAGCCGGGCGCGATGGAAAGGCTGACGTTCGGATGCACGGTGCGGCCTTTGAGAATCGCCGCTACCTTGAGCATATCCATCAACGACGAATTGGTGCACGACCCGATACAGCACTGATCAACCGCAATACCGGCAATTTCCGACACGGGACGTACCGCGTCCGGCGAATGCGGGCATGCCGCCAAAGGCACCAGCGTGTTCAGGTCGATCTCGATTACCTCATCGTACACAGCGTCGGTATCGGGCTGTAGCGGCACCCAGTCCGCTTCGCGGCCCTGTGCCTTCATGAAGGCACGCGTAACCTCGTCCGACGGGAAAATGGAGGTAGAAGCTCCCAGCTCGGCGCCCATGTTGGTGATGGTGGCGCGCTCCGGGACCGAAAGCGTGGCAACGCCTTCCCCACCGTATTCCACAATTTTACCAACGCCGCCCTTAACGCTCATGCGGCGCAACACTTCCAGAATGACGTCCTTTGCCGCTACCCAAGGTTGCAGCTTGCCGTGCAAATTAACGCGCACCATTTTGGGCATGGTAATATAATAGGTACCACCACCCATAGCAACAGCCACATCCAAGCCTCCGGCACCGAAGGCCAGCATACCGATGCCGCCGCCGGTCGGCGTGTGGCTGTCGGAGCCGATCAACGTCTTGCCCGGAATACCAAAACGTTCTAGGTGTACCTGATGACATATGCCGTTGCCGGGGCGAGAAAAATACAGACCGTGCTTTTTGCACACCGTTTGAATGTACCGATGATCGTCGGCATTTTCAAAGCCGGTCTGTAACGTGTTATGGTCAATATAAGCCACCGAACGCTCGGTACGTACACGCGGAACGCCCATGGCCTCAAACTCCAGATAAGCCATCGTTCCGGTGGCGTCTTGAGTCAGCGTTTGATCGATTTTCAGCCCGATCTCCTCGCCAACGACCATGTTCCCAGAAACCAAATGCGAGCGGATCAGCTTTTGTGCCAACGTATCACCCATGAATATCACTCCTTGAATTACTTAACTTACATTATACGGCAAATCCCCCGTTTTTGTCAACGCCTTATCCTTCGCCAATCACCTTTTTACAAAGCTTTTGCTTTTCCTCTTGATTATTTTTTCAAAATACGCTATAATGATAGCGAATGTACAGCAACCGTCTTCTGTCGCCGTACAACGTTTGATATCATTTTCATACATAGAAAGGTGTGTTGGCCTTATGATCCGCATTGAAAACCATTTGGGCACCATTGAGATTTCTCAAGAGTATTTTGCCTATCTTATCGGCAATGCCGTATCGTCCTGCTATGGTGTCGCCGGCATGGTAAAAAGCGGAACGCGCCAGGGAATCCGTTCTATTTTTTACCGTCGTAGCTTCGCTGACGAGGGCATTCGTGTTCGGAGTGAAAACAGCCGACTGGTCGTCGATCTTCACATCAGCGTAATCTACGGTATGAACATTGCAGAAATTTCCAAGAGCATTATCAACAAAGTACGTTACACCGTGGAAGAAGCCACCGGCCTGTCTGTCAAGCGGGTCAACGTGTATATCGACGGCATGAAGGCCGAATAACGTCTGCAACGACCGGGTGACGTACCCGCGTCCTGAAAAGGAGTGCTACATTTTGATTCAAGGTAAACAATTGCGTGACGCCATGATTTCGGCGTCTAACGCTCTGTCCCTGCGCAAGCAGGAGGTCGATGAGTTAAACATCTTCCCCGTCCCCGACGGTGATACCGGCACGAATATGTCCATGACGATTTCGGCGGCAGCTCGCGAACTGTCTCGCTTGCAGGAGCCGACCGTCAGCGAAACGGCTGATACCGCTGCCGCTGCGCTGTTGCGCGGTGCTCGCGGCAACTCCGGCGTTATTCTTTCGTTGCTGTTCCGTGGATTTTCCAAAGGACTGAAAGGAAAAACCGAAGCCAACGGTGCCGATCTGGCAGCCGCTTTGAAGCTCGGTGTCGATGCCGCTTATAAGGCAGTTATGAAGCCGACCGAAGGTACGATCTTAACGGTAGCGCGCGAAGCGGCACAAAAGGGGGTGGCTGTCGGTCGCACCGATCCCTCGGTAGAAACGGTTTGGGAAGCGATCTGTGCCGAAGCCGATGCCTCCCTGCAACGAACTCCGGACCTGCTTCCCGTTTTGAAAAAAGCGGGCGTGGTCGATGCCGGTGGGCAGGGATTGTATATCATTCTGCGTGCTATGCAGGCGGTTTTCCGCGGCGAGCCGATCGTCGTGGGCGAAACCGGAACCGCTCCCTCCCCCGCCACCGAGCGAAAGGTCAGCGCCGCCGGTTCCTTTGAAACGGACATCACCTTTACCTACTGTACGGAATTTATCGTTGCTCGTGATAAGAATTGCACCAAAGAGCCGCTCAAGCTACGTGCTTATCTGGAATCCATCGGTGACTGCGTGGTCGTGGTGGACGATGAGGATATTATTAAAGTACACGTTCACACCAACGACCCCGGTAAGGCATTGTCCAAAGGCGTGGAATACGGTCAGTTTGAAACGGTAAAAGTAGAAAACATGCGTATTCAGCACCAGAACGCCGGTTGGGTTGACGCACCGGAAGCGGACGTCGCGCCGGCCCTGGAACGCGTTGAACCGGAAGACGGCTTCGGCTTCGTTGCCGTAGCCGCCGGCGAAGGCTTGACCACCCTGTTTACTGATTTAGGCTGTCAGCACGTCGTCTCCGGCGGTCAAACCATGAACCCCTCCACGGACGACATCTTGAACGCCATCGAAGCTACCCCTGCCAAGGTTGTGTACGTGCTTCCCAATAACAAAAACATCATTCTGGCGGCGGAGCAGACGATTCCGCTGGCAGACCGTGAGGTTCACGTGTTACCTACGTGCACCATTCCGCAGGGCATTTCCGCAATGCTCAGCTTCGATCCGGACGCCTCGGTCAAGGATAATCTCACCGCGATGATGAAGGCGGCCGACAACGTTTCTACCGGCTCCGTCACCTTTGCGGCTCGTGATAGTGACTTTGAAGGCCGTAATATCCACGAAGGAGACATTTTGGCTTTGGATAACGGAAAGCTGTCGTTCACCGACAAGGAACTGCAGCACGCCGCTATGAAGCTCGCCAAAAACATGGTCACTTCCCGTCGCTTAAGCGGTAAAGAAACCTCCTTCATCACCATTTTGCACGGTGAAGAGGTCAGTGTCAAAAAGGCCAACGCCTTGAAAGCCGCCTTGGAGGCTCGCTACGGCAGCGACATTGAAATCACGGTCATCGATGGTGGCCAACCGGTCTATTACTATTTCATTTCCATTGAATAACCGGTGCAAGCAATCCACAGCCGATAACGTCACAGGGCGTTATCGGCTGTTTTAGAAACGACCGAAAGGAGCCCTTCTTATGCTAACGTCGGATGCTTCCGTACAACGCTTAAAAGGCGTAGGCGAAAAGTACGCCTCTTTGCTTGCTAAGCTGGGCATCCACACTGTCGGCGATCTTCTTGCCCATTATCCCCGGCACTACGAAGATTGGTCAACGGTCGTTCCCATTGCCGAAGCTCCGGTGGGCGAGTCCTGTTGTGTATGCGGCACTGCTCTCTCTGCCCCGGTGGAACGCCGTGTCCGCAAAGGACTGTCGCTCTTTACCTTTTCCGTAGCCGATGCCACCGCCGTTCTCCGCGTCACCCTCTTTAATAATCGCTATGCCGCGCAATCCGTTCGGGCCGGAGAACGCTATTTGCTGTTTGGCACCGTCACGGGAGGGCGTCATCCGGAAATGTCCTCTCCCCTGATCGAATCGGCAGAAACGGGAGCGCGCATCCGCCCCATCTATCCGCTTACCGCCGGGCTGACTTCACGCTATTTGGAAAAAATCACGGCAACCGCGCTATCGGAAGCCGACTCGGCGTTGGATCGGGAAATTCTTCCCGACTCACTGCGGCAGGAACACAAGCTTTGCACCTATCGGTATGCTGTGCAAAACGTTCATTTTCCCACCGACCACGAAGCACTGGAAACGGCACGGCACCGACTGGTTTTTGAAGAGCTGTTGCTTCTCCAACTGGGCTTACTCGGTATCAAAGGGCGTAGCTTGACAGAAACCGCCGTGCAAATCCGCCGCGACTACACAGCCGAGCTGTGCAGCACCCTTCCCTTTACCTTAACCGGCGCACAACAACGCGCCGTTACAGATTGTGTACGGGATATGAGCCGTGCCGTGCCGATGAATCGTTTGCTTCAGGGGGACGTCGGCAGCGGAAAAACCGCCGTAGCCGCCTGCGTCGCTTACACGGCGATTCGCAACGGCTGGCAATGCGTCATGATGGCTCCCACCGAAATTTTAGCACGTCAACACCAAACCTCGCTGCAAAAGCTGTTTTCCGGAAGCCCGGACATTCACGTCGGCTTGCTGACCGGCTCGCTGACCAAAGCCCAAAAGCACGAGGTGCTGGAGCAGGTACACTCCGGTGCGTGCCAATTTTTGGTCGGCACGCACGCGGTGTTGTCCGACGACCTGCAATTCTCTGCCTTGGGCTTGGTCATCACCGACGAACAACATCGATTTGGCGTGCGTCAGCGCGCTTCGCTTGCCGCTAAAGGGCGGCATCCGCACTTGCTGGTCATGTCCGCCACGCCGATTCCGCGCACGTTGGCACTGATGCTGTACGGCGACCTGGAGGTATCGGTATTGAACGAATTACCACCCGGCCGCACTCCCGTTGCCACCTATGCCGTTAATACGTCAAAGCGCGAACGCGCCTACGGCTATGTCCGCCGCTTTTTAGACGAAGGACGACAAGCCTACGTCGTTTGTCCTTTGGTCGAAGAAGGAGAAACCGATTTGGTTTCTGCCGAAGCCTATGCCAGAGATTTAAGCAACGGGCCGTTCCGTGGCTATTCCGTCGGACTGCTTCACGGAAAAATGAAGCCCATAGACAAAGAACGGATCATGCGCGATTTTGCCGAAGGGCGTTTGTCGCTCCTGGTATCCACCACGGTGGTTGAGGTCGGTATGGACGTACCGAACGCCGTGCTGATGGTCGTGGAAAACGCAGAACGCTTTGGATTGGCACAGCTTCATCAGCTCCGCGGTCGCGTTGGACGTGGCCAATACGCCTCCACCTGCATTTTGATTTCCGACGCGCAAAATCCCGAAGCGCTGCGTCGTCTCAAGGTCATGTGCGAAACCACCGACGGCTTCAAAATTGCCGATGCCGACCTGCAACTGCGCGGCCCGGGCGATTTCTTCGGCGATCGCCAACACGGCTTGCCGGAACTGAAAATTGCCGATCTGCTCCACGATATGACGGTACTGCACGAAGCGCAGGAAGCCGCTCGTGCATTGCATCGAGAGGATCCGACACTGGAGCGCCCGGAAAATCGGCTTCTGCGCCAAGCGGTTGCGGTGCTTTTCGCCAAAAACGGCGAGCAAGGGCTCAATTAATGCAAAGGACCGAAGCTTTTGCTTCGGTCCTTTGTTATTATAATTCATCCAACGTCAATTCATACGCCGGCAGGAACTCTTCCAAAAAGCAATCGGCCGCCGGCAGGCTCATAGCACGAATGGACGCTTCCGTTGCTTCTCTGGCTTTTCCAAACTCGCGGTTTCCCTGCTTTAGTTCCTCCAAGCATTTAATCAACGCCGCGATCTTATCGGCCGCCTTGACCAACCGTTGTTCCTCTTCCGGCGCATCCAGCAACAGCAGAGCGCGGTATTCAGGCTCTAAATCGGTCGGCAGCTTGGCTAACAAGGTGTTTGCCGCCACCTGCTCCAGTCGGCCGTATTCCGCGCGAAGCACCGGGTTATCGTATTTTACCGGTGTGGGCATATCCCCGGTAAGAATTTCGGTGGCATCGTGATACAGCGCCAGCAATACGCACCGCTCCACGTTCACCTGTCCGCCGAAGCGCTTGTTGCGCAGGAGTGCCAACGCGTGCACCAGTACCGCTACGTCGTGCGAATGTTCGCAAATGTTTTCGGTTTTGGTGTTGCGCATCAGAGCCCAACGATCAATGTTTTTCATGCGTGACAGCATGGCAAAAAACGAGTACATCCTATCAACTCCTCCTGCATTGTACCATAAAAGCCGTCGGGTTGCAAGACGAAGCATAAAAAATAAAGCGGACGACAACCGTCCGCTTTATTTTACAGAATCATCATGATTTGATTGAAGTTATGTTCTTTGGCCTTCTTTTGTACCGAAAACCAGTCGATAATCGTCAGAATTCCGCACACGCCACCGGTCAACAGCTTCAAAACACCGATTCCAGTCTCACCCAACATGAATCGGTCGATGCCCAAGCCACCCAAAAACAGCGAAACCAACAAGATCGTCGTCGGGTCCTTAAACTCCACCGTTGACAGTAAGCTGAACTTTTCATCGCTCACTTCTGCCAGCTTTTGCTTCAGGTACACCATTTTTTCCGCAGGTAGGTACTTTTGGTTCGACATGATATACATGTCCACTTTTTGCATGTCCATTTTTCAACATCTCCTCTTTTTATGGTCGTGGTACTACACAGAAAACACGCAAAAGGTTGTACAGAAAAGCACCACCGGCAACGCTATACGCGCTGACGCGAAGCCACTTCGGCATCGTGCGTTCAAGCAACGTATATCCCGTTACCACCAGTACCATTCCCGTCAACGGAACGAACAAGGCGTTGAACCGCACCGCCTGATGAAAATCGCCCGTCAGCGCACTCAACCACGCCCTGGTAATACCACACCCCGGGCAAGGCAAGCCACTAATCGTCTGCCACACGCAGCCGTTGGCAAACAAAGCAGTGAGCGCCGCCAGCAACAATATTCCCCGCAATACCTTTTTCATAACGCGCCTCACAGAATAGTACAATATTAAAATACCATAGTATTTATATGTTGTCAAGTAAAAATAGTAAAATTGTATTGTAATATTTGCCTTCGAGGTGTGCCTCATGCTGAACGAAAACATACGCAAGCTCCGATTAGCCAAGGGAATCTCACAGGTCGAGCTGGCCTCCGCTTTGGGCGTGACCAAGCAGAGCATTTCCAACTGGGAAAACGATAATATTCAGCCGTCGGTGGAAATGCTGGTCAAGTTGGCTCAATATTTTGCGGTAACAACCGACTACTTATTGGGCTTGTCCTCCGATAAACTGTTGGATATTTCCGGGCTGAATGATGAAACGGCCGCTCACGTGGCATTTTTGGTACGCCATCTAAAATAAAGCGGAGCACCGCGTTCCCAATACAAAAGAAAAAAGCCCCCTGTTGCAGGATTCTGGTCCTGTAGCAGGGGGCATTCCGTTCGAAGCGCGATATGAGAACGTTCGCACGTTCTTATTTTACGTTATGGCAACAAGAATGCCAACCGTCGGTTTAAGGCTTCCCGGAACGAAAGGAGCCACGTCGCCTCTTTCGGGTACTGCCGCAACGTCAAAGGCTGCTCACCACACTGATCGTCAATAAATTGCAGCGTCGCCTCCCGTGAAGTAAGCGATTCCAACAGCTGCAAAGCACGCATATCCTGCAAGCCTTCATAAAACACCAGCTCACGCAGCGAGGGAACCGGCATTCCGTCAGCACCGGGATACACCACAAACGGATCACCAGAGGGAAATGCATCGTCGGCATCGGTCACCAAATACGGATCGACGGGATGCAATGAAAGTTGGCTGAACCAGAAATTAAAACCCCAGTGCAAAAAGCCTTCCAGTCGGTACTTGTACAACTGGATACCGAGTATGCGATTCCGTGCCGACGGCATGGCAATCAGGCGGTTGCTGACGTCCACCACCTGACCACAGCAGTAATACGTCCACAAATTGGGAACGCCGTGCTCAATAAAAGGCTCTATATGATCCAGTGACGGAACGGGACGTGTTACCAGCCCCTTTTCGTAAAAGGAATAATTTGACAAGGCATCCATGATCGGCAAACCGTTCAGCACGTCGGCAATCCCCTCACGCGCAGAGCGATAGCTTTCCTCCACCTCGACGTTCGGTTCGTCCGAGATATGAAAGTAGCACCGATCCAAATAACCCTCGCGCTTAAGAAAAGTGCGAAGCCGCGTCAAAAACAGTCGGAGAAACGCAAGATATTCAGCCGACGTAGCGTCGGTTTCCCAACCGAAAATGCGTCGATATTCGCCGTCCACCGTAGCCATAATTTTGGGCGCGTGCTTGGCACCCCATTGAGTAAACAAGTGGGTAATCTCAAAGTACTCCATGCCGCAACGCTCGGCCATTTGTAAATAGCGCTTGAGCTTACCGAATGAGAACCGATAGGCTCCGTCATCCACGCGCACGTCGACCAACTGCACCGTAGGACGCTCGCCGCCGATCGCCGTATCCAGCGGTGGCGTAAAAATCGGAACCAACAGCATGGTAACGCCGTATTCCGCCGCATGACGCACGTAATTCTCCACGATTTGCCAATGACGTTCGCTGAACACAGGAACCGCATACTGCACTGCCAAGCAGTCGCAATGAAACCACTCGGTGCAAACCAACGTCTGCTTCGGCAAAGTAACCGGCAGAACTTCAAGAGTAAAAGACGTGCTTTCCCGTATGTCCAGCCACGGCACTTTGGAGGTAAAGGTCAAGGTGACGGTATACCGACCGGCAGGGCAATCCGGCGGCACGACCACTTCTACCCACAGAGTACGCCACTGCTTACGGGAAAGTGAAATATTTTCCGATTGTTCAAACAACGGGTCGGGAAACACGCCGGGGCTTTTGCGAAGAAAGTTATCGTCCGCCCACGGGTAGGTCGGCAGCATGGCGGGAACGTGCCCCACGCGATACAAGCGAACCTGTCCGGGAAGATCGGTGGTTAGGGAAACGTCGCCGTACAGCTTATCATTGCCTTCAAAATAGGTCGCACACTGAACGCTAAAATGCTCTCCGCGTAACGCCGTCGCCTCGGTCATTTCCGGAGCCGACAGTGGTTCGTCGGGAAACACCTTTTCCAGCGAGCTGATCCAACGGAACTCCATACCCTACCTCACACGTCCTTCATGCGCCAACGCAAGGGATACCGTCAGGTATCCTCCTCTACCATAAACGAGACACCGTCCATTTCGGTGATTTTCCGCACCAAATCGGCTGTCAACACCGTAGAACGCACCAACAACTGCAAGCCGACGTGACCATTGCAGGTGCTTTTCGGGCCTACAATCTGCACCGTCAAGGTAGGACCAAGCAGTCCGCGGATTTCTTCAACCAATATGCCGGTGCGTTCGATCGTATCCACTTCCACGTATAAGCTACTGAGGAGCTTGCGCTTGTACTCCACCTTGCCCAACAAGGGAATCAACAGCAGGCACAATAACGATGCCACCAACGCGCCGGTATAGAACCCAAAGCCGACCGCTACGCCGATGGAAGCGGTTGCCCACATACCGGCCGCCGTAGTCAACCCGGTAACGATGGAACGATTACGCACCAAAATCGTGCCGGCACCCAAAAAACCGATACCGGAAATGACCTGTGCCGGAATACGAAACACGTCGCCGTTTTGTTGCAACACGTTGGCCACGTACATCGAGGTAAGCGACGTCAACGCCGCACCAAGGCATACCAAAATGTGCGTACGCATACCGGCGGCACGCCCGTGACGTCCCCGCTCGCTACCGATCAAGCCGCCCAACAGTGCTGCAAAAACCACCCGAAAGGCAACCGAGACCGTATTGATTTCATTGAGCATTTCCCAGAGCTTCATTCAACCTTCTCCTTTACGATGCCTCAAAAACCAAAAAGCGAAAAAACAGAACAGCTCCTGCTTTTCGCTTTTCTCCATAGCACCAAACGATGGTAACAGTATACCAAGCTTTCAAAAAAATGTCAAGACGAAAAGTACCGCCACCTCCGAGCTTCCGGAAGTGGCGGTGCCATAACGCCGTTCTTCAGCGATTGTCCACCTTGATTTCACCGCGCACAATGACCAGCACGATGTTAAAGTCATCGTCAACCACCAACAAGTCCGCATATTTTCCGGTGGTGATGGAACCCGTTTCATGCTCCACACGGATCGCGCGTGCCGGGTTGATCGTAGCCGATTTGATTGCCTGTTTTACCGGAATACCAAAGCGAATTACATTTTTCAGTTCGTCGTACACGTTGGAGGTGGATGCGGCAATCGTACCGTCCGCCAGCAGAGCCTTCCCATCGCGCACGTAAACCGTCTGTCCCCCCAGATCATATTCGCCATCCACGTGACCGGCGGCACACATGGAGTCACTGATGATGACCGAGTTATCCTCACCCAGCTGCGAAAAAGCAATACGCAGAGCGGCAGGCTGAATGTGGAAGCCGTCACAAATCAGTTCGGCACGGATACCGTACTGCTTTGATTTATCAAAAACCGCACCGACCACACCGGGAGAGCGATGGGTCAAGCCGCTTTGCGCGTTATACAAATGCGTAACGTGACGCACACCCCATTCAAACGCGGCACACGCCTGATCGTAATCGGCCGCCGTATGCGCCACGGACACCGGGCAAATTGCCTGAATCTGTTCTACAAATTCTTGGGCGCCATCGGTTTCGGGAGCAATATCCACAACCTTGATGATACCGCCGCAATCTTCGTATAAGCGCTTAAATTCATCCGCATCGGGGTTGCGAACGTAGGCACCGTTCTGCGCGCCCTTTTTGGACATGGCAATATACGGCCCCTCCATGTTGACGCCCTGAATATAGGCACCGGTCACGGTGTTTTTAGCGGCCGCTACGTTGCGGAAAATCGTCTGCAACTGTTCAAAAGACAGCGTCATCGAGGTGGGGCAAAACGACGTAACACCGCGTTTTACCAGGCAACGAGACATCGCCTCCAGCGCCTCCGGCGTGGCATCGCCGGTGTCGTAACCGGCACAGCCGTGAATATGCATATCGATCAAGCCGGGCAGGACGGTATATCCCTCCAAATCCAGCACGTCATCGCCCGTCGTGCGCGTATCCACCGCGGCGATCCGCTCGCCTTCGACTGTGACGTTCAGCTTGACCGTCTCAAATTGATCATTGTAGATTGTTGCATTTTTCAGTAACATATTGCTTCCTCTTTCCTTTATTACAATCGATAAAACGGATTACAAAGAACGCTTTTGACTAATCAACCATTCGATCACATCGGTATCGCGGAAGGTCGGGACCCAGGAATCGTGATCGACACCGGGAAACACGGTCAACTCGGCATGACCGCCCGCTTTATTGACCGCATCAACCATCATTTGAGAGCAGATAACCGGAACCACGGAATCTACCCCACCGTGAAATACGCGCAACGGAAAATCCTTCAGCAAACCGGCACGCCACGCCATGCCACCACCGCAAATCGGCGCCGCTGCCGAAAACAGCTCCGGATAGGTGCAAATCATTTCCCAAGTGCCGAAGCCACCCATGCTGCATCCGCTGATGGAAATGCGCTCCCGGTCCACGTGACAGTCGGTAGCCACCGTTTCAATCAACTCGCGCAGGGGCAGGATCAACGGATACCATACGTAGTTTTCCGGGCACACCGGCGTCAACGTGATCACGCGCAAGCCGTGGTACGTCGGCTGTTCGGTAAACAGTCGCGCCGGTGAAACGAAGGAGTGCTGCAACGCCTCCACCGATCCGCGCTCACCGGCACCGTGTAAAAACACGATCATCGGAAGCTGCTCTTTCGTCGGCTCCCAATCCTCCGGCGCGGTCAATATGTAGGATAACGACGGAAACGCACTCTGCGGTGCAAATTGCTTAACGATATTCATGTTACTACTCCCTCTTATTCCGAATAATTATTGACGTAAAGCGTGATTTTATCATCGATACTAAGCTTAGCACCGGCCGACGGTGTCGTTTTATAAATCGCACCGGCGTCCACTTCCGGCGCATTGCGCCCACTGACCGTTACCGAATAGCCCAACGATTCCAGCAGCGCTTTGACCTTCTCACCGGGCAACCCAACCAAATCGGGCATGGTGGCTTCCTTGCCTATACTGACCGTCACCTGAATTGCGGTACCGGCCTTGGCCTGTTCACCGGCGGCAGGTGATTGTGACACGATCGTACCGTTGGCCGCCGTGCTATCATAAACATAGCCGACGAACACCGCGTGCATGCTTCCGTTCAAGGTGCGATCCTCTACGGATTTCCACGTTTTCCCGACCACGTTCTCCACGTCATACAGCTCCTCCGGCTTTTCGGTCTTGCTGGGGAGAGTTGCCATGACCGACGTGCTGGCGGTGGTCGTCGTTGACGTCGTACCACCGCCAAAGCTAAACAGGGTGATACCCAGTTTGTTCAACACAAATCCGACCAACACGATCAACCCGATAATGGCAAGCACGAATACCAGTGCAACGTAAGGAAAGTGCCGCTTTTTACGGCTCATTTTCGGCGGCTCCGGCTCTTCGACGTTGCGCAGCGTTGCTACCGCTTGTGTAGCCGACAGCTCGTCAAACAACTGCTGTGCAGTCTGCGTGCGGCGCTCCGGAGGCAACCGCAACGCACGATACAGGCTTTCGTGAATGTACGGCGGCAAGCTGTCTGCCACCTCGGCGGGCATCATGAGATCGTCGCCGTCACGCTTCATCCGTTGAGGAGCTTCGGCAGGCACACGACCGGTCAGGGCGAAAAACATGGACGCCGCCAAGCCGTAGACGTCCGCGGCCGCGGTACAGGTGGCGTTTCCGTCGTACTGCTCCGGCGCGGCGCACCCGGCTACACGGCTGATTTTACCAACGCCGCCGGCGGTACGCACCTCGTTAATGGCAAAGTTTTTTACGTTCAGGCGGCCCTCGCGGTCTACCAAAATGTTTTTGGGAGACAGCGCCAAATGTAACACGCCGGTGCGATGAATCACCGCCATAGCCTCGATCAACGGCAAAAACAAATGCCGCACTTCTTCAACCGGCAACCGTCCGCCGCGCTTCGCCACGTATTTTTCCAGACTGATTCCTTCACAATACTCACTGATGCTATACGTGGTGCCGTTTGCTTCGAAAATATCGTAGGCCGGCACTACCACCAGCACCTCGCGCAAGCGCGCAACGGCACGGGCTAAATTCAAAAATTTTGCTCGGCACGCATCGAATATTGCGTTTTTCCCCTCTACGGCGGAAACGTTCACACGATCCACGCGCTGTGCCAGCTCCGGCGGAAAAAACTCCCGAATGGTCACACGGCTGTTGTCGTTCATATCCAGTCCGATATACACCGCACTGTCGCCGCCGATCTCCAACACACGTCCTACCAAATATCGCTCGTTCAAAACCGTGCGCACCGGCAAATACTCGCCGGGATTGATGCCGGCGGCCGGATACCCACAGCGGTCACATTTTACCTCGTTTTCCGACAAGGTCTTCATACATCCCATACAAATCCGATTGGACTCCACGCTGGTTCCTCCTTGTGTTCTGTTTTGCAGTCCTTATGTCAGCGTCTGGCGCAGCTTAAGCTGACGGATGTCCGACCCGGCACACACCAACGGCTGAAACGTGCCGGTAATTCGTGAAGCAATTTGTTCGCCGTAACGTTCAGTCAGCTCCTTTTGATTCAAATTGGTGCTGATGATCGTCGGCTTCCCGGACAGCATCCGTTCATTGAGAATATTGTACAAAGCCGACGTATAAAACGAACTGGAAAATTCGGTTCCCACGTCGTCCAAAATCAACAAATCGCACCCGGTCAGCACGTCCTCGCTGTTGCCGGCCGAACGCCCGAAATGCTCGTTTTCCAAACGATGCAACAGCTTTTGAATCGGGCCGTAAACCACGGAATATCCGTGGGATAGCACCTCACCGGCAATAGCCAGCGACAAATGCGTTTTCCCCACACCGGTAGGACCACGTAACAGCAGACTGGGATCGGAGCCGTCGAAGCCTTCCGCATACGCACGGCAATAAGCAAAAACCTCTCGCATGCGTGCCCGCGGCGAAATACCGCTCTTGGTATCCGATTGAGCAGAATAATAGTCCAGTGACAGGTCGTCAAAGGATAGTGGCCGCATACCGGACAATTCGGACAGAGACTGGCAAGACAGCTCCTTCAGCAACGTCTTAAAACATTCGCAACGTCTTTGACCGACAAATCCCGTATCCTCACAACGCGAACAGGTGTACTGCGGCTCGAAATTGGTAATTCCCGCTTCATGCTCACGCAACAGCATGGACATTTCCACCTGTAAAGCCAGATTTTCCGCCTTGATGCGTTCCACCTCACGCTCGACGTTGTTGCCGCTTAAAATGGCGGCAACCACTTTCCCGGCAGACGTTGCCATCTGCTGCTCGATTTCACGCAAACGCGGAATTTCACGCACCCATTTTTGATGCAACGTTGCGGCGCGTGCCTGTGCCGCCGAACGCCGCTGTTCCAAGATCGCCTGTGCCTGCCGGTAAATTTCCGGGCTGTATGCCATGACGATCACCCCTTCTTTTTCTTTTTATATACCGGAATGTATTGTTCCACCATCGCTTCGTATTCGCTTTCGGTTTCTGCCGAAGTGCTCGACTTTTTGCCACCGACCGCCAAAGTCTCTGCCTTCTCCGGCGTATCGACACCCTGCTCGTGCCAATTCTCCAGCACGCGGTTCATATACCCGACGTGGAATTTTCCCGTCTTTTGTAAACAAATATCGTAAGCGCGACGCAACAGCTCGTCGGACAGTTGCCAATCGTAAACCCACTTTTCCGCTGCAGCGAAGGCGGAAGCGCCGGTAGGCGGCTTATCCAGGCCACACACCTTTTGCACGTGCGTTAAAGCCTGCTGTGATCGTTCCAAACGACACAAATGCTCTTCGGCGGCCGCCATGGTCACAATATCCCGATCCGCCCAATCCAGCGCAACCTTTTCAATATACCGCATTGTCAACCGATCGGCAGACGCGGCATAACCAACCACCATCAAAACAACACCGGCAGGGAGTCCTGCCGTATCGCACAAATACAGTAGCGTTTCCATATCGCCGGGAGACAGCGGTCGGCCCATGCGCGCGCTTACTTCGTCCAGCAAATACGCAAATTCGGCATCCCTTTCCCGGCGGGCAATCACCTCCGGCATTTGCGGCTTCACCGCACGCGGCCGGGCCAGCGGCACCTTGGCAGCCTCCGTAATGGCCGGTGCCGACACCGGCTCTGCGACGGGCAACGCGACGGCGGTCTCTGAGACGCCTTGAAGAACGCCGGCTTCCATCCAATAGCGGAGTGCGTCGCGGCAATCGGGTGCCGACGCGCCGACCGCGCAGGAGCAGGCATCGTCCTCATAAATGCCGCCGTGCCGGGACAACCACAGCAAAACCTTGAGCTGTACCGCACCGGCCAAACGCAAGTGCTTGTCCGCCACTTCTTCGGGCAGGATAAACACGTGGCGCAACAGTGACGCGTTCCATTGATATTCGGCCAAGGCATATCCCCCCATTGTGTAATGTAAATACATTATACACGCCTTTCGACGTGAAACGCAAGCCCTTTTTCGCATTTGCGGGATTTCCGGCAAAATTTCAGTTGATTTTTGCAAAAAAGTATGGTATGGTAGTATTCGCTAGGAAAAGGAGGTGCTGAAACATGGCTTACAAAATTACTGACGAGTGCATTGCCTGCGGTGCTTGCGCCGAGGGCTGCCCGGTAGGTGCAATTTCCGAAGGCGACGGCAAATATGTCGTTGACGCAGATACTTGCATCGATTGCGGTGCGTGCGCCGGAGTTTGCCCGGTCGGTGCTCCCCAGGCGGACTAATTCAGCGTGCTCTCAAGGGCTGTCGTAATTTGGCGGGTGAACCGTACCGGTTACGACAGCCTTTTGCTATTTTGGAGGTGAACGTGTGCAACAATCGCATCGTGAACAGCTCGGCGGCGGTCGCCACGTCACCGTTACCGAGGAACATACCTTTGGCACCGATGCCCTACTGCTGGCGAACTTTTCCGAGGCGCGCCCTCACGAGAAAATCTGTGATTTGGGTACCGGATGCGGAATCCTTCCGCTCCTGCTTCATCGTACCGCACCGGCTCCCCTTGTGGATGCCGTGGACTGTTCTCCGACAGCCGTCGCTTTAGCGCAACAAAACGTGCTGGAAAACGGTCTGGAAAAGCAGATTACAGTGTACGAGCAAAGCTGGCGTTCGCTGACGTTGCCTGCCGGAAGCTATGATCGCGTGCTGTGCAACCCTCCGTATTTTTCCGAAAGCAGCGGCAAAGCCGCTACGTCCCCCGAACGCCGTTTAGCGCGGCAAGAACAGGGGAACACCCTCTCTGACGTGGCAACGGCCGCCGCTCATCTGTTGCGTTACGGAGGTCATTTGATACTTTGTCACCGTCCTGAACGGATGGCCGACGTGTTTGAAGCTCTGCGGCACTGTCACCTGGAACCGAAACGGTTGCAACTGGTCCATGCCCGCGCCGCTCTTCCGCCATTTTTACTTTTGTGTGACGCCGTCCGTAACGGAAAACCGTCACTTCGCGTGCTTCCCCCGTTAATTTTGGAAAGTGAGGTACCGACATGTCCGGAACGTTAACGCTGGTAGGAACCCCCATCGGCAACCTGTCCGATCTTTCACCACGCGCACTGGAAGCGTTAAACGCCTGCGATTTTATCGCCGCCGAGGACACCCGCGTATCCTTGGCACTACTCAATCACTTCGGCATACGCAAGCCGCTGATCAGCTATTATGAACACAATAAGCGCGAGCGCGGCGAGTACATCTGCCACAAGTTGGAGGCGGGAGAAAACGCCGTTTTAGTCACTGACGCCGGTATGCCGGCCATCTCCGATCCGGGCGAAGATTTAGTGGCGTTGTGTCATGAGCGTGGCATTCCCGTCACGGTCGTCCCCGGTCCCAGTGCTGTTATCACGGCGTTAGCCATATCCGGAATGCCGACCGGACGCTTTACGTTTGAAGGCTTTTTAAGCGTCAATCGCCGCAGTCGAAGGGAACATCTGGAATCGCTCAAAAACGAGCCGCGCACCATGGTGTTCTACGAGGCACCTCACAAGCTTCCCTCCACTCTGGAGGATATGCTGGCGGCATTGGGCGATCGCCGCGTGTGCCTAGTGCGCGAATTGACCAAGCTGCACGAAGAAGTGATCCGCACCACGTTGGCCGAAGCGGCGGCGCGTTACCGTCAGGAACCGCCTCGTGGCGAATTTGTGATCATTTTAGAGGGGAAAGTCCTGCAAGATACAGTCGCAATTTATCCCGAAGAAGCCGCCGAAACGGCTCGGCGGCTTATGAAAGACGAACAGTTGACACCCTCGGAGGCGGCGCGGCGCGTTGCCGCTGAAACCGGACTGAAAAAAGGCGAAATCTACCGCTTGCTAACGAAGGGAGAATGACCGTGTTATCAACAATCTGGGAGGAGCTACTCAAGGAGTTGCCCATCGAAACGTTGGTTTGCATTGTGTTAGCACTAATCATTGCCCTGTATTTAGCCCACCTGAACAAAAAAACAAAGAGCGACCATTCTGCCGCTCTTTGCCGACGTTATGCTCTGCTGACCGAAGACGTGCTGACGACGTTGCCGGACAGCGAACTGATCCGTGCAGTCGTCGCCAACTTGATGAATAAGCTGGACAAAAAGCGTCCCGATCCTCTGTCGTTGTTGCCGTTTCTTTCACGCGGCCGAACCGCCGTATACTGCGTATGGATGTTCTGCAACGATTGGAGCGATCAGTCGCTAGACACAGTTTTACGTTCATCGTTCGCCCGATTTATTCCTGCCATTCTGGAAGGTTTGGAATACGTTGGAGCCGTTAACACAGCCGAAGCGTTGCAAACGGCTTGGAACACCTTGCAGGAAGGGGCAACGACCGTATCCGAAGAAGACGAATCCGCACTGGAGCGTGCCATAGAAGCTGAACAACCTTTGGCAAAATGCACGGATTATATTCGGAAAAACCCAACCGAGTTTACCGATTGATTACATTCCCACGTACAGTAAGGCCAACACCAGCTCCAGTGGTGCTCCGTTTTTGGCAAGAATTACCGCCAACAACAGCACCAACGTTTGTTCGCGGTCACCCCGGAGCAATGAGGAAAGCCCCATACCGGTATCCGGCGATGAATCCGTCAGCGGCACTGCTGCTTCGCACGTCGGTTGTTTCGGTTCATCGAGCGGTTTTACCAAACGGCCAGTGGCACGTAGCGACTCGGTTTCTCGATCAGGAGGCATTGCCGTCGTGCCGCGATACACGTTGACCGGGTGCTCCTGCGCCAAACGGCGTGAACGCTCCTGCATGCGCTTCACGCGTTCCGCCGCCTCTTGTTGCATCTGCATCATATTGCGTCCCGAATTCATCCCAACAGCCCTCCCCTTTGTTCCAATAAGGGCAATATTTTCAGTAATTGCATCAGCTTCAGCGATTCATCCAGCCGTTTTTCACGGCCACCGTGCAGGTA
>CAYMHR010000015.1:0-29572 GCA_964390295.1 uncultured Eubacteriales bacterium
TACCAATTGTCTTTACCACTCATTTTCAAAACCTTCGTTATGGCACCTCATCAATCTCCGACGGCTACCCTTTCCGCGGCACCGCCGATCGGCAAAGCGCTCGGCTATATTCTTCTCAACTTCACCCGACCACTCTCGCTGGCAGAGGTTGCCGAACGCCTGCACCTAAGCTCGGTGTATTTCAGCACCGTGTTTCACCAAACCGTCGGGATGCCGTTTGTCAGCTATCTGAACGAGCTTCGCCTCAACCGCGCTCGCCAGTTGTTGCGCTACAGCCCACTGACGGTTTCGGAGATTTGCTACAGTTGCGGCTTCAATTCCGCCTTCCACTTTCAGCGTCTGTTTAAAAAACGGTTCGGTTGTTCGCCTACCGCTTTGCGTCGGTCGCTGACTGAGAAATCTTAAAATACGGCACACATTGCTGAAAAATGGGGTCGCTTTTGCCGACCCTGTTTTTTATACTGTGATAAAACGGACGGAAATCCGTCCACGCAAAGGGGGGGGACCGGTATGCTGTGGAAGGGTCTGGACAGCATTTCCGACGAAAATCTTAAGCTGATTCCGCAAAGCGCGGTGCGTCGTCTGTTTGATGAGGACGAACAGCGCAACGCCGTTTGGGATATGTACGTCACGCACGATGGGCGTTGCTTTTTTTCGCTTTGTGCCGAGCAAACCGTCAGCGCGGTAGCCGGTCTGTACGAATACCATTACGACACCAATGAATTTACGCTGTGCTTCAATTTGGCGGAAAAGGTATGCCAATTCAAAGAGGCGGTTTCCACCAGCAAAATTCATACGTCGATTACCGAGATCAACGACGGTCGTCTCATCATGACTAGTCATACCACCGCTCGCTCACCGGTGCATCCGCACTGGCATCCGGAACTGTTTTATAACCACGTCTTTGAAGGGTTTCAGGGTTCGGTGATTCTTATTTACGATCCTCGAACGCAAGCCTTGGAAAATCGCGGTGTCCCCGTGCCGCATGAATCCATCTATGGTGCCGCTTATGACCCCAAACACAACGTGTTGTATTTTACCGGTTATTTTCGAGGCCATCTGTATCGCTACGAGCTGGATACCGGTGCCGTGCGCGATTACGGCAAGGTAACGGAGTTTGGTTCGTTTCGCCTGTTTCGTGCGGCCGACGGCAACATTTACAGTGCGTCGCGCAGTGGATACTTTTACCGTGTCAACACCGATACCGCCGAAATTGAGGAGTTGGGCATCTTCTTTCCCAAAGATTACGAACCGTACTCCACCGATAAACACGTCCAACTGGACTATTTGGCAGACGGACCGGATGGCAATTTATACTTGAAGTATATTTTTGAAAAAATCTGTACCGTTATTCTTACCGTGACAATACGTTGGAGCCGATAGGGGAGTACCGTCCGGAAGGGCTGGAGCTGTCCGAACCGTATTCCGCTTTCGGTATGGTCTTCGACGAGAACGGCGTGTTGTGGTATGCCGTTTGCGCGGCGGGGTCGTTGGACCTCAGTAATTGCAACGCCTATCTGTGCCGCTGGGACTTTCTTCACGGTGGCAAGCCGGAAAACAAGGGCTTGCTCGGCACGCCGGAGCGGTCGGTCGTTATTCCTGCTGAAATGCATTATCACGACGGTATCCTATATATGGCGGACTCGAATCATTTGGCGGACGCGCCGGGTATTTTCACCGTGAATCTGCGTGAATTGGATCGTCTGAATTACCACCTGTCCGATGACGACCTGATTTTTACAAAGGATTTTATGAATTATACCTGCCCGAACGAGCCGAAGCGCTTTTACAAATACGACGTTGCGGAATACGAGCGTCAAGAGCGTCGCAACGCCGCGTTTGTAGATTACATTCAGGAGTATACCGACTTTTTTGCAGAACAACGACCCGTCAGCACCGGCAACCGAAGTGACGGCGTATCCGTTCTGGCGCATTTGCGGTTGTGACGCTTCTGCCGTGCACGCGGTATGGTACGAGGGCGAGTACGTGACGGCGGAGTTCGGTAACAACCAAAGCAAATACCGCTTCTGCTCACGGGACGGCTCCGTCAAGCCGATCGCGGAATATACGCCGCGTTCGCATACCGATGGACTTCCCGATACGGTACCGTTGCCGTGGGCGGCGGGGCGCCGCTTTAAGACGACGCTGACCGCTGCCGCGCGGCTGTGGGACGGACATTGGCTGTGTGGAACCGCCGACGGTCTGCTTTGCCTGTGGAACGGGGAGTCCGGCTTTGCGTTGGGGGCCTGCCCGAATTGCAGTGGCGAGGTTGTGGCGATTTGTTGCTGTGAGCGAACGAAAACCGCCTACGGTATCATCGGCTCGCACAACGATATCGGCATCGTGTTTTCATACGACGATCGGTACGGCGTTCGCTATCTCGGTCGCATGAGCTTCAATACCGATACCGGACTGTACGTCAGCAGTGTGCTTGGCTGTATCGCCGTCAATGAAGCGGGTGACGAGCTTGCCGTTGGTTCGGCGGAGCGCATGGGGGTGTTATACCGTCTGCGGTTGGGTGATAAAAAATTCTAAAAAAGCTTCAAAAAACACTTGCCTTTTTACTTGACCTGTGGTAAAATATTACGGCAATATGCATACGGGTGTGTTGCGCTCCGGCGGTGCCGCTTGCGGTTCCGGAGATGCGGACAAAAATTTTTGCATTGTCCGTAGCACCCGTAGAGGTAAAAACCGGGAGGAAATATTGTATGTCAGTCGTATCCATGAAACAGCTGCTCGAAGCCGGTGTCCACTTTGGTCACCAGACTCGCCGCTGGAACCCCAAAATGAAGCCGTACATCTTCACCGAGCGCAACGGAATCTACATCATCGATCTTCAGCAGACCGTTCGCAAGCTGGAAGAAGCGTACGCGTTCATCCGTGACCTGTCCGCCGAGGGCAAGTCGGTGCTGTTTGTCGGCACCAAAAAGCAGGCTCAGGACTCTATCGCTGAAGAAGCCGTCCGTGCCGGTGCTTATTATGTCAATGCTCGTTGGCTGGGCGGTATGCTCACCAACTTCCGTACCATTCGCGGCCGTATCGCTCGTTTGAACCAGCTCAAGGCGATGGCTGAGGACGGCACGTTCAGCCTCCTGCCCAAGAAGGAAGTCGTCAAGCTGAACCACGAGATCGAAAAGCTCGAAAAGTTCCTAGGCGGCATCAAGGGTATGGATAAAATCCCCGGTGCACTGTTCATCGTCGATCCCCGCAAGGAAAAGATCGCTGTGACCGAAGCCAAGAAGTTGGGTATTCCGATCGTTGCTATCGTCGATACCAACTGCGATCCGGACGACGTGGACTATGTCATTCCGGGTAACGATGACGCTATCCGTGCCGTGAAGCTGATTGCCGGTGCCATGGCCAACGCGATCATCGAAGGCCGTCAGGGCGAGCAGCTTGCCGCCGAGGAAGCTGCTCCTGCCGAAGCGGAAGCCGAAGAAGCTCCCGCCGCAGAATAAGTATTATTCAGGAGGAAACAAGCTATGGCTTTTACTGCATTAGACGTTAAGAAACTGCGTGAAATGACCAGCGTCGGTATGATGGACTGCAAAAAAGCTCTCCAGGCTACCGATGGCGATATGGATAAGGCCGTGGATTGGTTGCGTGAAAAAGGTCTGGCCAAGGCCGCCAAGAAAGCGGATCGCGTTGCCGCCATGGGTGTTGCGTACGCTACCGTTGTTGACGGTGTTGGCGTTGTGATCGAGGTTAACACCGAAACTGATTTTGCCGCCAAAACCGAAGCTTTCATGGATTTGGTCAAGAACCTGGCCGTGGTTGTTGCCACCCAGGCTCCTGCCGATATTGAGGCGTTGAAGGCTTGCACTTACCCGAACTCCGATCTGACCGTTACCGAAATCATGCAGGAAAAGGTCATGTCGATCGGTGAAAACATGCAGATTCGCCGCTTTGCCCGTTTTGCCGATAACACCTCCGTGGTTTATGTCCACGCGGGTGGTACGGACGGCGTGCTGGTCAATCTGGCGGTCGAGGGTGATATCGACGTGAGCGAGGTCGGTAAGAACGTGGCCATGCAGATCGCGGCTATGAATCCGAAGTACTGGGATAAGTCCCAGGTGCCGCAGGAGGATGCCGATAAAGAACTGCAGGTGCAGATCGCGCTTATGAACAACGATCCCAAAATGGCGTCCAAGCCGGATGCCGTTAAGGAAAAGATCGCTGCCGGTAAGATGAACGCTTTCTATAAAGAATCCTGCCTGTTGCAGCAGGAGTTTGTCCGTTCCGATCTGTTCAAGGGTGACGTTGCCAGCTACATTGCCGATTCGGCCAAGAAGCTGGGTGGTTCCATCACCTTTGTGAACGCGATTCACTACGTTATGGGCGAGGGAATCGAAAAGCGCGAGGACGATTTTGCTGCCGAAGTTGCCGCCATGGCAAAATAAGTCGCTACGGTATGGCGTTAGATTCTCAAATTTACCAATCACCGTCGGGAAACCGACGGTGATTTTTTATATATGATACCGTGTTCTCGTTGCTGCTTGTTGTCCACTGCCAAATGTTTTACAAATTCTTCAAAAAAATGCAAAAACCCCCTTGACAAAGGCTGCGAATGCGTGTATTATAGTATTCAGTTAGCGAGAGCTAACCATTTATTTAACTCATTGGTTAGCTCGTGCTAATTTTAAAGTTCAAAAAGGGGACTGTTTATGATACCGTTGTCATTTGCCGCCGTCGGGGAAGAAAACACTATCCGCAAGATCGGCGGATTGCCCGAAGTGAAAAAGCATTTGGAAAATTTGGGCTTTGTGGTCGGCGGTACGGTAACCATCGTCAATACGCTGGGCGGCAATCTGATCGTCAACGTCAAGGAAGCTCGCGTAGCCATCAGTAAGGAAATGGCGCAAAAGATTATGATCTGATATCGCGCTTTTACTTAAAACTTTTTGCAAGGAGGGAACCAAGATGAAAACGTTGAAGGACGTCAAGGTCGGGGAAACGGTCGCCGTGGTCAAATTGCACGGTGAGGGTGCCGTTAAGCGCCGTATCATGGACATGGGTATAACCAAGGGCGTGGAAATTTACGTACGCAAGGTAGCACCCTTGGGCGATCCAGTGGAGGTCACGGTGCGTGGCTACGAGCTGTCGCTCCGCAAGGCAGACGCCGAAATGGTCGAGGTTCAGTAATTGCCGGGCGCGGCCCGGTATTTTTAGGGTCATTAGTTAGCGGCTGCTAACATAGGAGAGAGAGGGAACAACATGAGCTTGAGAATTGCGCTTGCCGGCAACCCAAACTGCGGCAAGACGACACTGTTTAACGCATTGACCGGTTCCAATCAGTACGTGGGTAACTGGCCGGGCGTTACGGTGGAAAAAAAGGAAGGCAAGTTGAAGGGTGAAAAGGGAGTTGTCGTTACCGACCTTCCCGGTATCTATTCCTTGTCGCCGTACACGCTGGAAGAAGTTGTGGCGCGTAACTACCTGATCGGTGAACGTCCCGATGCGATTTTGAACATCGTTGACGGCACCAACCTGGAGCGTAACCTGTACTTAACCACCCAGCTGATGGAGCTGGGAATCCCGGTCGTCGTGGCGATCAATATGATGGACGTCGTGCGTAAAAACGGCGACAGCATTAAAACTGACGTCCTTGCGGCGGAACTGGGGTGCCCCGTAGTGGAAATCTCCGCGCTGAAGGGCCACGGTATTGATGAGGCGACGAAAACGGCGATTCGTGCGGCGCAAAGTGGTAAAGCGGTGCCGAATCACAACTTTTCCGGTACCGTCGAGCACGTTATCGCCCATATCGAGGAGGCTGCCGTTCATTCCATGCCGGAGGAGCAGCAGCGTTGGTATGCGATCAAAATCTTCGAGCGAGACGATAAGGTGCTGGAACAGCTTCAGCTGGACGAGATCACCCGTGCCCATATTGAAGATGACATCGCCGCTGTGGAAGCTTCCATGGATGACGATTCCGAAAGCATCATTACAAACGAACGCTACGTTTACATCGGTCAGCTGATGAAGACCTGCTACAAGAAAAAATCGGTCGGCAAATTGACTCTTTCGGATAAGATTGATCGCATTGTTACTAACCGTATTCTGGCGTTGCCCATCTTTGCGGCAATTATGTGGTTGGTATATACCCTGTCCATCGGTACCGTGGGTGATTTTACCGTTACCTTCATGAACGACGGCTTGTTCGGCTCCTTTGCCGAAACCTTCCCCGACACCTTTATGGCCGGGTGGTACAGTATTCCGGATTTGCTGGAAATGCTTCTGTGTCGCGACGGAGTGCCGATCATTGCCGAATGGCTGTACAGCCTGATCATGGACGGCATCGTCGGCGGCGTCGGCGCGGTTCTGGGCTTTGTGCCGCAAATGCTGGTGTTGTTCCTGCTGTTGTCCATTTTGGAAGACTGCGGTTATATGTCCCGTGTGGCGTTCATCATGGACCGTATTTTCCGTAAATTCGGCTTGTCCGGCAAGTCCTTTATTCCGATGCTGGTTGCCTCCGGTTGTGGCGTGCCCGGTGTCATGGCGTCCCGTACCATCGAGCAGGACCGTGATCGCAAAATGACTATCATGACTACCTGCTTCATTCCCTGTGGCGCAAAAATGCCGATTGTCGGTCTGATCGCCGGCGCGCTGTTCGGCGGTAGTGGCCTGATTGCTACGGCGGCGTACTTCATTGGCGTAGCGGCAGTCATCGTGTCGGGCATCCTCCTGAAAAAGACCAAGCCCTTCTCCGGCGACCCGGCACCGTTTGTTATGGAACTGCCTGCTTATCACGCACCGGTTGCCTCCAACGTTCTCCGTGCTACGTGGGAACGTGGCTGGAGCTTCATTAAGCGCGCCGGCACCGTGATTGTAGCGGCAAGCATTATCATCTGGGTGCTCAACAGCCTGACCTTTGAGGGTGGCTTCCATTACATCGGTGAAGGTGCCGAAGCCTCCATTCTGAACGTGATCGGTCACGGGTTGGCCGTCATCTTCAAACCGCTCGGCTTTGGTCAGTGGCAATCGGCGGTGGCGACGGCTCTCGGCTTGGTTGCCAAGGAAGAGGTCGTCGGCGTGTTTGGCGCACTGTCCTCCATGGCCAGCTCCGATGCGCTGGTATCTGCGGTTGAGGAAGGCAGCAAAGCGGTGACGCTGATCGGTCAGGAAATCTTCGGCGGCAGCCAGCTGGCCGGCTTCACCTTCCTGATCTTCAACCTGCTGTGCGCGCCCTGCTTCGCTGCCATGGGCGCTATCAAGCGCGAAATGAACAACGGCAAGTGGACGTTCTTCGCCATTGGATATATGTGCGTGTTTGCGTATGCTGTGTCGCTGATCGTGTATCAGCTCGGCTTGCTCTTCACGGGTGCCGCTTTCACGGTGTGGACGGCGGTGGCGTTCATCGTGCTGGCATTCTTGATCTATATGCTGGTTCGTCCGAATAAGTATAACGACAATGAACTGCGCGTGCATACCGCGTCAAAATAAGGAGAGAAAAAGTTATGTGGCCAACGATCCTGGTAGCGGCTATCGTGGCGGCGGTGTTCCTAGCCATCGTCATCCACGGAATCCGCAATAAGAAAAAGGGGAAAAGCTCCTGCGCTTGCGGCTGTTCGGGATGCGGCATGAAAGACGTCTGCCATTCCAACGTGCAACCAAAGTGATCGCTTGCCCCATAGTTTGCGACGACCGCCGTCCCTGCAGCACCTCGGACGGCGGTCGTCCTTGCTATTTTGTCGAGTTGACAAAACTGCCGATCAGTGGTATATTAAAAATAGTTTAGCCAAGCTTATAAGGAGATGAAAACTGTTCGCTTGCATCGTCGTTGCCATAGGAAGCACCATAGGGACGAATGACGCAAAACGCTTCTGCTGTCTGCGGAGCATCACAGAGATGTCGGGTGATCGGCAGGCAAGGAAACGAAAGGGGTTTACCTATGAATATTGTGGTAGCCGGAACGGGCTATGTTGGACTGTCTATGGCGGTGTTGCTGTCACAACATCACAACGTCACTGCGGTCGACGTGGTTCCGGAAAAGGTGGAGCTTATCAATGCCCGTCGGTCTCCGATCCGCGATGCCGATATTGAGGAGTACCTGCAAAGCAAACCATTGCGCCTTACTGCCACGTTGGACGGCGACACCGCTTACCGTCAGGCGGAACTGGTCATTATTTCCACGCCAACCAACTACGATGAGCGAAAAAACTTTTTTGACACTTCCACGGTAGAGGAAGTGATTCGTCAGGTCACAGCGGTCAATCCGCAGGCGGTGCTGGTGATCAAAAGCACCGTGCCCGTCGGCTTTACCGAGGAGGCGCGCCGTCGCTTCTCTTGCAATCGTCTGCTGTTCAGTCCGGAATTTCTGCGCGAAGGCCGCGCTTTATACGATAATTTGTATCCCAGTCGCATCGTCGTGGGCGTGCCGGCCGGGGAGCCGTCGTTGCAGCAGGCGGCTGAGCAGTTCGTGGCGCTGTTGCGCGAGGGTGCTTGCAAGACCGATATTGACGTGCGTTACATGAATCCCACCGAAGCCGAAGCGGTCAAGCTCTTTGCCAACACCTATTTGGCAATGCGTGTTTCATTTTTTAACGAGCTGGATACGTATGCCGTTACACGTGGCCTGGATTCCCGTTCGATTATTGAGGGAATCGGTCTTGACCCACGCATTGGTTCCCATTACAACAATCCCTCCTTCGGCTACGGCGGCTATTGTCTTCCCAAGGATACCAAGCAGTTGCTGGCGAATTACAGCGACGTGCCGCAAAATCTCATTTCTGCCATTGTAGCGGCCAATACCACACGCAAGGATTTTATTGCCGATCAGATCATTGCCCGCCATCCGAGTGCGGTGGGGGTTTATCGCCTAACCATGAAGTCTGGCAGTGATAATTTCCGTCAAAGCTCCGTTCAAGGTGTGATGAAGCGCATTAAGGCCAAGGGAATCCCGGTGATCGTGTACGAACCAACCATGCGCGATGATACCTTTTTCGGCAGTCGCGTGGTGCGCGATCTGAAGGAATTTAAGCGCGAAGCGGATGTCATTCTCGCCAATCGTTGTCATGAAGAACTGGCGGACGTCATGGATAAGGTTTACACGCGCGACTTGTATTTCCGTGATTAACTAAAAAATAGCGCCCCTGCCGGTTGTTGTAAACCGACAGGGGCGTTCCTTTTTACAGTGATTATGGGTTAGCGGCCTTCCATTCCAAATAATCGTCGTAGCACATGGTTTTATCCAAAATCGTGCCGTCGGGCTTAAACTCAATCACGCGATTGGCAACCGTTTGTATAAACTGGTGATCGTAGGAGGAGAACAGCACGTTACCCTTAAAGTCGATCAAGCCGTCGTTGACCGCTGTGATGGATTCCAAGTCCAAGTGGTTGGTCGGCTGATCGAGAAGCAACACGTTGGCTCCGAACATCATCATACGCGAGAGCATGCAACGAACCTTTTCGCCGCCGGACAGCACCTTGACGGGCTTGAGTACGTCGTCGCCGGAAAAGAGCATTTTTCCCAAAAAGCCGCGCAGGTAGGTTTCGGTATTGTCGGAGGCGTACTGATTCAGCCATTGGATCAAATTCAGGTCGCATCCGTCGAAGAAGGCTGAATTATCCTTCGGAAAATAGGATTGCGAGGTAGTGCCGCCCCACTTGAACGAACCGGAATCCGGCTGAACTTCGCCCATCAGAATACGGAACAGCGCGGTAATCGCCAGCTCGTTTTCGCCAACAAAGGCGATTTTGTCGCCCTTATTAACGCGGAATGAAACGTGATCCAGCACCGTGACGTCGCCCTGCTTCAGGCAAATATCTTCAACGGCCAAAATTTCCTTACCGGCTTCCCGATCCATGGAAAAGCCGACAAATGGGTAACGTCGCGACGAAGCCGGCATTTCCTCCACCGACAGCTTTTCGATCAGCTTTTTACGCGAAGTCGCTTGCCGCGATTTGGATTTGTTGGCGGAAAAGCGCTGAATAAAGTTTTGTAATTCGCGGATTTTGTCCTCCGCCTTTTTGTTTTGCTCGCGCATCAGCTTTTGCATCAACTGGCTGGAATCGTACCAGAAATCGTAGTTGCCAACGTAAATTTTAATTTTGTTGTAATCCACGTCCACGATGTGCGTGCACACATTGTTCAGGAAGTGACGGTCGTGCGATACCACAATCACGGTGCCGACGTAATCCATCAAAAAGTCCTCCAGCCAGGCGATGGAGGCGATATCCAAGTGGTTGGTTGGCTCGTCCAGCAAAATAATGTCGGGCTGGCCGAACAGGGCTTGTGCCAACAGAACCTTTACCTTTTCCTTGTCTGCCAGCGCAGTCATCGGCTGGTAAAGCAGATCGGCGGAGAGACCAAGACCCTGCAAAATTTGCCCGGCCTCGGTTTCTGCGTCCCAGCCGTTCAGTTCGGCAAATTCGCCCTCCAGCTCGGAGGCGAGCACGCCGTCTTCTTCGGTAAAATCCTCTTTGGCATATAACGCGTCCTTTTGCTGAATGATTTCGTACAGACGCGGATTGCCCTGCAAAATGGTATCCAACACCGTAAAAGCGTCGTAAGCGTAGTGATCCTGCTTCAGCACGGACATGCGATCGCTTTTGTCGATGATGACCTCGCCGGCAGACGGTTCCAAATCGCCCGACAAAATACGCAAAAACGTGGATTTCCCGGCACCGTTGGCACCGATAACGCCGTAGCAGTTGCCCGGTGTAAACAGCAGGTTAACGTGTGTGAACAGGTTTTGTCCACTGAAATTGATTCCCAAATCCGATACGGTAATCATGGCTCCTCCAATAATCACGAAAAATTACCTAACCATTTTACCACAGTTTTTCTGCCGTTGCAAGTCATATGTGACGTTCTCTTGCGGAATTTGTGTGACAAGCCGCCGAATTATAGCGGCCTGTGCGGTGCGGTAACGTGCACTGGCGTATGGCAGGGGGAGCGACAGCAATATGGCCAGCACACCGATCCCGTGATGAATAACCGGTAATATCAATTCTGTTGTGTGTCTGCGGGTAGCGCGGCGTGCCAAGGACACCGCGTCACGCAATCGGCCACGATAGGATAGCAGATAGGGAAGTGCTTGCCATCGGAGCAAAAGAATCTCGGTACCGACAGTTGCCGCGATGACAAGAAGCACACCGAGTATCGAGCACGTCAACCCCCACAATGCGTCCGAAGCCGTTGCTTGCTCTGCTAACGTACGTCCGATGGACAACAGCACCAGTGCCGGTAGCTGAAACAGAGCGTTGTACAGCAAACGGTGGCACCAAACCAATGCACGCCAGCCTAACGCTTTTTCATAGCCATGCCGATAGTAGCGGAACATCAGCAACCATTGCGCCGCCTCACGGTCAGCGATTAGCGTTTCAAAAAACAGGGCACACCCGGCCCGCAGGGGCGATAGCAATAGCAAGTCAAGTAGTAGCGCCGTGCCCAGCCTGACGGTTGCCTTTGCCGGAAAAAGCCATACCAGTCCCCACAACAGCCATTCGGCGGCCAGTACGAATACCTGCACAGCTACGGCGATCTGCCGTTTGCCGTGCAGGTATTCGTTGATTTGTCGGTTACTTATTCGTTGCACGAATGATCACCCGACCATAGTATGAACCGTTACCGCGGTTTTATAGAGTTCCTTTTCGCTGAAACAGGCGCAGGGTTGCTTTACGAAGCAGGTCGAACGGAATAACCAGTGCCGATAACGTTACCACCCGAATCAGCTCGCCGCCCGTCAACGCAGCTGTGCGGAATAAGGAACCGCCGTAGTAGATTAGTCCGATTTGCACGACAACGATCAAACAGAGAATCAAGATGAACGCCGGGTTGCGATGCAAATGCGCCAGTAGGTTCAGTCGGGTAGTGCGGGCGTTAAAACAGTTGAAGATGCCGCAGAAGATGAACAGGGCAAAGAACGCAGTCATCCAGTAGAGCGGCAAAACGTCATAGCGAAAGGCGGAACGAAACGGTTCCCATTTCAAAAACGCCACGCAGAGTGCCACCGTGAATCCACCGGTGCATAAGATTTGATTCAGCATGTACCGATTCAAAATCGGCTCATCGCGTCGCTTCGGTAGTTCCTCCATGTATTCCACAAGCGGCGGCTCGCCGGCAAATGCCAACCCGGCCAACGTATCCATAATGATATTGATCCATAGCATTTGCATCACCGTAACCGGCGTTTCCAGTCCGATTAGCGGCCCGATTACCGAAACTCCAACCGCACACAGATTCATCGTTAGCTGAAAAACAATGAATTTTCGAATACTTTTGAAAATGGTGCGTCCATACAAGATGGCTTTGGCGATCGAGGCGAAATTGTTATCCAAAATCACGATGTCGCCCGCCTGTTTCGCTACCTCGGTGCCGCCTCCCATGGCAAAGCCAACGTCGGCTTTTTTCAGAGCCGGCGCATCGTTAACGCCGTCTCCGGTCATTCCCACCACCAAACCGATTTCTTGCGAAATGCGGACCAGCCTGCTTTTATCAGCCGGTAAGGCGCGTGCGATCACTCGTAGTGAGGGGAGACGGCGCGCCAGCTCGCGGTCATCCAGCATTGCTAGTTCAGCACCCGTCAGAATGGCGCGTGACGCATTACCGCTCAGCAGGCCGGCGGCCTCCGCAATCGCTGTGGCGGTCAGCTTGCTGTCGCCGGTCATCATCACAACCTGTATACCGGCGCGCTGTACCGTGCTGATTGCACGGCGCACTTCGGGGCGAAGCTCGTCGCGCAGTCCGGCAAGCCCTACCAAAATCAGTGACGACGGATTCTCGGTCAGCGGTTTCTCACAGACGGCAATGGCGATCATCCGCATAGCTTTTCGAGCAAGCGCCGCTTCTGCGTCATGCAATCGTTTTTTATCTGTAAAGGGGATTGCCTTGCCGGCGCTGTCAAGGTATCGATCGCATCGTTCAAGCAGTTGCTCCGGTGCACCTTTGTAAAATGACAGTTGTGAGCAGGCTTCTCCGTTGAAGTTTGGAAGTGCACCGTGAAGCTCGGCACCGGACCATTTACGTGTGCTATCAAAGGAAATCTTCCCGGCAAGCGTAAGATCGGTACGCAATGGTCGGCGTTCCAGCACGTAGCGGAGCAGGGCTCGTTCAGTGGCATTTCCGCCCAACAATTCACCACCGGATAACTGACAGTCGGTGTTGTAAAGCCCTGATAATCGCAAAAGCTCCCACCGCGTTTTTTGCGTGTACAGTGATTCAACGTGAGGATAGACGTCTCCCTCGGCATCTACAAAAAGAGAAACCTCCGGTTGTCCCATCGTTAGCGTTCCGGTTTTATCGGTAAACAGAACGTTTAGACTTCCTGAGGTTTCGATTCCCACCAATTTACGCACCAGCACGTGGTTTTTCAGCATACGCCGCATATTGGAGGACAGCACTACGGTGATCATCATGGGAAGTCCCTCCGGCACCGCGACGACGACTACCGTCAGTGCCAGTGTTACCGCGTGAAGCAAATGCCCGATCCATTGAGACGGATGGGACAGTGTGGCCAAGATCGCCGCTGTCGCAAAGTCGTTTTCCATGACGATCGAGTGAAATAAATCGGCCAGCGCCACCAAGCCGGCGGCACAAAACCCCAACCGGCTTAAGGTAGAGGCCAGTCCCTCCAGCCGCAACTTCAACGGACTGTCGCGCGTTTCTTCCTGAAGCTCGCTGGCGAGTGAGCCGTAAAGTGTAGCGTTACCAACGCGCGTGACGCACATGACCCCCTCGCCGGAGCAAACCACACAGCCCCGAAGCAGAGCGGAAGGGGAGGACAACTCCGGCGTGGAGGTATCGTCGCCGTCGGGGTGCTTTTCCGTTTCGGCACTTTCGCCATTCAGCGCCGATTGATCCACGCGTAGCTGTCCGCCGATCAGTCGCCCGTCGGCTGGGATTTTTTCTCCACTTTGCAGTAGTACAATGTCGCCGACCACCAATTCATCAACCGGCAGTGCGATCAGTTGGCCGCTTCTTCGCACGCGGCACGGTGTGGCGGCGGCTTCTTCTTGTAGCTTCTCGAACGCCGCCTCGCTACCATATTCCGATATCGTGGACACCAGTGTGGCTAAAAATACGGCAATGGCGATGCCCACCGATTCGTACCAGTCGTGATTGCGTAATAGGAATACAAGATTAATAGCCAACACCGCCAGCAACACCTTGATGATCGGATCACCGAAATTGGCGATCAGTTGCTGAAAGAAGCCGCGCTTTTTTTGACATTTTAGCCTGTTATCACCGTATTCCTTTCGCGAGCGGTGTACCTCCGCCTCGCTTAATCCGGTAAGACGCTTTTCCTGCATTTTCCCGCCTCCTTTACGGTATACCATATTCAAAGCCTGTACCCGATAGACCCGACGGCGATTTCTTCCATTATTCGGTAAAACCCGTTTTGTTTTGCTTACGATATGCGACAGAAACGGCAAAGGACAAGCATTATAATGACAGTATCAAGATATGGTGGTGAAGGGATATGAAAAGCACAAAGTCTAGTGGTTTTGCCTCTCCGGTTGGTAAGGAACGCCGACTGGGAGAGGAAGCGCGCCGTCGGCTGTGGTATTTGGTTGGTGGTGTTGCTTTCGGTTTTCTTTTACCGTGTGCAACGGTATATGGCGATTTGGCGCCGTTCGGCATCGGCTTGGTAGCATCAGTAACGGGAAGTGGGTCGGTTTTGATCGGGATGGCTACTCTGGCTGGTTATTTGGTGCAGCGCACAGCGGATTCGTTGCGATATCTTGCCGCTATACTCACCGTGGCGGGACTGCGTTGGGCAGTCGGTGGATTTCAGCGAGTAACGCGGTCGCGTCTCTTTTCTCCGGCGATTGCTTTTTTGGCAACGGTTATTACCGGAAGTGCGCTGTGGCTTGGCAAAGAACCATCCTTTTTAAGTATACTCACTATCCTCTCGGAAAGCTTGCTGGCGGGTGGTTTCGCCTTTTTTACCTCCACGGTTTGTCGTGAGCTGACCGCTACCGATCACGGTGTACTGTCGGAAGAAGCAAGGGTGTGTCTGCTATTGCTGTTTTCCGTGGCGATGATGGCGCTGTTTACGCTGGAATGGGGTGGCATCGCACCGGCTCGAATCGTTGCCATGGTATTTCTGCTGCTTGCTTCGCGCACGGCAGGACCGCTCGGCGGCGGAATTTCCGGGATTGCTATGGGTACCGCCTTGCTTATCAGCACGCCTTACTATGCTTTTTTAACGCCGGCTTATGCCTTGGGTGGCTTACTGTCCGGACTTCTTTCGGGTCGGAGTAGGGTTATGTCCGCTCTTATGTTACTGGTGGCAACCGGAATCGTCGCCGTACCCTCCGGCAACGAGGAGCCTGTTGTAGTAGCGCTGTATGAGGCGGTGGCCGCCGGCGTCATATTTTTGGTACTTCCGCCGTCTGCCGACATCGTGACCGACTGGATGTTTCACACTGCCAGACGACTGCCGGAGGTGCGTTCGGCGCGTCAGGCGGTAGCACTGAAAATAGATCATGCCGCTTGTGCAGTAGCCGAGGTAGCTGGCACCGTGGACGAGGTTTCGACACAGTTGTCGGGCTTGGGTGCGCCCGATCCGGGTAGTGCATATCGCGCCGCAACGGATGAGGTTTGCCGTACCTGTCCGTCGCGCATTTCCTGTTGGCAACGGTACTTTTCCGATACCATGGATTCGTTGAACCGATTGACGCCGATGTTTCGCGAGCAGGATACCCTCTCTGTCGAACAGCTTGTTGGTCGCTTGGCGACACACTGTGTGCGAAAAACCGAGCTGGTTGCACGCCTTAACGTCGGTTATCGGGAATATCGAGTTAGAGAAAGTGCCTTTCGCAGGCTGAACGAGCTGCGAGCGGTGATAACCGATCAATTTTCCGCCACGGCACAGCTCCTTTCCGAATTTTCCGAGGCCCTGGTGCAACCGGAATGGAGCGACGTGGAAACCGCATCACGTATCCGCGATGAACTGGAAAATCAGAACGTTCGCGTGCGGCAGGTCGTCTGCCGCCTAGACGAGCGGAGTCGCATGGAGGTTGAAATGGTACTGGACGGCAGATATAAGATGAAAAGGCGCGACGAGTTCAGCCAACGGATGGGCAACCTGTGTGGTCGCTGTTTTGCCTTGCCGGTGATCGAGTACGCCGACCGCGTAACGCGCATTTCGTTCACAGAGCGCCACCGACTTCGCGTGGCTGTCGGCGAAGCGCAATTGCGATGCGATGGTGAACAGCTTTGCGGTGATGCTTACGAGTGCTTTCAGGACGGTACCGGGCGATCGCTGGCGGTTTTAAGCGACGGCATGGGCAGCGGCGGACGCGCAGCAGTGGACAGTGCCATGACGGCGCGCTTAGCGGCGCGACTCTTGAAGGCAGGCTTTGGTAACGAAAGTCTGTTGAGACTGATCAATACCGCCTTGATGGCAAAATCCGAGGACGAAAGTCTCTCAACGTTGGATATCGCCGCCATCAATCTGTTTACCGGCGATCTGGAACTGCTCAAGGCGGGGGCAGGCCTTTCGTTGTTGTATAGCAAGGGGCGCGTGTGTCGTCTGAACGAATCCAGTTTGCCGCTGGGGATTCTGCGAGAGTTGTCGTTTGCCTGTACGCGCGATCGGCTGACCGAGGGAGACGTTCTGGTGATGATGAGTGACGGCGTCAGCGACAACGGCGTGGAGTGGATCGAGGAGTTGTTGCGTGATTACGATCGAGAAGCCGGGGGAATGCAGGGGTTGGCGCAACTGATAGCCGATACCGCCCGCGATCGTCAACCGACCGAAAAAAGTGACGATATCACGGTAATTACGTTGGGTGTTTATCACGCTTAAAGATATATAAACAAAACAGCACCCTTCCGTCGCAACGGCGGAAGGGTGCTGTCTTACGTTTGTTAATCTACACGGTTGCGACGCTGTCCATGGAAGAAGGAAGCAATATTGGCGGTGACCTCCTCCACACACCGCACGCGTGCTTCGTAGGCGCCCCATGCCATGTGAGGCGTCAGGCATACGTTGTCCAGTCCGCGAAGGCACTGAAACGGATGCTCCGGGGGAAACGGCTCCGTGGAATACACGTCCACGCCCAAGCCGCCGAGTTGTCCGCCCAGCACCGCCTGTGCCACTGCCTGTTCGTCGGTTACGGCACCGCGTGCCACGTTGATCAAAATGGCATCGGGTTTCATCAGCGACAGCCGTTCCGCGTTGATGGCACCGCGCGTTTCATCGGTCAATGGCACGTGAATCGACAGAATATCCGAGTGCGCGCATAGCGTATCGAGGTCCGTGACGATGCGATCGGGGAGAGGGGTGCGTTTGCAAACCATCACGCGACAGCCGAGGGCTTCCGCTATCGCAGCAACACGTGCACCGATATTGCCATAACCAAAGATGCCCCACGTTTTGCCACGTAGCTCGTGAAACGGTGGATTCAAGTGATTGGGCATCCCATGAGCGGTGTAGAGTCCGTCGTCCACGTATCGCTTGTACGTTGGCAAACGGTTTACCAGCGACAACGCCATAGCAACGGTCAGTTGTGCTACCGAATCGGTGGAGTATCCCACGACGTTGCACACGGCGATACCGCGTTGACGACAGTAGTCAACGTCTACGTTGTCCACACCGGTAGCGGTCACGCAAATCAGCCGCACGCTTCCGGTGTTCGGAAAGGTAAAGGGGTTGATCTTTACCTTGTTCAAGATCAGTACCTCACAACCGCGGCTGCGCGTTTCCAGCTCTTCCGGTGTACGCGTCAGCTCGTAGCGATGCACGGTTCCGAACTGTTCCAGTACGGACAAGTCCAAATCGTTGTTCAGAGTGGCGGCATCCAAAATAGCCAGTTGCATATCAGCGTACCTTGTCGGCAACTTCCTTGAGCGCCTTGGTCACGAAGGCATCCAGCGTCATGGTCCCGATATCGCCATCCTTGCGTGAACGCACAGAAACCAAGCCGGCTTCCGCTTCGCGCTCACCGATAATCAACATATACGGCACCTTCTGCATCTGTGCTTCGCGGATTTTATAGCCGATTTTTTCGTTACGCATATCGGTTTCAGCACGCAGACCGTACTTTTTCAGCTCGTCGGTGATTTCAACGGCCTTATCCATCATTTTTTCAGACAGCGGCAACACGCGGACCTGTTCAGGTGCGAGCCACAATGGGAAGGCACCGGCGTACTTTTCAATCAAATAGGCGAGCGTGCGCTCGTAGCAGCCGAGCGAGGTGCGGTGAATAATGTAAGGTCGCACCTTTTGACCGTTTTGATCGATGTAGGACATATCAAACTGCTCTGCCAACAGCTGATCTACCTGAATGGTTACGATGGTATCTTCCTTGCCGAACACGTTTTTATACTGAATATCCAGCTTCGGACCGTAGAAGGCGGCTTCGTCGATGCCGATCGTGTATTCCACACCGAGATCGTCCAAAATTTTTCCCATGATCCCCTGTGCTTCGTCCCACTGCTCCGGCGTACCAATGTACTTTTCGCGGTTGTTGGGGTCCCATTGCGAGAAACGGAAGGTGCAGTCCTCCAGCATTCCTACGGTGTCCAGTACGTATTTGGCCAGCTCCAGGCATCCCTTAAATTCTTCTTCCAGCTGGTCGGGACGCAAAATCAGGTGGCCTTCGGAAATGGTGAATTGGCGCACGCGGATCAAACCGTGCATTTCACCGCTATCTTCGTTACGGAACAGCGTGGAGGTTTCCCCCAAACGCATCGGAAGATCGCGGTAGGAGCGCATACGGTTCAAAAACACCTGGTATTGGAACGGGCAGGTCATCGGACGCAGAGCGAAGCACTCTTTCGTCTCGTCCTGCGGATCACCCAGCACAAACATGCCGTCCAGATAATGATCCCAGTGACCGGAAATCTTGTACAGATCGCTCTTGGCCATCAGGGGCGTCTTGGTAATCAGGTAGCCGCGCTTTTGTTCTTCATCCTCGATCCAACGCTGTAAAAGCTGAACGATGCGAGCACCCTTCGGCAACAGGACCGGCAAACCCTGGCCGATTATGTCCACCGTAGTGAACAGCTCAAGCTCGCGACCGAGCTTGTTATGATCACGCTTGCGCGCTTCTTCCAACCGCGCCAAGTGTTCTTCCAACTCGGAGGCCTTCGGGAAGGCAATACCGTATACGCGCTGTAGCATTTTGTTGTTGGAATCACCGCGCCAATAGGCACCGGTAGCACTGAGTAGCTTAACCGCCTTCAGACGGCCGGTGTCCATCAGATGCGGGCCGGCACACAGATCGGTAAAGTCGCCCTGACGGTAAAAGGAAATTTCAGTGTCGTCCGGCAATGCTTCGATCAATTCCTGCTTGTACGGCTCCTCTTTCATAAACTCCAGCGCTTCGTCGCGCGGCAACGTGAAGCGTTCCAGCGGCAGAGCCTCTTTGATGATTTTTTTCATTTCCGCTTCAATCGCGGTAAGATCGTCGGCAGAAAAGCCGGAGGGATGATCAAAGTCGTAATAAAAGCCGGTATCCACCGAAGGTCCGATCGTCAGCTTGGTGTCCGGCCACAACCGTTTCACCGCCTGTGCCATGGCGTGGGAAGCCGTGTGCCAGTAGGCGCGCTTGCCATCCGGATCGTCGAAGGTCAAAATTTCTACGGCACAGTCCTCGGTGAGGGCGGAACGCAGATCAACGACCTTGCCGTTTATGCGGGCGGCGCAAGCATTGCGATATAGGCTCATAGACAGCTCGCGGCAAAACGCTTCCACCGTTGTTTGCTCGGTTTGGCAGATACTGCCGTCTTTCAAGGTGATATTCAACATAAGGCAACTCTCCTTTCAAAATACAAACAAAAAAGCCCCGTCCCGGCAAAGGGACGAGGCAAACAGCCACGTGGTTCCACCCTTATTCCGCAGTGAAGCACTGCGCTTGAGGTCACTGATAACGGGGTGCACCGGCTTCCTTTTGTTAAAACGCCCGGAAGCGCTCCGGGGTGGTAACGATCTGCGTTTTTCTACGCCCCTTTCAGCAACCGGGCGCTCTCTGAAGAAAAACCGTGCAAACCGCCGTCCCCATCAACGCGTTATGCTAATATGGTACCACGAAAGCGGTTTCTTGTCAAGAATTTTTACTTTTTTCTCAAAATCCGGTTGCATTTTTTCGGAAAGAGGTCTATACTCATCTTGCATCGTGAGTAAGGCTTACGGTGCGTACAAAACCGCATAGTGGGAACTTCAGGTGCGTTGCCGTGCGCGGCAACCCGAACAAGGAAGAGGGGTGCGAATCCCCCGCGAACCCGTCGCTGTATTCAGGTGACTGTCGTCTCATTGGTGCCACTGAGAAATCGGGAAGGCGAGACGGCGAGACCTGTGAGCCAGAAGACTTGCCTGAACGTGGTCGTGCAGAAGCTACGAGCGTTGGCGATGGCACAGGAAAAGCCGATTCCAGCAAAGGCTTTTCTTTGTCGTCCTTTTTTCTGCCGCCGTTATCTCACGCGGGAAGAAGAAAGGATGTTTTTGTATGAAAAACAAAAAACGATGGGGACTCGTCCTCGGTTCCGTGTTGCTGGTAGTGCTGGTACTGGCGTTCGCATGGATCTATCAAGCCAATTATCCTTCCGCTGGTAAGGATACTGGTACGAATCAGACAACGGCTACGACCGTTGCACCGACCGGTAACGGTACTACGGATGCGCCGGATACCGACGCGAACACGCCGGTCTACGATAAGACGATCACGGTCAAGATCGTGTATGACGGCATTTCCAAAGAAGTGAATATCTCGACCAATGCCAATTATCTCAAGGGCGCATTGGACGAGCAAAGCTTGATCGAAGGTACCGGCGAGGGGGATATGTTCTTTATTACCACCGTTGACGGTCGCGTTGCCGACAGTGGCAAACAGGAGTGGTGGTGCATCACCAAGGGTGGCGAAATGCTGATGACCGGCTGTAGCACCACCCCGATTGCCGATGGTGAAACGTTTGAGTTGACTCTCACGACCGGCTGGTAAGGCGATGAGAGTTCATCGACTGGACTTGTATCGACTGGTACTGATGGGCTTGTTGGGAGCATTGCTGTTCGTTTCGCAGGTCGCGTTGGCGTGGCTGCCCAATATTGAGATCGTTTCGGTGTTGCTCATCACCTACGTGCGCGTATACGGCATGAAATCTTTGTATCCGCTATACGTATTCGTTGTGCTGGAGGGCTTGCTCTACGGCTTCGGTCAGTGGTTTCTCAATTACCTTTACGTTTGGCTACCGCTGTTGTTGATCGCATGGGTGTTTCGCCGTATGCGGTCGCCGTTCGGTTGGGCGCTTATTAACGCCACGTTTGGATTGTTTTTTGGAGCCTTGTGTTCGGTGCTGTATTTGGTGATCGGTGGCCCGTCCACCATGATCGCCTATTGGATCAGCGGCATCACGTTCGATTTGCTGCACTGCGGCGGCAATTTTATCACCGCGCTGGTGCTGGCAGAGCCTTTGTACCAACTGCTGTCACGACTGGATCGTCAGCTAACCCGATTTTAAGTCAAAAACCGTCCGGAGGAATCCGGACGGTTTTACTTTTTGGTTGACTTTACATTGAAATGCGTTTACAATAGAGTTGTATAGTAATATCAAGGAGGGAACTGCATGATGCGTCGTTTTGTCCGTGTGGCGGCGGTTGGCTTGGCGGTGGTGTGTCTGCTCACCGGGTGCAGTGCCATCGGCTTAAACGTCGAATCGCAATTATTTCCTCCGGATAATGGCGGCGAGCAGGATGCCATTCGTACCGCTCTGGATGCCTACGTTGTTTCTCATACCGCTTCCGGTGAAACCGCCGACTACACCTTAAAATATCCCTCTCACGGGGAGTATCTTTCCGCCTTTATCACGCTGGATCAGGTCAAAGAGCGCACCGTTTTGTCGCCCAACGGCTCTGTCACTTCATCCGTTACGGAAGCGGCTTCGTCAGACACAGCCATCGCTTTTTATCGGCGTAATGCCGAAAGCGCGTTGGCGCACATCAACTTGCTCAAACGACAAAACGACGGCACTTGGACCTCGGTGGCCGACGTCGAGGGCAAGGGCGAAGCCGTCAATCGTGTGGATTTCGGTGATTTGAACAACGACGGTGTGTCGGAATTGCTGATCGGCTGGAGCCTGTATAACACCAAGGACTCGCGCTTGTCCATTTACGATTTGGGCAACGATCTGAACGCCTATTCCTTCGGCGCACCCTACACCGATCTGATCGTTACCGACCTCACCGGTGACGGCGCCGACGATTTGTTGCTTCTTAACATTCTCACCGGCACGCATTTGGCATCGGCGCAGCTCTATTCCTTCCGCACAAACGGTGCCGTCACGCAAAGCCACGTTATGCTGGACAGCGAAATTATCAGCTTCGGGGAATATATCGTTGCCGAGCTGTCCGAGGGTGTCAACGGTGTGTTCCTGGATTGTTATAAGGAACAGCGTGCCATGATTACCGAGTTGATTTATTGCGAGGACGGCAAGCTGAGCGCTCCTTTGTGCGATCAAACGGCCCAGTTGAATAGCGTAACCACGCGGGAATTGCTGATTACCAGCCGCGATATCGACTGTGATGGGACGGTGGAATGGCCCGTTACCACGCGTATGCCCGGCTTCGAAGAGGCCGAAGCTTCCATGGCACTTTGGCACGCGGAATGGTGCTATTGGAATCACGCCACCAAACGGCTTGTTACCGATTTTACCTGCCTGATTCCGGCCAACGACCTCTATATGCTTCGCTTGCGCGATGAATGGCAGGATTTGCCGGCGGCCTACACTGTCGGTACGCGCACGATGACTCTGTATACGGATTCCGAAAGCGGAGATTGGCTGTTCCGTATCAGCGTGTTTTCGTCGCAAGAGGATATCCCGGAAAACTACAGTCTTTTGAAGGAAGCCAATGGGCAGTGCTACGCTGTCTGTATTGCCGATACACAGCAGAAGCTGACAACTGAGGATTTTCATTATTTATTCTATTGTTTATCCGAGGAGGACGTTTAATGAGTTGCATTTTATTGTGTGAAGACGAATCGGTCATTCGGGAGTTTGTGGTGATACACCTGCATCGTGCCGGGTACGAGGTGATCGAGGCCGCCTCCGGCGAAGAAGCTAAGGCGCTGTATCTGGAAAACAAAGAACGCATTCGCGTTGCACTGCTTGACGTGATGTTGCCCGGCATCGACGGCTTTGAGCTGTGCGAATACCTGCGTCGCCAGGACGTATCGCTTGGAATTATGATGTTAACGGCACGTTCACAGGAGCACGAAAAGGTGCGCGCCCTGCGGCTGGGTGCCGACGATTACGTTACCAAGCCGTTTAGCCCGTCCGAACTGATTGCCCGTGTTGAAGCGTTGTTGCGGCGAATCGATGCGCTGGGCTCGTCCTATTGCGAAGAAATTCGATCGGGGCATTTTGCGCTGAATTTGAGAAACCGCATGTTATGCCAAAACGGTTTGTTCACCGAGCTGACCCAGGTGGAATTTCAGTTGATTGAATTTTTCATGACTCATCCGGATGAGCTGTTAAGTCGCTCCGAAATTCTGGAGCGTGTCTGGGGTGATGGGCATTACGGCGACGATAAAATCGTCGATGTCAACATTCGCCGCCTTCGCATGAAGGTGGAGGACGACCCCTCCGAGCCACAACACATTTTAACGATATGGGGCAAAGGATATCAATGGAAACCGTAAATCGCCCGTGAAAGAGAAGTGACACGCATGCTGTTCAAAAAGGTTACACGACGTTGGCTCGCAAACGGGCTTGGCGTTGTTGCCGTGTTGCTGTTGATTTTAGAGATCGTTGCGGCGGTCGCCATTCGCGGGTATTATTACGAGCAGGCGGAGCACAGTCTGTACACACGGGCACGTTCCTTTTCGGATATGTTGACCACCTATTTCGATCAGGAGGGGTGGAGCTTCACTGACAGTGCGCGCGATTATATGGAGGACTTTCCCGATAAAGAAAAAATCGAATTTCAAATATTAAATTCCAAGGGCGACGTGCTTGCCAGCTCCACCGGCTTTTTGCCCAACCTGTCGTTGCCGGAAGATTACCGCGAAGCGTTGCGGGCGTATACGAGCGGTTCCGGTGAGCCGAAGGGCGTGTGGATTGGGGAAAGCGACAGCGGGCAAAAGGTGCTGGCGCTTACCTTGCTGATCGTGGAAGACGACGAAACGCTCCACGGTGCCATTCGCTATTTGGCGGTGCTGGATAAGGTGGATGCTCAAATTGCCGTGTTGATCTCCATTTTGATCGCGTTCGGATTGGCGGTTATCTTCTTTGTTATGTTGTCCAGCGCCTATTTTATCAGCGGCATTTTGCGTCCCTTGTCCGAAATCGGGACAACTGCAAAAAAAATAGCGCAGGGGGATTACTCCTGCCGCATTGAAAAACACCGCAACGATGAAATCGGTGAGCTGTGCGATACGATCAATGATATGGCGGCGGAAATCGAAAGTGCCGACGAATTGCAAAACGACTTTATTTCCTCCATTTCACACGAACTGAGAACGCCGTTAACGGCGATCAAGGGCTGGAGTGAGACTCTGCGCGACGAATCGCTACGCGATGAGGAGTTGCTGAATAAAGGGTTATCTGTCATTAGCAGTGAAGCCGAGCGACTGTCCGGTATGGTAGAGGAGCTGCTGGACTTTTCACGCATGCGGCAGATTAAGGAAACCGTCCCTCAAGAACAGTTGGATATTTTCGCCGAGGTACAGGAGGCGGTATTCCTGTTTGACGAGCGCGCCCAAAGCGAGGGCGTTACCCTGCAATGTTGCGAACAAGAACCGTTGCCTCCCGTTTTGGGTGATCGAGATCGCTTGCGCCAGGTGTTTGTCAATATTTTGGATAACGCGCTGAAATACGCACGTGCCGAAAACGGCATGGTTCGCGTGGATGCCGCCACCGTTCCGGAGGGCGTGCAAATCGTATTCAGCGATAACGGGGTTGGCATTTCCGAAAAGGATTTGCCCAAGGTAAAGCAGAAATTTTACCGTGCCAACAATCAAAAGCCCGGTTCCGGCATCGGGCTGGCGGTGGCTGAAGAGATCATACAGGCACATCATGGCACGCTGGAATTGGACAGCCGGGAAGGCGAGGGAACGGTCGTTATCGTCACGTTGCCGATTATCAAGGAGGATTCCCATGAGCAATAAATCGCAAGTTGCCCCGTTTCGCACGTCTATCGGCGGTCAGGCGTTAATTGAAGGTATTATGATGCGCGGCCCTCAAAAGACTGTTATGGCGGTGCGCCAGTCGTCCGGCGAGATTGTTACCGAGGAATGTACCGCGTTGCAGCATGATCGTCCCCGCTTTTGGAAGCTCCCGATTTTTCGCGGTATGTACAGCATGGTGGAATCTCTTTGCGTTGGGTACCGTTGTCTGATGCGTTCGGCTGAGCTGGCGGGTTTGGAGGAGGATACCAAGAACACCGCCGAAAACGGCAAAGTGCAAAAGCTTCTGATGAGCGTTGTCATGGTTGTCAGCACCGTGCTGGGCGTTTTACTCGCAGTGGGGTTGTTTATGTACCTGCCGTCGTTGCTGTATAAGTGGTTGGCCGGTGCATTGGATCGCGTCGGCGGCACTGATTTTTGGACAAATAGTACCGTCCTGCGCGGCGTGTTCGAGGGATTGCTGCGGCTGGTGCTGTTTCTTCTGTATCTGGTTGCCGTCACCTTAATGAAGGATATTCGCCGTGTATTCATGTACCACGGTGCCGAGCATAAGACCATTTTTTGTTACGAGCACGGTGAGGAGCTGACCGTGGAAAACATCCGGCGCCAAAGCCGATTCCACCCCCGATGCGGCACATCGTTCATTGTGCTGACGCTGTTGGTCGGCATGATCGTCTCCATCTGTATTCAAATTCAAACCGTTTGGTTACGAGTCCTGATTAAGCTGGCACTGTTGCCGGTAACGGTCGGCGTTGGGTTTGAACTGATCAAGCTGGCGGGACGCAAGGATAATCGCTTTACACGCATCATTTCGGCGCCGGGTCTGTGGATTCAGCGGTTGACCACCAAAGAGCCGGATGATTCTATGATCGAATGTGCGGTCGCTGCTTTCGTGCCGGTCATCCCGGAGAATGAATTGCAGAAAGAAGTTGTCAGCGATGACGGTAATTGAACTGTTCAACTTGGTAAAAGAACGCTTGGAGGCGGGCGAGTGTGACTCGCCCGCTTTTGATGCTTGTTGTTTGCTGGAGGATATTGGCGACTTGGGACGTGGCGCGGTAGCCGGTTGTCGGGAAAGAGTGGTGGATGCCGCGGCCTGCCGACGGGTGCTTGATGCCGCCGAGCGGCGAGCCGCCGGTGAACCGTTGCAGTATTTGCTGGGTACGTGGGACTTTTTGTCGCTGACTCTGGAAGTGGGGCAGGGCGTGCTCATTCCTCGACCGGAAACGGAGCTGTTGTGTGAGCTGACCGCCAATCACGTAAAGTCACTGTCCGCACCGCACGTGCTGGATTTGTGCGCCGGGAGCGGTTGCGTTGGTCTGGGGATCGCCTCGCTGTGTCCGTCGGCATCTGTCGTCGCCATGGAAAAATCGCCGGAGGCATTTTCCTATCTTGAACGCAATATCGCCCGGTATCCGCAGTGGCACGTGACACCGATGTGCGGCGATATTCTGACCGATTCCTTGAATGAACGGGAGCTGTTCGATGCCATCGTTTCCAATCCACCGTACATTCCGGCGGCGGACCTTTCGTCGTTGCAACGGGAGGTACAGCACGAGCCCCGCATGGCGCTGGAAGGCGGGGAGGACGGCTTGCTGTTTTACCGTGCTATCGCTACACGGTGGGTGCCGCACTTGCGGCCCGGCGGCATACTTGCCGTGGAAATCGGCGTGGAGCAGGCGGCAGACGTGACCCGACTATTTCGCGACGCCGGCCTTTCCGGGGTACGATCGGTTAATGATTATGCAAATATCCCCCGCATAATCTACGGAATTTTGAATAACCATACATTTTTTTGAAATAACACTTGCATTTTTACACAGAAGGGTGTATACTTGATAAGTAGTTTCTATAGTTTAGGGAGGAATAGAGTATGAAAAAGGTAATATCTCTGCTGCTGGTAGCTGTCATGCTGTTTGCATTCTCTGCTTGTGGCAATAAGGCTGAAGCCGTCAAGGTGATCGATATCGATTTGACCGATGAGCTGTATGCATTCGGTGTCGATAAGGATCAGCCGGAGCTGTTGGCAAGTGTCAACAAATTTATCGCCAAAATCAAAGCCAACGGTGAGTTCGATAAAATTTGTGACAAGTACTTCGGTGACGGTACCCCCACGATGGTGGAATCCGCCGCACTGGACGACAGCAAGGATCAGTTGGTCGTTGTAACCAACGCGGAATTTGCTCCTTTTGAATACAAAGAGGGCGACAAATACGCCGGTATCGATATGGAAATTGCTGATCAGCTTGCAAAAGAACTCGGCAAAGAGCTGGTTATTCTGAACGTGGATTTCAACGCCGTTTGCCTGAATGTTGGCCAGAAAAAGGCCGACATCGCTATGGCCGGTCTGACGATTTCCGAAGACAGAAAAGAGCACGTGACCTTTACCGATTCCTACTATTCTGCTTCTCAGCGCATCGTGGTGAAAGAAAGCGATACCACTTTCGACGAGTGCAAGACCGCGGAAGATGTTGAAAAAATTCTGAACACCTTTGATAAGAGCGCCAAGATCGGTGTGCAGAACGGTACCACCGGTGAAAGCTATTGCAAGGGCAGCGACGATCTCGGATTTGCCGGCTTCAAGGTGGAAACGAAGGGTTATTCCAGCGGCGCTTTGGCGGTGCAGGATATGCTCAACGGCAGTATTGATTACGTCGTGATCGATGCCGCTCCTGCTGCAAGTATCGTTAAATCCTTTAACGATAAGCTGTAAGCTTGCATTGAGTAACGGGGCAAATACTTCACCGGCAACGGTGAAGTATTTGTTTGTATAAAGGATTGATTTCATGGGAAATTTTAGTAGAAAATTAGCGGATTTTTGGGAAAGCTTTGCTGTTGACGGCGCTTACCGCGACGTGCTTCTCGGCCTCGAAAACACCTTGATTATTGCGGTTATGGGTCTGATCATCGGTGCGGTCATCGGTACCCTGATCGCCGCAGTGCGCGTAATGCCGAAGTACAAAAGTCTGCCTCGTACGTTGGATCGGATATGCAGCGTGTACGTGTCCTTTTTCCGGGGTACGCCGATCGTAGTGCAACTGCTGCTGTTTTATTACGTTTTGTTTCCGATTCTCGGTATCAACATGGATTCTCTGTCGGTATCGGTTTTGGTGTTCGGATTGAACAGCGGTGCCTATATTTCCGAGATCATGCGCGGCGGTATTTTATCGGTTGATCCCGGTCAAATGGAAGGCGGTCGCGCCATGGGCTTGAGCTTTACTGCCACCATGCTGAAGATCGTTATTCCGCAGGCGATTAAAAACATTTTGCCTACCATGGGAAATGAGTTTATTACGCTGATCAAAGAGACCTCCGTCGTTAGCTTCGTCGGTGCCGTTGACTTGTATAAAGCGTTCAACAGCATTGGTACCAGTAATTACGAATGGATGGTTCCGTTCTTGGCTATGGCACTGATTTATATCGTGTTGGTCATGTTAATCACCCTGGGCATTAAGCTGATGGAAAGGAGATTGAGAAAAAGTGATAGAAGTATGTGATCTTCATAAAAGCTTTGGCGATCTCCAGGTGCTGAAGGGCATCAACCTTACCATCCAGCAGGGCGAAGTCGTGGTTTTGATCGGGCCGTCCGGTTCCGGCAAAAGCACGTTGTTGCGTTGCCTGAATTGCATGGAGGACCCCACCTCCGGGCAGGTTTTGTTTCACGGTGTCGATCTGACCGATTTCAGCGTTGATATTAACGTACATCGGCAGAAAATGTGCATGGTATTTCAACATTTTAATCTTTTCAATAATAAAACCGTGCTTCAAAACCTGACGTTGGCGCCGATTTACGTTGCACAAAAAAAAGCGCGAAAGGCTCGCTGGAATAAATTGTTCAAGCTTCCGTACGAACAAGCGGATATTCGCAGTTTGTACGATATTCGTGAGCAGGCGGAGCAGGAAGCGTTGGCACTGCTGGACAAGGTCGGTTTGCGTGATAAAGCTGACGAGTACCCCTCCAAGCTGTCCGGCGGTCAAAAGCAACGTGTGGCTATTGTTCGGGCGTTGGCGATGAATCCCGACGTCATGCTGTTTGACGAACCGACGTCGGCACTGGACCCGGAAATGGTCGGTGAGGTGCTGGAGGTTATGCGCGAGCTGGCTCGCGAGGGAATGACCATGGTGATCGTTACTCACGAAATGAGCTTTGCACGTGAGGTGGGCACACGAGTTCTCTTCTTAAACGATGGTGTGATCTGCGAGGAGGGAACGCCGGAGCAGGTGTTCGGTGCACCACAGCATCCGCGCACCAAGGAGTTTTTATCCAAGGTGTTGTAAAAACAAAAGCAAGGAAAGTGTCGAACTTTCCTTGCTTTTTCTTTGCGAAACCTCTTGACACCACATTACTTTTGTGGTATAGTATAAACACTTCAAGAAAACAGATATCGCGGGGTGGAGCAGGGGTAGCTCGTCGGGCTCATAACCCGAAGGTCGGTGGTTCAAATCCATCCCCCGCAACCATAACGTAGCACCGAAAAAGATATCGGTGCCAAAAACCCAGTAA
>CAYMHR010000016.1:0-27958 GCA_964390295.1 uncultured Eubacteriales bacterium
GCTCCTACGAGCGCGGCTCAAATGAAAATCAAAACAAAATGATACGCCGCCACTATCCGAAAGGCGTTAGCCTTGAAAAAGTAACGCCCGCCGCCACCCGCAAGCTTGAAAAATGGATTAACAATTATCCGAGAGGGATTTTTGATTATTATACCGCTGCCGACATATACGAGGCTTGCGTTAATAGCCTTTTGTCTGCCTAAATTAAATTTTTTTGCACTTTTTCGCATTTACCCCTTGACTTTTCATAATTTTTTCAAATCTCGCCGGCGCGCAAGCGATGCAAATTATCGGCTAACTGTTCCGGAGTGACCGGGTCCCGCTGATAGGGCTTTTGTGCGATCTCGTACAGAAGCGGCCCGTGATAATCGGCGGCAGATAAAATATGCAACAACTGCTTCCAGTTGTTGACACCGTCACCCGGCAGACGATGACGCTCGTCGACGTTGTCGTAATCGGAGATGTGCACGGTAGCAATCGATAGGCCACTGTCGATCAGCGCTGTTAAAAAGTCGGCGTTATCCTCCTGCAGAGAATGGTTGAAATCAAAGCATACCTGTGCGCCGGTACCCTGCAATAGTGCGATCATTTCCGCCGATCGGTTGCACAGGCAGGTACGCGGCAGGTTTTCCACCGCCAAGGTAAGCCCCAACTCACGGCACAGTGTATTTAACGATACGATGGCTTTCCGGCTTAATTCCAGTCGGCGCGGACGATCGGCATCCGCGATCGGTTCGGAGGATGGGTGCAAGACAATCACACGGACGCCGGCTTCGGCACCGGCGCGGATCATTTTGCGGTTGATCTCCATAATTTCTTCACGATCTTGCTCGTTTTCCGAGGAAACGTCCCATTTTTCACTGAACGGAAGATGTACCGACCACAGACCGACGCCTTCTTCAGCGGCCAGCCGTTTTACCTCGGCGGCGCGTTGAGAATCGTGCAAGGCGCTGAGGAATACCGCTTCGGTGGGTGACAGCTCCACCACGTCGATTCCTACCCGGTGAATGGTACGCAGGGTCTCCCGATCCAACCGGTTAAACGTACAAAACGAACTGCCTAACGGGGCAACTGAAAGATTGACCATATGGATGCCTCCTTAACATTACATAGGGATAGTATAGCAAAGGCAAACGGAAAAGTCAATAGACCGGCGGCAAGGCGGTGCCGATACAGCGGATGACGGTGGCGATCATCAGGGCAATGGGGACGTCGGGTTGACGGGTGAACGGGAGAGAAAAGCGAACATACTCATGCAAACGGCTGAGCCAGGCGATACACAGCGGTACACCGAATCCGATGAGAATCACGGGCCACCACAGGACGGCGTTTCTTGCTGCCAGGACGATGGCCGGGCACAAAAACAGCCAGTCGTCAACAGCAAATTTTTTCGGCAACAGGCCGACAAGTAACGCGCAGACGGCGGTAACGCCTCCCAAGCAATAGTACGTTGGCAGGGAGGCGGTGATGATGCCCAGCATGGCTCCGACAGCCGAAATAACACCCAGAATGGGGAGTGCGACCGTGGGAAGCTTTTGACTGAACAAAGGGGGTCTCAACCGAAAACCACACAGCACCAGTGCTGCGAGCGGCAGACCTCCTACCGCTTCTTCAAAGGCAGTGGACAGCGGAGACGGACAGAGCGTGACTCCTAAAAGTGCTCCGGTAGACAGCCATTCGCGCAGGCCGCCGATGAGTAATGCGGCAGGAATCCAACGCCAATCGAAAGGGGGCGGCTTTGTTGCGGCAAGACCACAGGCGGTAAGCAGCAACAGAGTCAGCGGCGCATCCGGCTCGCACGATACCGCCGGAAACAGAATGTTGAACACAAGACATAGTGCCGTTCCGGCATGGAAAGAAAACACAACGGCGACGGCGGAGCCGACGGGGAGAGCTGTGCGGCGCAAAAGCACGCAAAAGCCGCTGGTAAGCAACAAAAGCATTGACGTCAATGCCAGCCGCAACAGGCTCTGTTGCAGTGACGTGCTATCGGCAACCAACAGCAGGAGCAGGATTCCCCCGGCGTAGGGAGTAACGGACATGGCCAAGTCCTCCTTTACGTCAGCGATGCTATGAAATTGGCGGCTTCATTTACGGCGCGAATCACCGCTTGTGATGAGATGGTCGCACCGCTGATGCCGTCGATCGCACTGCCCTCGGTGCTTTTGGCCATGTTCAGCGCTTCTGTAGCAAGGCGAACGAACGGAGAAACGGAGATGGTAGCGCCGGTATGGGCATCGGCTTTTCCGGTGCTGGAATTGTAGGAAATTCGTGTCGGGTCTTGAAGGGACAACAATGCATTTTCCATGATCTCGGCTTGTTGATGCCAGGGAAGTCCGGTGTCGCTCATAGTGTATCTTCCGGCCTTGGAAAGTGCTTTTTTGGTCGATTGGCCGTTCTTTTGCTCAGCGTCCCAGTCGACCTTGGTGATTTTTCCGTCGGAAACCGTCAACGTGACGACGTCGCGAAAACCGGCGTAATCGTACGCGTCGTCTGCGGCACGATAGGTTCCGTTTCGCAAAGCGGTTCTCCGCGTGCTTCCCGCCAAATAAAACGGGGAGCGCTGTGACGCAAACTGATCGGTAAAAGCGGCTTCTTCAACGCGCGCGCCGTAGCCTTCGGTTTCGTGGTGTTCACCGATACGGAGCTTTTGAACGGTCTGTCCGTCGGCGGCAACCGTGACGTGAATTTCAATACTTCCACCAAAGCCTTGTACCGAGGTGGTAACGGCGTAGCCCAGCACCCGTTGATCCGTGTCTAGCGCTTTCCACGCCTCGACGACGGTGGAATTTTCGTGAACGTTCAGTTCCTCCAACTGCGCGGCATCGGCCAGCTCCGCAAATAGCCGACGAACCTGGTCGTCGCTTTGATCGGCAAGCCGCTTCTCCGTGAGTCGGTCGCCACCCCATAACAGACCCAGCGATACGGTGGCGGTGATTGCCCACGACAGGCACGTTTTGCACCAAGTATTCAAGCAGAGCGCTCCCTTCGTTTCATCCCGTATGCTCGCGGACGGGTCAAGTGATCCAATGACGGCGTAATCAGATTTAAGGTGAGGACGGCAAAGCATACTCCCTCCGGATACCGTCCCCACAGACGAAACGCTGCGGTGAGTGCACCGGCACCGACAGCAAACAGCGCTTCGCCAAGCGGCGTGACGGGGCTGCCGGTATAGTCGGTAAAGACGTACACGCTGCCAAACAGCAAGCCGCCGGACAGCAGTTGCGGTAGCAGAGGATCACCGTGCATGACGATGATTGCCGAAAAGGCGGCCAGAGACAGCAGGGGAATCCGTGGGGAAATCACCTTGCGCGCGATTAGGTATGTGCCGCCAAGCAGAATAAGCAGTCCGGAAGTTTCACCAATCGCACCGCTTGTTTTTCCGAAAAAAAGAAGATACGGCGAAAGCGTTTGCTCCGTCAGCGGTGTGGCGGTGCTGACGGCATCCGGCGACGCATACTGGGAAAGTTGAGCGGGAAATATCGTTATCAGCAGGGCACGCGCCGCCATAGCGGGGTTGAAAAGGTTGGCACCCATGCCGCCGAAGCAGTCACGGAATACCGCGATAGCGACGACGCAGGCAAGTGCTAACAGCCAAAGAGGAATGCCGGGAGGGCAGGATAATGCCAGAATGGTGCCGGTAACAAGCGCACTGTTGTTGAAATCGGTGTGGAAGCCGTGCAGGCGAGCCGATAGGCGATCGGCAACAAAAGCACTGCTCAAAGCGGTTAACAGCATCCAAACGGCGTGCCACCCGAAAAACCAAACGGCCGCCAATGAGGGCGGCGTGAGGGCGATACACACGTCGAGCAGGAGCGTCTTTGTGCATCGGGAAGCGTGCAAATACGGCGGAGCGTGATGCTGCTTCAAGCACCGTCCCTCCTTTCCGAATGACGACAGGCGGTCACGCGTGCGGCGAGCGGGCGTTTTGCCGGGCAGACGTAGGAGCAACAGCCACAGGAAATGCAGGCGTTGGCATGTAGCCGGTCGTATAGGTCGTTTTCTCGGCGGGCGTAGGCGCGATCGATGAGATAGGGGGTCAATCCGGAGGGACACACCCGTACACAGGCACCGCACCGAATACACGGCGATTCCGAAACGTTATCGTTGGGTAGTATCAGCACGCCGCCACACGTTTTTGGCAGACCGTTCGCGGCGGTGTCGGTCAGACGTTGTCCGGTCATGGCACCGCCGACGATCCATTGTGCACGGCGACCGGTGACGAGCGGTTCGACGGTAGCCATCAGCTCTTGCAACGGAGTGCCGATCGGTGCGAACAGATTGCGCGGGGTGCGAACCATGCCGGAAACGGTAACGGCGCGGTGCGTTAAGGGAAGACCGCGTGCTGCATCGGCCATGGCGGAGGCAGTGCCGACGTTAGAGACGAGGATGCCCCAGTCCGCCGGATAAATGCCTTGCGGTAGCTCCACTCCCAGCACGGCGCGAATGAGTTGCTTTTCGCTTCCCTGCGGATAGCGTTGCGGCAGACGGCGTACCTGCCATAGGGTATTGGCGGCGATCCGACGAAGCCCCTCGAACACGATCCCAGACTCCACACACAAAACGACGTGATCGTCGGCAACACCGCCGGCACGGCACAAATACGCAATGCCGTCACGTACCGTTTCCGCCTGATCGATCACCAAGCGACCGTCGCCGGCAAGAAAAGGCTCACATTCGCAGGCGTTGATCAGAAGGTGGTGGGCGGTGTGGCTTTTGTATTTGCGAAACGTGGGAAATCCGGCACCGCCCAGCCCTACCAAACCGGCATCGTACATACGTTGTACGATCGCCGCGGCATCGGAATCCTCCGGCAAGCGTGGCAAAAGCGAATCCGGAAGTGTTTGACCGTCGCCGACGACCGATAACGCGGTGACGGTGGCCTCATCATCGGTTCGTACACCGTCCGTTTCATAGCATACCTCGCCGGACAGTCCGCTGTGGAGTGGCGGTACGTTTTTTGCCGGATCGACGGCAACAAGCTCGCCTACACGGACGTGCGACCGATCTGCGACGACGGGGTGCAAAACCGAGTTGCCCACTTTCAGGGATAAGCGGAGCTTTTTCGGGGTGAATACGCACAGGGGGATTTGCAATGCCGTGTTCTTGGCAACGTGTAGGGCTTGGGGAAAATACAGCCCACCGCGAAACGCTTTCATCCGCTTCACCTCCGTGTTAGTCGTAGATGCTCTGACATAGTTTGCCTGATTTTGGGTATAAATATACTTGTCAAGCCAAAATACGGATGGGGTGAGGATCGGTGACTTTTCATGCAGGGCGCGGAGCGGTTTGGGTGTTGCGCGGAACGTTGGTTGTGGCAGATGTCATCTTGACCGTGACGATCGTTGTACTTTCCCGTTGGCTACCGTTTTGGATACGATGGTGTTGCCCGATACCAACCCTTGTGTTATTGCCGTTGTTTTTTCTGTACGTTCCAAAGCTGGTACATTCTCTGTACGGCCGTGTGGATCGGAGCGCCGTAAACGTTTCCTATGGCTTACTGTGGCAACGTGAAATTTACGCTCCACTCGAAGCGCTGAGAACGTATGAAATATGGATGCCGCCTCTCCACCGTGCTTTTCGGTGTCGAACGGTGGTTTTACGCTTTGCCGGCGGTTCAGCGTGGTTGCCGTTGTTGGATCGCACTGACGTTGAGCGATTGACAACCTATTTCGAAGTTGATGAGGAGCGCACGTAATGGAGCAACGTCCGTATTTTGCCTATGCCGTTTACGATTTGAGACGATGGCGCTTTTTGCTTTTTGTTCCGCTTATCCGTATGGCGGCCGCCGTATTGCACGGCGAACTGCCGACGGTGCACCGATACGGGCCTGTCGTAGGGGCGGCACTGGTGGGATACGTATGGCTTAAATGGCGTAGCTGTCGGTATCGCCTGTCAGCTCTTGAAAATCACCGATCCCACGTTTTGGAAATACGACAGGGGATTTGCACGCAGAAAACGTTGCGCGTTTCTGCCGAGGATGCCGCTTCGGTAGAAATCGAGCGAACGCCGTTACTGTGGCTGTTACGGGGGCGGCGTATTTTGATCAGCACGGCAGGATTGCGGCGTCGTGCCGATGCGTTGCTGTATCTTTCGTCCGCGCAGGCACGGCATCTGTTCAGCTTGAAGCACCATCAGTACGATTATCGTGCCGTACGTTGGCCGATTTTGGTGATGGCGCTGACCGGCTCCAATGCGGCGGTGGGGTTGCTAACGATATCGCCGGTTTTACGGCATAGTGGCAAGCTGTTGGGAAACTCGGTAACGCAGGAGGTGGTGGGGAAAATCAACCGTTTGGCAGAGCTCGGTCTGTCGCCGCTTCTTCCAACGATCGGCAACGTGCTGCTTGCTGGATGGCTGGTTTCCGCCGTGCGAAATTTTTTGCGTTACGAAGGGTTTCGTGCGTATCGGGACGAGCATGTATTGCATTTGTCCTCCGGTTTGCTTACTCACCGTGACATCTTGATCGACCAAGATAAAATCACGGCACTGGAGTTGCGCCAAACGCTGACCATGCGCTTGTGGTCCTTGCAAACGGCGATCGTTACGGCGGCGGGCTATGGGCGAAGCGTTGGAACGCGTCCCGTACTGATTCCGGCGGCGCGGCCGCGGGATTTATCCGACTGCTTAGATCGCTTGTTGCCGGGATTCCCGATCAACGATCAACCGGCGTCACCGTCGCGCCGTTCCTGCAAACGGTATATAGCACCACCGTTGCTGTTGTTGCTGGTCGGCAGTTGGCTTTGGTTCTTCGGTGGCTGGTGGTATGGATTATCGGCGCTGTGGATGCTGTTTAGTCTATGGTGGCTGGTCATTCGCGGTGTCGGCTTTTGTTGTGCCGGATTCGGCTATGATGCATCGGCGGTGCTTTTGTGCTATCCGCGTGGACTCGCGGTGTACCGCGTTTATTTGCCGCGTTCATCCGTTGACTGCGTGATTGTTACGCGTTCGCGTAATCAGCGGCGAAACGGCCTTTGCACCGTAACGGTGCGTTGCTTTGGCGAAAAGAAACGCACACACCGCGTTTGGGGCTTACCCTACGAAACGGTGAAAGAGATGTTGCAATCGTGAGAGCGTTTGTTCACAATGCAAAAACAGGTCTGTCTCATGCGAGACAGACCTGTTTAGAGGCTGGTGCTTATTTCAAGAAATTGCGTAGCGTACTCAAAGCGGATTCAACGTCCTTGGCGTAGACCAGATAGGTTTCGCCGGTGTCGTGTACAGCCATATACTTGCCGGCGGAATACGTATATATTTTCACCCAACTGCTGTTTGAATTGTCAGCATTGGTTTGAATATTCACCGTCAGCATCGGTTCGCCGGAGGGCGATGCCGCGGTGCTTTCCGCACGCAGAATACCGATCAACGCCTGATAGACGTCACGGAAGGACTGGGTGTCGTAACGGGTTCCGTCGGAGACCACTTTCAAATTTTCTTCGGAGTCGTCCGTATCGGTGTAGTGGGTCAGCTCAAAAGAGGTCGTGACACCGTCCAGTGTAACAGTGAACGTTTTCACGTCGGTGATATAGGAGAAAAACAGCAGTTCGTCCGCCAGGTCGTCGTATTGTACCTCGGCCCATTTCAGACTGCTGGTCACCACCTCGTAAACGATCGGAACTAGCTCGTCGCCGTGATAAACGACCGCATACCGAAGAGATTCATCCTCTTCCACAACGTTGCCGAGCTTGATGGTGTATTCAAACGTATTATAGAAGGAATACGTTGTCGTCTCGTTGCCATCGTCGTCGGTTGTCGTTGTGCTTTTCCGAATCGACAGATTAACGGTGCAAGCCGAATACGGATTGTCCAGACCGTATTTGGCAAAATCAGCTTCTGTCGGACGAAGCATGGCCACGTCGCTACCGTAAAGCCCGGAAAAGGTGGAGACGGTGAGCATATCGGTGCCGTTTTTCAGGTTGCGCTTGAACGGCTTCGTTAAATAGTAACCGGTCAGGATTTGCGAGCTTTCGCTGGATGAAATCGAATCGCCGGATATTTGGAAGCGAATCGGTTCAGGACGTACCGTGCCGGACAAGGTTGCATCGCGAACCACGGTGGTGTCATCCGAATCGCTTTGCGATGCGGTGGGTGCCGAGATCGGGAGCATGGACAAATACCCGGTAGACGGCTGGGAAACGGTATCGACAAAGTCGGTATCGACCACGTAGATTGCGGCCGAGTTGCTTTCCCGGAAATAGTAGCCGTCGCCCTTGGGCGATTCGTCGCCGATTTCAAACGAAATGGTGCTTCCGTCGGTATAGAGAACGTCCAGCTTGGCGGTGCTGCACCCCTTTTCGGTATCAAAGCCGAAGTCCTCCGGATTAGAGGGAGCGCTGTTCGCCATGCGCAACGCCGTGATTTCCTCCAGCTCCTCGATGAGGCTGGTGTAGTATACCGTGTTGGCAAAATCCTCCAGGTCCTCAAAGCCCTTGACGCGCAGGTTGCCCTGATCGTTTGTCTCTATGGTGAAGGTTTCTTTCGGCGTGGTGACGTTCACGGAATACACAGTGGTGTTGCCGGTAGTCGTACCGGTTGGTTTCGTGCTGTTCGCCGTGAGTGTCGGCTTAAACGCGATGGTTGTCGCTTCGGTTTCCGTTGTGGTTTGAGTGCTGTCGCCATCCGAGGAGGAGGGGAGCAGGAGAATTACTCCGAACATGACGCCCAGCAGGGCGACCAGCGCGATGACGGAAAGCAGCAACGTACGTGTGCGCTTACTCATAAGTGCCTCCTTCTGAAGAACACGAAGAGGCTGACGGAAACCAGTGCGATCGGTAACGCAATGAAGATGATTCGGATCACCAAGGCATCTTTCTCCGTAAAGGACAGCGTCGGCGTCGTCAAATTTTTGGAGGAGATGGCAATAGTGTTACCTAACTGACAGGTGTTGCGTACCGGTTCCAGCGTAAGCTCTTCATTTTTATATTCAACGTACGTGGCGCTATACAAGGGATACAAATAACCGCCGCTGACGATCACGTGGTTTTCCACCATGCCGCTGGCTTCGACTGCATAAGCCATGCCAATGGGGGCCGCATCGGCTTTAGTCGAGTTTTTGCTACCGGAGCTGATCGTGTCCACGTCGACCAGCTCGGCGCCGCTGGAAAAGGTGATCAGCGATACGTTACCGACGCCGGTTTCGGAGGGGTCTTCTTCGTTGCTTAATTTCAACTGGAGCGTATACGGCATAAAGACCGTTCCGCTGCTGTCGGTGATGTCGGAGGAGTACATTTGTGCGAACGGCATAAACTCGCCGTTCGGTCCGGGCATGTAGTTGTTGGTATTGGCTTCTGCAATCAATTGATCCGTCACGGTAATGCCGTAATCGTCGGCCAGAAAATCATACAGATTTCCACGACCGTCGGCGTTCTCCGTCGTGAATTCATAGTTGCACAGAACGAACAGGTTGCGGCCTAACTCGCCGTCGTTGTTCAGCCACTCGCGCAGACGGTTGATCTCATCGATCGTATAGTCCGTGGTGGGGGCGGCGATGATCAGCATTTCCGTCGTTTCATCAATAGTGCTGGCAGAAGCAGATTTGAAATTCAGCTCTTGCGTGGCGTAACCGTTTAATTCATACAGGCTTTTCATGGTGGAGATCAGCTCGGAGTTTTCGTCGTGGCCGGTCAGGAAGGTGATAGTAACGGTTTTGCCTCCGCAAAGTGAGTTGACCGTGGAGGAAAGGACTTCTTCTACCTTGGAGGTATACACGTAGCCGTAGGTAGAGTCATAGTCGTAAGAATACAGACTATCGACGCCGAACATACGACTTTGTGTTCCGCAACGGAACAGGATGCTACCGTATTCAACGTCGTAGTCGCTGAATTTGGTCGCCAGAGTCGGGTTGGATTCCAAATCGTAATACGTGACCTGGATGCGCCCGTTACTGAGCGAGCCGTATTCCTTGGTAAACTGATAGAACTGGCGCATGATGATGTTGTATTCGTCCTGACTAAAGGACGGTGATTGAAAATAGCTTTCGCTCAAGAAAATATCGATGGTAATATCCTCTTTCACGTTTTTGGCAACTGCACGCGCCTGATCCGACAAGGTGTAGGTGTTATCCGTCGTTAAGTCAAACGACAAGGGAAAACGGTTGTACAGTACGCTGACAATCACGTTGAAGACTAAAATGGCGGCTACCACCACAATAGAAAAAATCGTTGCCGTGGTGCCAAGGCGCAGCTTGCGATTGTTTTTCCAGTTTAAGCGGAAGCGTTTCTTTTTCGGAGCATCAGCCACTTCTTCCGGCGCGACGTCGGTAGTTGTTTGAATCTCATCGGACTTTTTCTTTCCAAAGAAAAACTGTTTATTCATAGCGGAATACCTCCCTTCAATTCCATCTTTTGCGATCCAGCAGGCGAACGGTTAAGAACAGAAATAACGCTTGCATGGACAGGAAAAAGACAATGTCATGGTATTGGATGGCACCGACGGCAAAGTTGGAAAAGCGTTGTGTAACCGACAAAAACGAGACAACGGTGCTGATCCAGGTGACGCCGGAGATCAGGGAGGGGAGATAATCGACCATGATCAACAGCAACGAGGCAATAAAGGTGCCGAGTGCCGCAACGAACTGACTTTCCGTCAGGCAGGAAATGAGCAGACCGATCGCAACGACCATGCCACCTAACAGCAACAGACCGACGTAATTGCCGATGATTACCAGCCAATCGGGAGTGGTTTTCATGGCGACGATGACGGCGCAAAGCAGGGTCAGGGAGCAGCTGATGGCGAAGAGAAGAATGGCGGCAAAGAATTTACCGAGCACGATGCCGGTAAGACCGACAGGCGAGGTGAAAAGAAGCTGATCGGTTTTTTGGCGTTTATCATCGCTCATGAGGCGCATGGTTAAAATCGGGAGCACCAGCAACAGCACGTAGCTCTGCAGGTTTTGAAATACGTAGGTGAGGTCCGGCGTTTGATAGCCGACGTTGTATTGATAAAAGATCAGGCCGGTCAGGGCAAACATCATGGCAATGACACAATACCCGATGGGAGAAGTGAAATACGTTTTGAATTCACGCTTAAATACAGCGGTCATTTCCGTTTACCTCCTTTGCGAGTGGCGGTGGGAATTTTTTCCCGTGTGAGTTCAATGAAGATTTCCTCCAAGGACATTTCCATCGATTTTAAGCCGACCAGAGGAAGTCCTTCCTTGGCAAGCATCGTAAACAGGGAGCGGCGAAAATCGGCGTCGCGCACCGGCTCCAGAGCGTATTCAAATATGCCCGGTTCACGCTCGCCTAAGGTGGTAACGGAGGCAATGCCGGGCACGTGCTTCAGCAGGGAATACGCGCGTTGCTCATCACCGGCGATGCGAGCCATAAGGCGGTGATCCTTGGAAAACTCGGCAGACAGGTTGGTCGCCGTGTTGTCGGCCACGATTTCACCGTTGTTGATGATGACGATACGATCGCACACGGCTTCGATTTCGGGGAGAATGTGCGAGGATAGGATCACCGTATGGTGTTTGCCCAGATTCTTGATCAACGAGCGGATCTCGATGATTTGATTCGGGTCCAGACCGACGGTCGGCTCATCCAAAATCAGTACCGGCGGATTGCCGATCAGTGCTTGAGCAAAGCCGACGCGCTGACGGTAACCTTTGGAAAGGTTTTTGATCAGTCGCCCGTACACTTCTTCAATGTGAACCAAATGGCAAATTTCGGAAATGTGCTTGCGACGGTTGATGGTGCATTTCTTCAAGTCGTACACAAAGTCCAGATATTCGCGCACCGTCATATCCAAATACAGCGGCGGCTGTTCCGGCAAATAGCCGATGTTGGCTTTGGCTTTGTTGGGATCGTCCAGAATATCGACGTTATCGATGTTCACGGTTCCGGAGGTGGCGGAAAGATACCCGGTAAGAATGTTCATCGTGGTGGACTTACCGGCACCGTTTGGCCCCAAAAAGCCCAAAATCTCGCCTTCTTCGACCCGAAAGCTGATGTTGTTTACGGCACAGTGCGAACCATAGCGTTTAGTTAAGTTCTGCACTTCAATCATGAGAACACGTCCTTTCTGTAACAGTGAGAAGGTATGTCGATACACACCTTCACAATATACCATAGCATACCAAAGAAATGTGTTTTTTTTGTGTTTTTACAAAAGGCTTTTGTTTTTTGGAAAGTTGTGATATACTGGTTGAAAAAGGGGGTGGGATCGTGGTTCGACAAAGTTGGCGGCCCGGTGTGGCACTGCCGTGCGTGCGTCGTTCGGTAGCGTTGGGCGTGTTCGACGGTATGCATTTAGGACATCGGGCGGTGATTGCCGCCGCGCGCAACGTCACCTCGCCCTCCGCCTCGATCCCGTTTCCCACGGTAACGGTGTTGTCGTTGACCGGTGTCCCCAAATCCGGTGGGCGACTCATTTCCGAGCAGCAGGAGTGTGAGCAGGCACGCACGCTGGGGGTGGACGAGTGGCTCTCCGTTTCGTTTGAGTCGGTTCGCCACTTCAGCCCACAGGAATTTGTCGATCGGGTATTATACCGCGCGTTACAGGCACAGGTCGTGTGCTGTGGATACAATTTTCGGTTCGGTCTCGGTGGTGTCGGTGATGCCGCGTTGCTGAAAACCTTGTGTGAGCCGCTCGGCATAGAAGTACGCGTCGTTCCGGAGGTCAAGCGTGACGGTGCTACCGTCAGCTCCACCGTGATTCGTCGCGCATTGGCCGACGGTGATCCGGAACGGGCGCGCGGTTTTCTCGGCCGTCCCTATGCCCTGACGCTTCCCGTAGGCTCCGGCGATCATCGCGGCACAGGGTGGGGAGTTCCCACGCTGAATCAATTGTTGCCGCCCGAATACGCCGTTCCGCGCTACGGCGTGTACGCTTCGTTGGTCGTGCTGGATGGCGTACAGCATCGGGCGATTACCAACTTGGGGATTCATCCCACGGTGGGCGGTGCCAATGCACCTCAGGCGGAAACCTACGTCGAGGATTACAGCGGCGATTTGTACGGACAAACCGTGACTGTGGAGCTGATCCGCTTTTTTCGCGAGGAGCGTTGCTTTGAAAGTGTGGAGCAGCTCCGCACGCAGATTGCCAATGACCTTCGCACGGCTCACACTACGCTCGGCGGTGACGGTGGCCGAGCTGTTCTGTTCGATTTTGACGATACCCTGCAAGACCGTGCGACCGCTTTTTTGGGCGCGGCACAGGAAATGCTCCGTCGAGCGTTTCCCACCTTGTCTGCCGACGAGCTGACGCAACGTGCCCAGCAGATGTTGGAGGAAAATTGCGGCGGATACGTCGATTATCATGAGTATTTTCAGCGATTGAAGGCGCGCTGGGATTGGCCGGCGGAAGCGGATGCGCTGTGGCAGGAGTTTCAAAGGCGCTTTCCCTTTTATACTGCACCGTTTTCCGACGCGGAGCGCGTACTGCGTGAACTGAAGCGGCGCGGCTACCGATTGGGGGTCATTACCAACGGCGTTATGCCACAACAGAATCTCAAGCTGGACGCCTCTGCCTTGCGTCCGTTGCTCGACGTGGTGCTGATCGGTGGTGAGGAGGGGGTCGCCAAGCCGTCTCCCGAAGTGTTTCGACGCGCGGCACAACGACTTTGCGTATCCCCGGAGAAGTGCGTCTACGTTGGAGATTATCCCCCGAACGATTTGGTGGGGGCGCAACGTGCCGGCATGGTTCCGCTGTATTTGGATATGTCCGGTCAGGACGATCGTTTTCCGGAAGTGGAGCGGATCACGTCCTTGCCGGAACTGTTGGATCGGTTAGAATAATCAAAAGCACCCGTCAAACGGCCTTGTGGCCGGACGACGGGTGCTTTTTTTGCCAATCGGAGCGAAAAGCCCACGCGAGGACTTTTCACTTTATAACTTTATAATAAGAGAAATAACACGCGCTCTGCCAGCAGACTCAGCGCGCCGCCGAGCAGGATGAGCAATGTCCGTTGCCAATGCCTGCGTTGTCGTGCGCGCCGCAGTCCGGTGTAGCCGTCCTGCGACTGTAATACCCGGTCGGCTTCGTCGTGTAACAGCTCCTCCGCCTCATCCGCACACGCCGGGCGGACGACCAAAAACGCTCGTTCAAAATAGGGGCTGTTGGTGCCGGTGATCTCTACGATCTGACGGCTGATTCCTTTTATCATGTGTGCCCTCCTTGCCGGTGTCAACTCGAAGAAAAGTATGGAGCGGGGACGAAATTTTATGCAGGTTTCACAAGAAAAATTTCGTCGAAATTGTACGTCGGACAAGGCGGTATAACTCTTTGTAATAATTTGTTTTTCACGGTTTTGGTGGAAAACTATGTGGAAAATGTGAACAAATCGCGGTTTCAAAGGGGCTTTGCCAGCGTTTGCCGTCGAAAAAACCGTGAAAAATTATTTTTCTCAAATTTTTTGGATACAAACTGTTGAATTTTTCACCGTATCGACCGGTTACGGCATTCGCCCGGTCAGATACTTCACCGACCGTTCTACCGCATCGCGAGAATTTCCCCAATCGGCCCCTTCGCTACTACTGCGATAGTCGAACATTTTGCAAAAATGCGTCACATCGCCGTGCAATTCCTGCAACGTGCGTCGGGACAGCGACGCGGCGACCTTGGCAAACTCTGGCACGCGTTTTTTGTTCATGCCGCCGGCTTCCGCCGCTTGCACCAATTCGGTGAAGTGGGGGAGGCAGAGCTGTGGCTGTTCCGCAAACAGCTTGCGAAAGTCTTCCTCATTCTCCCATAGGCGACAAACCGTGGCGAGCATCCGCGTCATCGCCCAGTCCACCTGTTGGCATAAAAAGCAGGTGGCGTGGTGCTCGTTGGCGCTTTTCGCCTGTTTTCGCGCGCTTTTGCCGAGAATCGGCGCTCCCTTAAACACGGTTTGCTCCAGCTCGGTCAGATGGCTTTCCAGCATCAGCGCCACACCGAGACGGTTGCGTTGCTTGAGGATCAGACGGTAGTGATCGATGCAAAAGCCGAGGCGATTGGTTTCCATGCGAACGTCTGGCTCCATCATGGCGGCTCCGGTGATGTATTCCGCGACGCGGACTTCCAGTAGGTCGCGCATACGGCAAATGGGGCAACCGTCCTTCGGCTCGAACACCTCACTGACGGGAATACTGGTAATATCTTCGCGCATAATCGCACATCCTTTCCCGTTCAGTATACCAATTTTTCGGGTGCCGGACAAGTTTTTTTGAAAAAGAATAGAATTTTTTGAAGAAAGGCTTTGAATTTCCGCAGAGATGGTGTATAATAGTGGCATATTGAGTTAGGAGGTCAAAACTATGCCTTTGGTAAATACGAAAGAGATGTTTCAGAAAGCGTATGAAGGCGGTTACGCCATCGGCGCGTTCAACGTCAACGACATGGAGATCGTGCAGGGAATTGTGGATGCCTGTAAGGAACTGAATTCCCCCGTGATCCTGCAGGTGTCCGGCTCGGCGCGCAAGTATGCCCGTCACGCCTACCTGTACAACATGGTGAAGGCGGCGGTGGAGGAGACCGGCTTGCCGATTGCTCTGCACCTGGATCACGGCTCCAGCTTCGAGCTGTGCAAGGATTGCATCGACGGTGGCTTCACCTCCGTGATGATTGACGGCTCTCATTTGCCCTATGAGGAAAACGTAGAGGTTACGCGCAAGGTGGTAGAGTACGCTCATGCCCGCGGCGTTACGGTAGAGGGTGAGCTGGGTCAGCTCGCCGGCGTCGAGGATGAGGTCAGCGTAGAATCGGACAAGGCAAACTACACGGATCCGGATCAGGTGCAGGATTTTGTGACGCGCACCGGTGTGGATTCGCTGGCGATCGCCATCGGTACCAGCCACGGCGCTTTCAAGTTTAAGCCCGGTCAAAAGCCCCAGCTTCGCTTTGATATCCTGAAGGAGGTTATGGATCGCCTGCCCGGCTTCCCGATCGTACTGCACGGTGCTTCGTCGGTTATGCCGGAGTACGTTGCCATCGTCAACCAGTACGGCGGCCAAATGGCGGATGCCATCGGTATTCCGGAGGATATGCTGCGTGAGGCGGCTTCTCTCGCCGTTTGCAAGATCAACGTGGACTCCGACCTGCGCTTGGCGCTGACGGCCGGTATCCGTCGCCACATGGCGGAAAACCCCACGCATTTTGATCCTCGCCAGTATTTGGGCGAAGGCCGCGATTGCATCACTGCCGTGGTGAAGCACAAGATTCAGAACGTGCTCGGCAGCGCCGGTCGCGCGTAAGTTTTGCTTTTTTCAAGACCCTGCTGATCTCGGTTGGCAGGGTCTTACTCTAGCATCGGAAAGGAAGAACGTGCTCATGCCCCTTTTGGTCATTGACGGAAACAGCATTTTGAACCGTGCCTTTTACGGGATCAAAACCTTGACGACCCACGATGGGACGCCAACCAATGCGTTGGTAGGCTTTTTGAATATTTACCTTCGCCTACTGGAGCAAACGCACGCCGATGCGGTAGCCGTTGCTTTCGACCGTAAAGCTCCCACGTTTCGCCATAAAATGTACGCGGACTACAAAGCCGGGAGAAAGAGTATGCCGGATGAGCTTGCCCTACAGCTTCCGCTGATCAAGGAGCTGTTGACCTATCTGGGATGTGCCGTTCTGGAATTGGACGGCTATGAAGCAGACGATATTTTGGGTACGCTGTCGGCGGCTTCGGCGCAGGCCGACGTACCTTGCTTCATCGCCACCGGGGATCGCGATTCATTGCAACTGGTTGACGATAAAGTTACGGTTTTGCTGACGGCTACGCGCATGGGGCAGCCGGAAACGCTGACGTATGATCGTGCCGCGATTTTTGAAAAATACGGTTTTACGCCGGAGCAGTTGATTGATCTGAAAGCACTGATGGGCGATTCCAGCGACAACATTCCCGGCGTTCCCGGTGTGGGCGAAAAAACGGCGCTGGACCTGCTGCATCGGTTTCACACGCTGGACGGCGTGTACGCACAGCTCGATTCACCGGATATTCGTGACAGTGTGCGTACCAAGCTGATGGCCGGGCGCGACAGCGCGTATTTGAGCCGCAAGTTGGGGGAGATTTGTCGAACCGTACCGCTGGCCGCTATCGAGCCGACGGCGTATCGGTTGCGTGAGACGCAACGACACGAGCTGGCACAATTGATGACACGGTTGGAAATGTTTAAGCTGTTGGATCGTTTGGGGATTGCTCCCGAAACAGTCGCTCCGGCTACGACTTCCGAAACGGTGCTGATCGCGGCGAATCCCGATGCCGTGTTGGCGGCTTCCACGGTGGATATTTGGCTGTCGGAAGAAACGGTATGGCTGGCATCGAACGGCAAGAGCGCCTCGCTTTCGGTGGATGATCCACGCTTTTTGCGGTTGCTGGCCGATGCCACCGTTTCCAAGCGCGTGACGGACACCAAGGCGTTGGCGGCGATCACGTTGCGCCGGAACGTGACTCCGGTACAAATCACAATGGATACCCAATTGGCGGCGTATTTGCTGGACCCGTTGGCCTCTGACTATGAGCCGGTGCGGCTGGCACAGCGATACGGCGTGGTTGCCTCAACCGGGGATCAGCCGGAGGAGCTGCGTGTTTTGTCGTCGTTGGCCGACGTGCTGGAAGCTGAGCTGGAAAAAGCGGATCAGCTGTCGTTACTGCAGGAGATGGAAATTCCGCTGGCGGTGGTGCTGGCGGATATGGAACGCATCGGTTTTGCAGTCGATCGTGCGGGGCTTCAGCAATTCGGCGCTTCGCTGGAGGCGCACATTCACGAATTAACTGCTGCGATCGCGGAAACGGTGGGGTATACCTTTAATCTTAACTCACCCAAGCAGCTTGCCAAAGCGTTGTTTGAAGATTTGGGGTTGCCTGCCAAAAAGAAGACGAAGTCCGGCTATTCTACCAATGCCGAGGTGTTGGAGAGCTTACGAAACGTTCATCCCGTGGTGGATATGATTTTGAACTATCGTACCTTGTCCAAGCTGAAATCCACCTATTGTGACGGGTTGGAAAAAGAGATAGGGCCGGATGGCCGGATTCACACCAGCTTCAACCAAACGGAAACGCGTACCGGCCGTATTTCTTCAGCGGAGCCTAACCTGCAAAATATCCCGGTGCGGCAGGAATTGGGCCGGGAGCTGCGCCGCTTTTTCCACGCCCGCGATGGAGCGGTGCTGTGCGATGCGGATTATTCGCAGATTGAATTGCGTGTGTTAGCGGCGTTGTCGGGGGATGAGACGATGGTCAACGCCTTTAACAACGAAGAAGATATTCACCGTATTACGGCGGCACAGGTATTCAACGTTCCCGAAAAATTGGTTACGCCGTTGATGCGCTCGCAGGCCAAGGCGGTCAATTTCGGCATTGTTTACGGCATCGGTGCCCACTCGCTTTCGGAGGATATTCATGTCAGCTACGGTGAGGCCAAGCGATATATTGAGCAGTATTTGGCGCGTTACAGTGCCGTGGCAGGCTATATGGACGGCTTGATCGAAGCCGCCAATGAAACCGGCTATGCGGAAACGTTGTTCGGTCGCCGCCGTCCATTGCCGGAGCTGAAGGTTTCCAATCACGCGACGCGCTCGTTTGGCGAGCGTGTGGCGCGTAATATGCCGATTCAAGGCACGGCGGCGGACATTATTAAAGTGGCGATGATTCGCGTGCACGATCGCTTGCGGCGTGAAAAGCTGGATGCGCGACTGATTCTTCAGGTGCACGACGAGCTGATCGTGGAGGCGGCCGAGCAAGACGCTCCCGCCGCGGCACGTGTTTTGAAAGAGGAAATGGAAGCCGCCGTTTCATTGTCGGTGCGCTTGCGCGCCGATGTTCAGACCGGAAAAACCTGGTACGACGCAAAGCAATAAGAGCTTTTTTGTCAAAACCTCTTTGCATCGTGCGAATTTTGTGGTACACTGTAAGAAATGCAAGAAAGGAGCCTGCCGATGTCTCGGTTCATTACTCACAGCGTCAGCGAAACCGAAGCGCTCGGTCGTCGCTTGGCGGAGCAGTGCCGCGCCGGCACGGTAGTGGCGTTTTTCGGTGGGCTTGGCATGGGAAAAACGGCGTTTGTCCGCGGCATGGCACAAGTGCTTTCGCCGAGAGCCGAGGTCTCCAGCCCCACCTTTTCCTTGGTCAATGATTACGGCGGCTCGCCGTCGTTGGTGCATTTCGATATGTACCGCGTGACCGGCTGGGAAGATTTGGATACGACCGGTTACTTTGAATATTTGGATGCCGGTGCCGTGCTCGCCGTGGAGTGGAGTGAAAATATTGAAGCGGCCTTGCCGGCAGAAGCCGTTCACGTTACCTTCGAACGGTTGTCCGATACCGAACGTGTGATTACGATTGAGGGGTGTTCTCTTTGAAGCCGTTACCACCATCTTACACCTTGCTTGCGGTGGAATCTTCAGCCGGCCCCGCTTCCTGTGCATTGCTTCGCGTTGATGACGGCAAGGAGACCCTGCTGTGCTCGGCAACGGTGAATACGCGTCTGACGCACAGCCAAACCCTGATGCCGATGATCGAGGATAGCCTGCGCAACGCCGGTATTTCACTGGAAAACGTTGATGCGCTGGCGGTGGCGGTGGGTCCGGGTTCGTTTACCGGAGTGCGGATCGGTGTTGCTGCTGTTAAGGGGCTGGCATTTCCGGGTGATCTTCCCTGTGTGCCGGTTTCTACGTTGGAGGGGATGGCGCGTCGCTTGGAAGGTTTGCCGATGACCGTCGATATTTTAACGGCAATGGATGCCCGTTGTCGTCAAGTATACACGGCGCTGTTTTCGCTGAAGGATGGGATTCTTACACGGAAAACGCCGGATGAAGCGATTACTCTGGAGGAGTTGTCGCAGCGATTGTCTGCCGAGCGAAATCCCACCGTGGTGGTTGGTGACGGGGCGGCCTTATGCTGTGCCGAAATGCCATGGTTGCGGTTGGCTCCCGTTGATTTGCGCGATCAAGCGGCTGTCGGTGTGGCACGTGCGGCGGTTGTACAACTGGCCGCAGGCGAAGCTGTGTCCGGCGACGTGCTGTTGCCGACGTATTTGCGGTTGCCACAAGCGGAGCGGGAATTGCGTCGCCGCCAGGCAGAAAAGAACTAAGGTTGTTATCCGCGTTCAGCGCGGTATGAAAAATTGGGAGGTTGATTTTATGTCTAAGCCATTCATTGCCGATCATCCGTTGATTCAACACAAGGTCACCATTTTGCGCGACAAGCAAACCAGCTCCAAACAGTTTCGGGAGCTGATTCGGGAAATCACCCAGCTGATGGTGTATGAAGCTACGCGGGATTTGCCGCTGTGCGATACCGAAGTGGAAACGCCGATGGCGGTTACGACGGGCAAAAAGATTGCCGGTCGCAAGCTGGCGTTCGTTCCGATTCTGCGTGCCGGCTTGGGCATGGTTGACGGCGCGGTAGAGTTGGTTCCGTCGGCGCGCGTTGGTCATATCGGCCTGTATCGCGACGAAACGACCTTTAAGCCGGTGGAATACTATTGCAAGCTTCCCGGCGATATTCAGGAACGCGAAGTGATCGTTTTAGACCCGATGCTGGCGACCGGCGGCTCCGCCGTGGACGCGATCAGTCAGATTAAGCTGCGCGGTCCCAAAAATATTAAGTTTATGTGCATCATTGCCGCACCGGAGGGACTCAAGGCTTTGAGCGAAGCGCACCCCGACGTTCAGATTTATTGTGCAGCGCTGGACGATCACCTGAACGACAAATGCTATATCGTTCCCGGCTTGGGTGATGCCGGTGACCGTATTTTCGGTACGAAATAAAAGAAAAGCCGCTTTTCCGTCGATCGGAAGAGCGGCTTTTTTGAAAATTTGACATTTTCTTAAAAATGCGGTACAATACCACCGACTTCTGTTTTTGAAAAAGAGGGATTGCCATGCAGGTTTCACCATCGATTTTAACATGTGATTTTTCTCATTTGGCTGAGGAGCTTTCCTTTGTGGAAGCGACCGGTGCTGATATGGTACATCTGGACGTCATGGACGGCGTTTTTGTTCCGAACTTGAGCTTTGGGCCGCCGGTGATTGCACGGCTTCGCCCGTTGACCTCAATGTTTTTCGACGTTCACCTGATGATGGAGTATCCGGGCCGCTTGATTGAAGCGTTTGCTAAGGTAGGCGCGGATCTGATCAACTTTCACGTGGAAAGTGCGGCACCGATTGCGGACACGCTGCAAAAAATCCACGCTTTGGGTAAGCAGGCGGCTTTGACGATCAAGCCGAAAACGCCGGCTGAATCCGTGTTCCCGTATTTGGATCAGTTGGATATGGTGCTGGTCATGACGGTGGAGCCGGGCTTTGGCGGCCAAAAGTTTATGGCGGATATGATGCCCAAGGTCCAAGCTCTGCGTGAGGAAATCGATCGCCGTGGTCTGTCGGTACGGATCGAGGTTGACGGTGGTGTGGCTTCCGCGACGGCACCGGTGGCGGCGTCGGCCGGTGCCGATATTGCCGTGGTGGGCAGCGCACTTTTTAATGCGCCGGATCCGGCGGCGTTGGTTCAGGAAATCCACGCACTGTAAGTAGCTGTTGCAGAGCGTTTCCAATTGCCAATGCGTGGCCGTGTTCTTCGGTATAGGCGGCAACAACGGCGCTGTCGGCTACCGGGTCGGCAAACTCCGAAAGCACCCGGTGGCAGGAAACGTTCAGCGGTACGTCAGTATACAGTATCAAGCGGTATTCCCGTTTCCACGCAAACAGTGAGGCGGTTGGCAGGCTGGTGGGGAAGGCATCAGACAGACTTTTCCCAAGATGCAGCAGGTCGTTGGCATTGTGTACCGTGTATATGGTTGGTGATAGGGAGCCGGACGGTAGTGACCGATTCCCCGGTGTCAGTAAAAGCAGACAGCCGCTTCCCAGCGATACAATCTCTACTGTCAGTTTGCCATCACGGCGGAATCCATACCGCTGTTCGGCGATTTTCAGTAGCTTGACGATCGTGCGGCGCGTGGCCGGGTCGTGGGTATCGATTGCCGCCGGGGTCAGTCCCCAGCGTTGCAGATCGGTTGGAGTCATCCATATTTTCAGGCATCCGCCGGGGAGCGGTTCCATTTTCATCGGTATTCCTCCTATGGGTGCTTTTATTATTATCATATTATGAGTACAGGCTGTTGGCAAGGAGTAAATTCTGGCAAATCAACGGCGAAAGGACGGTGCTTCGGATGCGCTTTGGCAAAGGCGTGAAGTTACTATTCCATAAGGAACCGGCGATCGATCGCCCTACGGCAGAATGGTCGGATATTGCACAGATTGTGCTTCCCTACACCTATTTTACCGGAGCCGACGTGCATCCGGCGGTTTTTTTGTACGATACCGTGCGACATGGAACGCCGTTGTCTACGTCTGAAAGCAACTCGCAAGCGCCGGTGCTTTCCAGCGTGACCGGTGTGGTCAGCGGTAATCGTGAAGTGGTCCATCCATTGTACGGTACGCTCAACTGTGCGGTCATCGACCGCATTTCCACGGATTCGGAACCGCAGGTGCTGGTTCCGACGGTCGGTGAGATCAGCCGCGATGAGATTTATGCGGCGGCCGAAGAGGCTCATATTATCGACGAGCTGGACGGTGTGCCGCTGGTGCTGAAATTGCACGAGTGGTATGAAGCCGGATGCGATTATTTAGTGGCAGACGGCGTACAGATACAGCCGTATGAATCCAGTGCCTGGGCCGTTTTGAGAGATTACGGAGAGCAGGTCGCAGAAGGTTTGTCGTTGGCGGCGCGTGCCGCCGGAACAACGCGCTATCATATTGCCGTTTGCCTTTCGGGGCAACGGCGTCGTTCGATGGCGTTACGAATCGGTCGACGGCGCTTGTATCAAACTGATTCGTACTATCCGCCGGTTGAACCGGTTCGCCGTTCCGTGCGGCCGCATGCACATGCCGTTTCCTTCGATGCGCGGGTCATGCGGATTGGCGTGCAGGCGTGTTTGGCGTTGTATCGCGCCGTATACTTTCATCAATCGCACGACCGCGGTACCCTGACCGTGGCGGGCAACGCTGTGCGTGAGCCGCAAAACGTAACGGTTCCGTTCGGAACGACAGTGCAGGAGGTATTGACCCGTTGCGGCTTGGTCGAAGACCCGACGTATTTAATCTTGGGTGAGATCATGACAGGCACGGCGGCCTCCACACAAGATATTCCGATTCTTCCGGGCATGACGTGCCTGCTGGCGTTAAAAGCCGATGCTATACGTACAGTGCAGCCGCGTACCTGTATCGGCTGCGGCCGTTGTGCCTCGGTTTGTCACGCCGGTTTGCTTCCGTTTGAAATCGTGCGCCGTTTTCGTAATATGCATTACGAGCGGTTGAACACGTTGGAGGTTTCGCAGTGCGACCATTGCGGTGCCTGCTCATACGTTTGTCCCTGCGGAATTGATTTGACCGCGACTATTGCGGAAGCAAGCAATGTGGACAGCGCAATTTTGCTGGAATTGGAGGAGGATGCCGATGCTTAAGGCTTCTGTGGCTCCACACTTAAAAGAACCGCGCCATCCGTTTTATCAAACGGGCGGAGTGTTGTTGTGCGTACTGGCGCTTACCGGCTTTTCCTGCCTTCATTACGGTCTGCGGCCGTTGCTGCTGGTGCTGTGCGGTATGCTCGGTGCGCTAGTCACCGAACTGCTGTGCTGTACGGCTTCCCACCGCAGATCCACGCTTTCGGACGGAACAGCCGCCGTTACGGGTGCTTTGATCGGTGCTATGATGTCACCGCTTACGCCGTTTTGGGTACCGATGATCGGTTCTGCGTTTGCTATCGGTGTCGCCAAAATGCCGTTTGGTGGGATTGGCCACAACGTGTTCAATCCCGCTGCTGCCGGCATGGCGTTTTGCGCGATTTGCTTTGCAACTCGCCTGTTTGAATATCCCGATCCATCGCAAGATGCGGCACTGCCGCTTTGGAACGTAGACGGCGTGATTACCGCCGCTTCGCCCATGCGGCAGTTGACCGGCAACGGCGTGCCGAAACTGGATCGTATGACCTTGATCAGCGGTGATTTTGCCGGACCGATCGGTTCGATTGGAATTTTGATTTTGCTGGCATCGGCCGTGTTTTTGTTTGCTCGGCACTCCTCGTCACCGTATATTCTGTTTTCGTATCTGATTACCTGCGCGGTCATCGCGGCACTGTTTCCGCGTGCCGATATGGATGCCGGAACCAGCATCCAGTTGGAATTGTGCACCGGCTTGTTGCTGTTTTGCGGTGTGTTTTTGTTGAGCGATCCGGTGACGGCACCACGCTTCTGGTTGGCACGCGTGGTTTACGGTATCTCGGCCGGGATGCTGGTGATGGCACTTCGCCATTACGGACGGTATGAGTGCTGTGAATTTTTCGCCGTGTTGCTGGTGAATCCGTTTTCAGCGATTCTGGACCGCACTTGTTGGTCCTTGTGGCGGCGCTTGTGCCGTCGAAAGGAGGCGGCACACTCGTGAAAACCCAACGTCCGTCTTTTCGTTCCTTGATCGAGGTGTTCTGGGAAACGTTTTTACCCCGCAACGTGGTGTTGGTACAGGCGATGGGACTATGTCCTATTTTGGCCGTTGGCTACGATTTGAAGTACGGCGTGGCTTTGTCGGTGTGTACGGCATTGGTCCTGCTTCCGGCTAACGTGTTGCTTTCTCTGTTTGGCGAAAAGCTTCCCTTGTGGTTGAGCCCACCGGTATACGCCGTGTTTCCTTCGGCTTTATTGTTGATCGCGGCCTTCGTGTTGCATCAATACGTTTCACTGGACGTTTATGCGGCACTGTATCTGTTCTTGCCGTTAATGGCTGTCAATTCACTGTTTACCATGCGTGATTCTGCCGCTCCTACCGAGCGTGTGCATCCGCTGGTGTCGGTAGCCGATGCTCTGGGTGCTTCTCTGGGCTTTGCCTTGACGCTGTGCGTTGCTTCCGCCTTGCGTGAGATCGCGATTTACGGCACGTTGTGGGACGTTCCTTTGGGGCTTACCGCCCATTTCCCGGAAGCCAAGCATCCGTTTATCGGGTACGTGCTGTTGGGCTTTATGGCGGCCACGTTGCAATGGGTGCAAAAGTGGCTACGTCGTCTGCCCTTTGGAAAGGGGGCGGCAACGCATGGATGAGCTTCGAAACATGATCGTGTATCTTTTGGTTACGGCAACCATGCAAAACTTGGTGTTAACCGCTGGGTTCGGTTCATCGACGCTTGCACACATTGTGCGTCGTCCGAGGTATCGTCGCACGTATTCACAGTTGTTACTTTGCTTTACCGTGGCGACGACGGCACTGTTTTATCCGTTGGATCGCTTGTTGCCATTCGATTGGCAATTCCGTATGCTGCGTCCTTTGATCGTCGTGGCTTTAACGGCGTTGCTTTACATTGCCGTGGTGTTGGTTGCGATTCGCCGGTTCCCGCACTGGTATCGTCATGTGCGTCGTCTGTTGCCCTTGACCGCGTTTAATAATGTCGTTGTCGGAGCGGCATTGGTGACAAACCACCAGCTGGCAGTTTCATTCCTTCCGGCAATCGGTATTGCGATCGGAGCGGCACTCGGCTTTATGCTGATTTCCGCATTAAGCGCCGAGGCACTGGAGCGCATGGATAATCCGGACACGCCGGCAGCGTTTCGCGGTTTGCCCGGTATGCTAGTGTATTTGGGCTTGTTTGCGCTGGCACTGATGGGCTTTGATTCGGTGCTGAATTTGATTTGATTATACTTTGCGGAAAGGATGATGGGCTGTGGGAATTCGGGAAGAGGCACTGCAAAAGCACTACGATTGGCAAGGAAAGATCGAGGTGATTTCACGTACGCCGATCCGCACGCGCGAGCAGCTCTCGCTCGCCTATACGCCCGGCGTTGCCGAGCCGTGTATGGCGATCCACAGTGATTATGAAAAATCGTTTGAGTTGACTCGTCGCTGGAATATGGTGGCCGTCATTACCGATGGTACCGCCGTTTTGGGACTGGGTGATATTGGCCCGGAAGCCGGTATGCCGGTGATGGAGGGAAAGTGCGCCTTGTTTAAGGAATTTGCCGACGTCGATGCCTTTCCGCTGTGCCTGCGTACGAAGGACGTGGACGAGATAGTACGCACGATTTATCTGTTGTCTGGCAGCTTTGGTGGCATCAATCTGGAGGACATTGCCGCACCGCGTTGTTTCAAGATCGAGCGTCGTTTGAAGGAACTGTGCGATATTCCGGTTTTTCATGACGATCAGCACGGAACCGCCGTTGTGGTAGGCGCTGCACTGCTGAATGCTCTGCGCGTGGTGAACAAGGATATTGCCGCGGTCCGGTGCGTCATCAACGGCGCCGGTTCGGCGGGCATTGCCATTGCTACGCATTTGTTGAATCTTGGCGTGCGGGACTTGACGTTGTGCGACCGCATCGGCATTCTGGACGAGGGAATGGAAGGCATGAATCCGGCACAAGAAGAGCTGTGCCATCGTACCAATCGCCGTCATCTGCGCGGAAGCTTGGCCGATGCCATGAAGGATGCCGACGTGTTTATCGGCGTTTCCGCTCCCGGTTGTGTCAGTGCCGACATGGTGCGTTCGATGGCATCGGATGCTATCGTGTTTCCCATGGCGAATCCCGTTCCGGAGATCATGCCGGAGGAGGCTCTTGCCGCCGGCGCGCACGTGGTAGGAACCGGTCGGTCGGATTTTCCCAATCAGATCAACAACGTTATGGCGTTTCCGGGGATTTTTCGCGGTGCTTTGGATTGTCGTGCACGGGATATTAACGACGAGATGATCATGGCGGCGTCGTTGGCGATCGCTTCCTTGGTGTCGGACGAGGAGCTGGCCCCCGATTACATTTTGCCTCCGGCGTTTGACGAACGGATCGGTGCCACGGTGGCGGCAGCGGTTGTGCAGGCGGCACGTCAAAGCGGCGTGGCGCGGAAATAAGAAACGAATGACTCGCTTTTCTTTGTATGAAAAGCGAGTCTCTTTTTACAGGAAACTACAAACGCCTCTCGCATTGCGAGAGGCGTTTGTTTGCACACTCAGGGTGAGGCGGCATACGATGGTATTAGCGGATTCGCAATATGTTGGGAGCGATGCTCCCGCTCACCAGGTCGATGGTGGCATAGGTGCCGCTATATCCCAGCGAGCCGGGATTGATGAGGTATAAACCGTCTTCGTAGCGTGTCAGGCTTTGGTGCGTATGTCCGAACAGAGCGATCTGTACCCGACGATGGCGCGCTTCGGCAGTCAATGCGCCCAAACCGCCTTTGACATCGTAGTGATGGCCATGGGTCAGGAACAGCGAGATACCGGAAAATATAATTTCCTGTTCCGTGGGAAACGTGGAAGACAGATCGCAATTTCCGCGCACCTGATAGACCGGTACGGAACAGGTGGATGCCAGCGCGTGCATTTCTGCGGCACCGTCACCGAGATGTATAATGCAGCGCGCATCCGGTTGTTCATCCAAAGCGCGCATTAACGAACGGGTATCTCCGTGTGAGTCGGAAACGACAAGAATACGGTGCATAAGACTATTCCTTCCTTGATGGGCATAGCTTACAGTAGGGGGTGAAAGTATGGGGCAGATTACACCGGATCAGCTACAGGCTTTGATCGGCTATGCCGCCAAGCGACTGGGAATGACCCCACAGCAGTTGGCCGGCACGGTTCAGAGCGGAGGATTGGGTGCTTTGGCCGACCACGTTGGTTCAGACGATATCCGTCGCATCAACGATTTGGTTGGCGACCGTCAAAAGGCGGAGCAGTTTTTAAGCTCGCCGGACGTGCGGAGGATGATGGAAAAGCTGTTGGGAGGCACCGATGACCATGGATGAGGAATTAACGCGTAAACTGGATCATCTGCTCAATTCGCCGGAGGGTATGGAAAAAATTCAAGATATGATGAAAGCACTGGGAATAGCATCTTCGACCACCGGCGGAGAAACGGCGCTTCCTGCCGAACAATCCTCGCCGAAGTCGACGAGCGTGCCGGACGAAGAGCTTGCCGGTACCGGTTTGCTGAATTTAGCGCCGTTGCTTCAATCCTTGGGGAAGGAAGATCAAAACACGGCGTTGCTGAAAGCATTGCGCCCGTACCTGCAC
>CAYMHR010000017.1:0-27368 GCA_964390295.1 uncultured Eubacteriales bacterium
CGGTGGCGGTACAGCTTGCCGACTGTGTGACCGTCCACGCGCCGTAGGAGTGAGAGCCGGTCGTGGTGAAGGTATACTCCGGGCTGTAATATTCCGAGCCGTCCACCACGGCGTAGAATTTGTAGGTATAGCTCGTGGCGTGAGTCAGCGTAAGGCCGACTTCATCGTTAATATCGAAATAGATTTGCACGTCGGTTCTATTCGTCCAACCACTGCTGGCATTGTGGATATACGACCAGCCGTTTGCGTAGGTGCTGTCCGACCGGCGGATATAGATACCGAATTTGGAAGTGACCGCCGACTGCGCTTTGTTTACCGTGCCGTAGACCACCGCGTTCGTATCCGTAATCGAATCGCTTTTGCCCGTATAGCCGTGGGTGATGGAAACATTACCGGAAGACGAACTACTCGCAGAAGAAGAATACGTATACACACGTGTAATCGTATAACCTCTGGTAGCGATTGATGATGGGCTAGCGGAAGAATAACCCACATACGAATTGTAGCAATATAATTGTTCATTGGATGTTGACAAAGCGTTAGCAACCATGACATAATGTTCGCCACCGCTCGATGTCTTAACACAAATCAAGCTATAGTACCCTTTTGAAATGTTGTCCCATATCTTGTTGGTACAAGATGAAGTTGTACTACCCAGATATGTCAGCGACTTGCCTTTTGAACTGGCGTAAGCTTGCGGAGCATATCCACCATTAACTTGATAAAAATTTGAATTCAAATATCCGTTGTTCTGTTCCCATGTCATGTAGGTATCAGGATTAAATGATGATGAACGATCAATGTTTGCTTCGTAAATCAATTTAGCTTGTGCAACAACCCAGCAACCATAGGAATTCATCTTACTGTTGGATGAAGCACCTTGAGACCAATACCGATAGTCGGACGAGTAACTCGCCGCTGCGGCGGTGAGCGGAAACATAACAATCAGTGCCACGCTCAACATTAACAGACATAAACTCGCTAACAACTTTTTCTTCATTTCAAACTCCTCCAATTTTTACTTCTTTTCCAAAAAAAGAACACCCGTGTAGTAGTGATATGCACCCCCTGTATTAATAATGTGATCCTTCAATACCGATAATTATCCAATTTCCGTTTTCCTTTTTGAGTGTAAAAATGTTGTAAGCATAATCGCCATAATCATGGCTATCAAGCAATATAACCGTTGCCTTTGCCGTAATCATATTATCCGAATATTTCAACAAAGCAATATCGCCATATTCATTATCAATGCTAAGCGAAAAATCGGTATAATACAAGTTGTTTTTATCGTCGTTGCAAAAGTTACGATTATTCGCTTTCCTATCAATTAACGACTTATCCAAGCAACGCGCCACATGCTTTTCTACCTCTTTGATAGAATGGCAACAAGTAATGCGGTAATTATCATAGCCTTTTTCTTGATCCGGCGACAAAAATTTTGATATGTCTCCATCGGAAACGTGCTCATAATCACAAAAGAAGCCCAACTCTCTGTACTTCACGTAATGCTTAATACAATCTTCCGCAATGCTTTTCGCCTGCGCGGCGGTAAGGGTTTCCGACGGCTTCGTCGTGGTCGCCGTAGTCGGCTTGCGCGTTGCTTTGGTTGCCTGCGCTGTGCCTTTGGTCGCCTTGCCTATGGTGACGTTGTCCTTTTTCGCCGCACCTGTGGTGTTGGTGCCGTTTGTGGCAGTCGCCGCCGAAGCGGTCAAAGTCGTTTCTGCCTCCGCTTTCCCGGTTCCGTTTTCAGTCTCCGATTGCTTACCGGTCGTTGCTTCCGCCGTGTTTCTCGTTTGGTTATTGGGATCAGCCTTCAGCACCAGCACACTTTTGTCGTCCGGGTCCACGTTACACCCGGACAAGCACGTTGCCGTCAACAGGAAAACCAGTGTTAAGAAAGCTGTCATTCTCCGCTTCAACAATTTCATCTTCACTTTTACCCATCCTCTTTCACATTACCCAACATAATTGAACACGGTACACTGATCATGAAAATAAGTACCGTCATATCCAAGCCAATATGTCCAATATTCCTCGCCGTTTTCGTAATAGAAGCTAATTTCCTTACCGTATGGACCGCATTCATCGACGGCATACGTACCGTTCAAAGTAAACACAGGACCGCTTTTTAAGGACTTCAAATCAAAATTGGACTTGAGTGTAAATTTGCCGTTTTCTTTGAGAACCATGATAGCCTCGCTACCTTCAATATCATTTTTGCCCATGTACGCGCCACATTTCAACGGCAAAAATTTGCGTTTCCACGCGGTTATCACATAATTTCCGTTTTTCTTTTCAATGGTAACGTAGTCATAAACACCTGAATCTCCCATGTGCGATTTTGCCCGGATTACATCGGAAGAGTAGTCTAATATTTCAACTTTTCTATCAGAAACGGTATATCCCCATTCCGTATCTAAATACAGATTGTTCTTATCATCATAGAAAAACCGATCCTCATCAAATACCTCACAGGTTAGAGAGTCCCCGATACATCGGCAAATATGCTGCTTTACCTCATCGACGGAATGGCAACAGGTAATGCGATACGTAGTTTGAGTCGAGCCAAAATTTTGGTTGAATTTTTTAATTTTGTCCCATTCAGCCTTATCCAACTTTTCAAGGTCACATACGATACCATACTCTTTTTCATCGTACTGCTGAAACCGATACACCAAATCTTCCGCAATGCTTTTCGCCTGCGTAGCGGTGAGAGTTCCCGACGGCTTCGTCGTGGTCGCCGTAGTCGGCTTGCGCGTTGCTTTGGTAGCCGGTGACACGTTCCCGGTCACCTTACCGGCCGTGCTATTCCCCTGCGTCGCCGTGCCGGTCGCGGTGGATCCCGTTTCCACGTCCGACGGCTTCGTTCCGCTCTCTGTCCGACCGCTTGTTGCCGTCGTCGCTTCGTCGGCAGACTCGGCGGCATTGCGATCAACGTCGGAGCGCAACGTGCTCGCGCTCCGTTTACCGGAATCCGCGACACATCCGGACAGGCACAGCACCACCATCGCAACCAGCCCTATCGACAGCATCCGCTGTAACCGCCGTTTCATTCCGCACTCCTCCTCGTTTTACCGCTCTTACCGTTCGCTCTGCGACGCTTCGCCACAGAACGGGCAAATCTCCTCGCTCACCATGTTGCCGCAATGCGCGCACCGCCACGAATGTGACGATGCCTCCGACACGTTGGTGCCGCACTGCGAACAGAATTTGTTGCCGGTTGGCACAAGGTTTCCGCACTGAGGGCACGTGATCCGCTTCGTCGGAGCCTGTTCCATCAGGGCACCGCACCGCGTGCAATACTTGTTGCTGATGCCCACGGAGGCACCGCAATGAGAACAAATCATCGTCAGAGGCTTCGGCTTGTCCGCTTCGCCGCATTGCGGGCAATATTTATTCTCGTAGGGCATCACAAAGCCGCAGCTTTTGCAGGTCTTTGTCTGCGGAATCGACGCACCGCAGGCGGAGCAGAATTTGCTGCTGTGAAACACGATGGAACCGCATTGTGGGCACCGCAGGGTCACGTCCCGACCATCAGCAACGCGCGAAACGGTCGGAACATATGGGCGCGTATACGTCGGACGTGGGCCGACAGGCACGCGCGTGCGCGGAACGTAGTAGTTTTTATAAATGAAAAACGAAATGGATGCAATAATACCAACACCCAAGAATGCCAAGGAGGTGAATGTGAAAATGTTACTGGCATCAATGTAGACAATATAATTCTTCAGTTGTCCTACGGTCACTAAATCCCAGATCGAATCTCCATTTTTGTGTGCCGCTTCCGAGCAAATAAACGCCAAAAGGAACATTACGCCACCGGCGATGGTCAATCCAATACCACGACGATATTCATACAGCACGACCCCCACAATCAGGACACATCCGGCAATCAGCAGGATGATCCCGACCGTTTTGTAGCCCTGACCGGGGTCTTGCATTTGTGCTCTCTTAACCCATGAAGCATCGTCATAATAATCATACGTCATCCAATACCCATGTAAGTGACAAATGAAACCGATAATTGCCGCAAGCAGACCCAACCCAATCATATAAAAGCGACCTCCTCATTTTTTGTTCCACAATCGGCAAAAACCGCTTGATTTTGCCGAAAAAGTGTGCTATCATAATACCGTTATCGTTGCGGGAGTAGTTTAGTGGCAGAACTTCAGCTTCCCAAGCTGACCGTGCGGGTTCGATTCCCGTCTCTCGCTCCACACCTGCGGTGGGCACTTCGCGCACCGTGGGTTTTTCTTTTATCTTTTATCTTTCCTCTTGCCTCTTGATCGCCCCGGAACGCGGCACCTTCGACAAACGGCAAAAACACCTGCCGATGCAAGTGTTTTTGGGTGTCGCCATGGGTATACTTCAACCGAAAGGGTGTGTTCGTGTGAGTGATTCCGTATTTGAGCGCATTTATGCTGTTGTAAAAACCATTTCGGCCGGGCGCGTGGCAACCTACGGGATGGTCGCCATGCTCGCCGGTAATCCGCGCTGGGCGCGCGTGGTGGGCTATGCATTGCACGTAAACCCACAGCCGGGGATCATCCCCTGCCACCGGGTTGTCAACCGGTTTGGCGAAACGGCACCCGGCTTCGCCTTTGGCGGCGGCGACGTCCAGCGCGACCTGCTGGAGGCAGAGGGCGTGGTATTCGGTGCCGACGGACGCATTGACCTATCGGTTTACGGCCTGTTTGCCCCGCCGAAGCAGGTGGATGAGTGACGGGCGTTTCCCATGAGCTTTGCCGATTTCACATGGTCGGTTTCTGATAATTATTTCTACGTCACCGACAAATTACGTCAATGTGACGTAATTATATCACCGTTTCGTGCTATTGTCAATACGTTAATATGACGTATTGGAGAGCGTAGCATGAAGAAAATTTACTATTACGACAACAAGAATATTATCGGCCAACGGTTAAAAACGTTACGAGAAGAAAAGCGGCTGTCGCAGAGCGATCTTGCCGCTAAGCTCCAAACGATGAACGTGAATATGGATCAGCAAATGATCAGCAAAATCGAGAAAAACAAGCGACAGGTTACCGACTACGAACTGGCTTTTCTATGCCGATGCCTGAACATTACGCCGAACGAACTGTTGGATTTTTGACTTTTTCGATTGCTTGCATTTTTTCGCTTTCATGGTATAATGATGTTACTTTTCGCGTGAGGTGATTCGCCATGCTTCCGAAATACTGCCTATGTCATCCTGCCGTGTTCGCGGTGGAGGATACCTATCAGTTTATTATTCTCACCGAACGGTCACTGTTCGTCTCGGTCATCATCAACGGTCGTGAATACGCTTCGCACGTCAACGGGGTGCGTTGCTCGGATACGAAAACGCATCGCATCACCGTTCCGCAGGACGTGCTGAACACCGCCGGCGGCTACACGTTGCGCCTGTGCGAAGCCATTGATCGCCGCCCGTATTGGCCGATCATTGGAGAGCCGCAGGACTATTCCTACCGTTTTCACCCGGTGACGAAAACGACCGATCTGCGCCTGTATCATATTTCCGACGCGCACGGGCACCGCGAAGCGGCAACCGCCGCCGCAAGACTCGCCGGGAAGCCGGATTTGCTGATTTTTAACGGCGATTTGCCCAACCATTGCGGCGATTACCAAGAAATTCACACCATGCTGTTGATCGCCTCCGACGTCACCGGTGGCGAATACCCCTGCGTTTGTGCGCGCGGCAATCACGATCTGCGCGGTGCCTACGCCGAGCATTTGATCGACTACGTGCCACACCGTCACGGACTTTTCTATTACACGTTCCGCGTCGGTTGCCTTTGGGGCGTCGTTTTGGATTGCGGCGAAGACAAGCCCGACGATCACGTCGAATACGGCGGTGCAATTTGTTGTCACGCGTTTCGTGCGGAAGAAACCGAGTTTTTGCGAACTGTCAACGGTTATGATGCGCCCGACGTTCGTTATCGGTTAGTCATCTGCCACACGCCCTTCACCTACACGCCGGAGGCGCCGTTTAACATTGAAATCCCCACGTTTACCGAATGGGCGGCCCTGCTTCGCGAGCGCGTCAAGCCGCATCTGATGCTGTGCGGTCATCTGCACAAGAACGTTGTGTTCCGGCCGGGCGATGCCACCGACAACAAAGGGCAACCGTGCCCGGTGATCGTTTCCTGCCGTCCCGGTACCGTTGGCTGTGCCGACTCCGACGACGGCTTTACCGGTGCCGCGATCACCCTGACCGAAAACGAAGCACACGTCGTCTGCAATGACAACCACGGAGCCGTTGCCTTGAACGAAACCGTGGCGTTACCGCGTCTGTGAGGTGCACTTATGAAACCGTTGGAAATCTGCCTGCTCGTTGTCGAGATACTCTCCGTTTTGCTCACCATCTATGATAAAATCGCCGCCGGTCATCATCGGCGGCGCGTGCCGGAGCAACTGTTTTTTCTTTTGGCTTTGCTGGGCGGTTCGCTGTTTATGTATCTCACCATGCTGCTCATCCGCCACAAAACCCGGCACAAGCGCTTTATGCTGGGGCTTCCCGCCATCATCGCCGCACAGGTGGCCGCCTATTACCTGCTGGTGTAATCCATTAGAAAATCAGGAGTCGAGCGTCAACCGTTCGACTCCTGATTTTCTTTTTGCTTTTTTGTCGGCCATACGTTCCACACAACGGACGCGATCAACAGCGCCGCACATACGATAAGCACCCACCGCGAGGCCTGCGCCATGCGATCGACCAAGGCGTTGACCATACCGCTAACGTACAGCTTCAAAGGACCGTCGCCCAACACCAGCCGTTCCGCGATACCGTGTCGTTGAAGCATCCACAGCGGCACCGCCACCAATGCACTGCCCAAAAACAGCGAGCCGGCGGTGGCGTAGGCGCGTCGGCGCAGATCACTGTTCACCCAAATCAGATTCAACGCGAGCAACAGTGCCACCGCCGCCAGCGACCAACCGAACAGCGAGGACAGGCGAAGCACCGTAGCATTGCCGTAAACGTACCGATGCGCCGTGGGCAACACCTTATCAACCAAGCCGCTTTGCAGTACGGTGGCGGTACTGTCGGCAAAGGCCTGGGACATATCCTGCACCGTCGCCGAATCGGGACGTTCATCCTCCGGCAGGGTCGCTGCAAACGAGTCGATCGCCTGCCGATACGTCGCAGGATCGATGGTGATCGACTGCAACGCTTCACCCGTCATCAGCGATTGATATACCGATTCGGCATATTGTCGAGACAACGAAGCAATCCATTCCTTCGAAACCGCCGTTGTCAGATGAGCATACAACTGTTCACCGTTTTCGTAAAGGTCACATTCATGATTGAGGTCTTGCAGAACGTAGTCGGTCATTTGCTCGACGAAGCCGTCGGCTTCCGGAATGGTGTGATAGACGGACTCATCCAACAAAACATGCCGCACGCAAAACAATACCACCGCGACGGTCAGCGACCCCATAAGCAACACAAAGCCCACGGCACGCCCTGCGGAAAGTGCGATGCGTTTACCCATAGGTTGCCCACTCCTTTCCGCTCACCATGGTGCAAATCAAGGCGATTCGCTCCGTTTTGGTCTGGTATCCGTTTTTTCGCGGATAGCAGGTGTACATCACCAAGGTGTTTTTGCTACCGTCCTGCTTAATCAGGGAACTATCCTTATAATTAAACGTCTTAATCTCCGACACCTCGTAAACGTAGCTCCCGTAAACGGTATCCATCGTAACACGCGTACCGACCTGCGTATCCTCGATCTCGTAAAAATGCCGTGTCACGTGGGCCGACAGCACCGTTTTTCCACCCTGACCGCAAAACCGTGAATTAAACCACATACCGGCGCCTTTTTTCAAAATAGCGTTGCTGTCACCGAAAAAAACGGGAATATCGCGTTTTTCCCAACCATCCACGTTCAAGGTGGCCCACTGGCTTTCAAAGGGAATTGCCACCGGGATATGGCCCTCGTCGCTTTCCACCTCGGACGGATCAAGCAGGTCGCTCCCATCGCTCCGAGTATCGGCGTTGCCGGTAAATACCCGGTAATAGCCTGACTCTGCGATCTTCTCACGGTATACCAGCATCACGCCGCCGACGATGAGCGCCACGGCCAAAACATAGGGCAATAACAAGAAAAAGCCCTTATAACAAGGGCTTTTTCTCAGTGCCGATAAGACACGTTTCATCATATTTCTACGATTAGCGAGAAGCCAACAGCTTCTTGCCGTACACAGCCGAACCGGCCACTGCCAGCGCCAGCACGCCGAGCGCAACCATCAGGGCCACGTTGGTTTCGGGCGCATCCGTCTTTTTCACCGCGTCGCCGTCGATCGTGGCGATCTTGGTGCCATTCTCCAGATAAATGATGCAGATAACGTCACCCTTGTACTGCGGATTTTCAGCATCGACCAGCTCGTAGGTCAGGTGCAATGTCTCGCAAGCTCTGCCGAAGTTGTCCAAAACCGCATTAATCTCATCGGCGGTGTAATCCGACAGCGAACCACCCTTATCCGACTGGATCGCCGCTTTGGCCGCCGTCATATAGGCGATGACCGCATCCGCCTGTTCGGCAGTCACGTCGATCTGGCTCAATACGTTTTCCATCGTGGGCAGATATTGAGACTCGTATTTGCTGGGGATCAGTTCTTTAGCGGCGGCGACGATTTCTTCCTTCGGGGTAGCAGCAGAGGCAGAGAAACCGGCCACAGCCATCATGCCGACAAGCAGTAAGCAAGCGACACACAGGGAAATAACCTTTTTCACAAAACCCAACTCCTTAAAATAAATAATGAGAAAACCAGATAAGCTAGTTATAGTTTACACCACTTTTTATTAGTTTGTCAACCGTTTTACGCAACTTTCCCCCCATTCGACAGGAAGTTTTCTTTTTAGTTGATTTACGCGGTATTTTTTGATAAAATAAAAGCGTCAACTCGTTTGAAAGGAGTACTGCCATGCTACAGCTTCTGGTCGGTCGTTCCGGCTCCGGAAAAACTCACACCATTTATCAGGAATTAAAAGCGGCGGCGACCAACGACGTGCCCCTCTTCTTGCTGGTGCCGGAGCAGGCCTCCTTCGAAAACGAGCGTCGCTTACTGGAGGAGCTCGGACCGGTACACTCGCAACGCGTGCAGGTATTAAGCTTTACACGCATGGCGGAAATCGTATTTCGCGAGGTCGGCGGCACCGCCGGTCGGCGCATGGATACCACTCTTTCCCTGCTGTTAATGAACGAAGCGTTGCACACGGTTGCCGATCGGCTCACGGTTTATCAAAAACACGTTGACGACGCCGACTATCTTCGTTCTTTGTTAATCACGCTTTCGGAATGTAAGCAGTGTGTCGTATCGCCCGTCCTGCTGGCGGAAACCGCCGTCTCGCTTCCCGACGGATTGCTGAAAAACAAGCTCAACGACCTAGCACTCCTGTTTGAGACCTACGAAGCCTTAACCGCACAAGCCTCACTGATCGACCCCCAGGACGACCTGTCTCTGTTGGCAGAACGTCTGTCGGAAAGCCGGCTTTTCGACCGTGCACGGATCTACGTGGACGGCTTCAAAGGCTTTACGCAGCAAGAATTATCGGTTTTGGGGAAACTGATGCCACACGTAGAAACCATGACGGTTGCGTTATGCACCGAAAGCATCACCGAACGTCGGGATCAGGAAAAGGATCGCTTTGCGACCGCCACCCGAACCGCCAATCAATTACGCGATTTGGCACGCCGTGCGCACGTTTCCGTCGCCGCCGTTCGGTATTTAACGCAAAATCATCGCACCGACGATCCGGCGTTGCTCACCCTGGAGGCCGGCTGTTTTGCCGATGACGGCATCCCGTATAACGAAGCAACCGATGCCGTCCGGATCACGCCGTGCGCCGATCGCTATGAGGAATGTCGCTATGCTGCCCGCTTTATCCGCCGCCGATTGCGCGAGGAGGGCGGATACTGTCGCCAGTACACCATCGTCGCGCGCAATATAAACCACTACGCCGACCTGCTGGAAAACGCTTTGAGTCGTGAAGGCTTGCCCTGCTGTCGCGACCGGCGCGAGCCAATTCTGACGCAACCGCTCATCACGTTGATCGAGTCCGCCCTGTCGGCGATCAATAGCGGTTGGGGAAGCGACGACGTTCTGCGCATCGTAAAATCCGGACTGGCCGGCTTCTCCGCCACGTCCGCTTCCCTGCTGGAAAACTACGTGTTCACCTGGAACGTTCGCGGACAAACATGGCTGTCGCCGTTCACCCTCAATCCCGACGGTCTCACGGCAAAAACCACGGAAGACACCGAAAACAGGTTGGCCTATCTGGAAATACTGCGTCGCCGTCTGATTCGTCCGTTACAGCGGCTCCGTAGCCGTCTTTTCGGCCGCGTTACCGGCCGTGAGTTTGCCGAAGCCGTGTTTCGGTATCTTCAGGAAATGCGACTGCCGCGCACCTTGAAACTACAGATCGCGCGTTTGGATGCCGACAAGGAGCACGAGCTGGCCGATCGTCAAGAGCGGCTGTGGGACTACGTTATGAGCCTGTTGGACAAATTCGCGCTGGCTCTGCCGGAAACCCGTCTGACGGCCAAACGGTGTGCCGAGCTGTTCCACCTGATCGCCGCTTCCGACGATTTGGGAAACATTCCGCAAAGCCTGGACGGTGTAATCATCGGCAGTGCCGATCGAATCCGTTACGCCGCCCCCCACACCGTCATCGTATTGGGCGCCAACGAAGGCGTTTTTCCGGCCTATCCGTCTGAACACGGTCTATTGACCGATAGCGATCGCAAGCAACTTCAGAAAATCGGTCTGACCATGGCCGACGACGCCGATTGGGAAACGGCAGCCGAACGTTTTTACGCTTATGCCGCCGTTGCCGCTCCTTCCAAGCAATTGGTTGTCACCTACGTTCGGGAATCGGGCGGTGAAAGTGCCGAGCCTTCTCCTTTAGTAGCGGTCATTCATAAGCTGTTACCCTGCGCTAAAATGGATACCGCCACGCACCCGAACACAGTGGACAGTGAGTCGAAGGCAGACGCATTTGCCGCGTTGGCGTTGCAATTTCGTGATAACACGCCACTGTCGGCTTCGTACCGTACCGTGTTCTCTTCGCTACCCGATTACGCCGCCAAATTGTCGGCTATGCAGCACCTAGACGATGAGTTTTCCTTCCGCGATCCGTCCATGGCACGCACCTTGTTCGGCGAGCACTTATCCCTGTCGCCCACCCGCGTGGATACTTTTCACAAATGCCGCTTTTCTTATTTCTGTCAACACGGGTTGCAGTTAAAAACGCGCCGCACCGCCGAAATGAATCCGGCCGAATCCGGCACGTTGGTTCATCACGTTATGCGCGAGCTGTTGCCCGGCTATTGTCAAGAGGGGCTTGACCGGCTGTCGCGCGAACGCGTTTCCTCCGACACCCGTCGGTCGGTGCAACGCTATCTTCACGATTTCGTCAACGGTCACGAGCTACAGGATGCACAGTTCCAGTCACTGATTGACCGTCTGATCCTGTTGTGTGAGCATTTGCTTTGGTACGTCGTCTGCGAACTTCGTGAAAGCCGGTTCCGGCCCATCGGGTTTGAATTTCCAATCGGCCGTCCCGACGAAGGCGGCATCCCGGCTTGGGTAATCACCACGCCGGACGGTTCCACCATCCGCGTTTGCGGCATCATCGATCGCGTGGATGCCTATCAAGAAAACGGCATCACCTACATCCGTGTGCTGGATTATAAAACCGGAACGAAAAAGTTCGAGCTGGCCGACGTGTTGGAGGGCATCAACCTTCAAATGCTGATCTATCTGTTTTCATTGTCCGAAAACGGAAAAGCGGTATACGGCAACGTCGTTCCCGCCGGCGTGCTATATCAACGGGCCGTATTCCCCGATTTAAGAGAAGACAATCGGGAGATTTCGTCGGAGGCACTGGAGAGTAAGCGCGTTGCCGCGATGCGTCCCAGTGGCTTGCTGTTAGCCGACGTATCGGTTCTTTGCGCCATGGAGCCAGATATGAAGGGGACCTTCATTCCTGCCGAATTCAAAAACGGCGTGCTAAGCAGCAAAGCCTCCGTCGCTTCGCTGGCTCAATTCGGCCGCATACAGCGGCATATTCAAAAGCTGTTAATCTCCATGGTGGAACAGCTTCATAACGGACAGATTGCGGCCATTCCCAAGATTAAACACAACGCCTCTCCTCAAGAGAGTCCTTGCAGTTATTGCGATTTTCGGGATATTTGCGGGCGCGAGGACGAGGATCGCTCGCACGCGTTTGCCAATCTTTCATTGAGCGAAGCCCTGGCCTTTCTGGATAGTGCCGACAAGGAGGTGAGCGGCAATGAGTAATTTCAAAAAAGACTTTACAGACGAGCAAAAGCTGTGTATTCATTCTCACGACGGCACCTTGCTGGTGTCGGCCGCCGCAGGCTCCGGGAAAACGCTGGTACTGATCCAGCGTATTCTCGCCCGAATCACCGATCCGGCTCACGGAACCGATATCAACCGTCTTCTGGTTGTCACCTTCACCCGTGCCGCTGCCGCCGAAATGAAAAGCCGTTTGGCAAAGGAGCTGGAAGAACGGATTGCCAAAGACCCGGATAATCCGCACCTTCAGCATCAGAAAGCCCTGCTTCCGCTCGCCGCCATCGAAACGGTAGACAGCTTTTGCAACCGTTTGGTGCGGCAACACTTTCACGCGCTGGATATTTCTCCGCAATTTCGCGTTGGCGAAGAGCAACAGCTCAAGCTCTTAAAAAACGACACTCTTTCCGAGGTGCTGAAGGAATTTTACACCGAAGGCAACCCCGATTTTACCGAGCTTGCCTCCGTGTTCAGCGACCATCGCGGCGATACCAAGCTGGCAAAAACCGTTGCCACCCTTTACGACTTCTTGCAGTCGCACCCCGACCCGGATCAATGGATCGCCGAGCACTCCGCGGTATACGAGGAACCGGTTGAACTGGCAGACAATCGGTGGGCGCGTCTGATATTGGACCGCGTAACCGAAAACCTGGAAAAAGCAAAGCAGTTGCTAAGCACTGCCCTTAAGTTGCTATGCGGCGCAGAAGAGAAAATTTGCTTCAACTGTGAATCAACCTTGAAGGATTCCCTGCAATTTACTGAAAACGCTCTTCTCCTTTGCCGCAAAGGCGACTGGGATCGGTTGCTTGCCACCTTGAACGCCTATGCGCCGCTGAGTCTGGGAAGCAAGAAAAAAATCGAGGACGCCGTGTTGTACGCACGCATTAAAGCCCTGCGTAGCGAAGCTCAAGAAATTATTAAAAAACAGGTCTCCTATTTGTGTGGAAACGAGGAGCAATGCCGTCAGGACCTCCGCCATACGCGTTGTCTGATCCACATGCTATACCGCGTAACGCAACGATTTTCCCATTGCTTTGCCGAAAAGAAAAAGGCGGCAAACCTCTTGGATTTTTCAGACGTGGAGCATTACGCACTGCAGTTATTGACCCAAACCGACGAGCAGGGCAACCGGATTCCCACTCCGCTGTCACAGGAGCTGTCGTCACAGTATGATGAAATCCTAGTAGACGAATATCAAGACACCAACGCACTTCAGGACGCGTTGTACGTGGCGTTGTCCCGCCAAGAAAGCAATTTGTTTTTGGTCGGTGACGTTAAGCAGAGCATCTACGGCTTTCGTCAAGCTATGCCGGAGCTGTTCCTGCAAAGGCGCAGTCGGTATCCCGCCTTCGATAAAACGCACTATCCGGCGACGATTACGTTGGGACACAATTTCCGCAGTCGTTGCGAAGTGACCGAAAGCGTCAATTTTGTTTTTCGCCAGCTCATGACCGAGCCGATAAGCGGTATGGCTTATGACGAAAACGAAGAGCTGAAATGCCAAGCGGATTATCCCCCCTCCAACGGCCACGAAACGGAAATACTTCTGATCGACACAACGGCACCGGTGGACGGCCAACCGGACAAAAGCGTTGCCGAGGCGATCGTAATTGCCAAACGGATTCGCGAGTTGGTCGGTACGTTGACGGTTGGAAAGGCGGAGGATTCGCGTCCGTTGCGATACGGTGACTGTTGCATTTTGTTGCGATCTCGCCGCCCCGCCTTAATCAAAGCCTTAAAGGAACAGGGAATCCCCGTGGAAGCGGACGACTCCGGTTCGTTTTTCAACGTTGCGGAAATCCGGCTGGCACTGTCCCTGCTCCGCTGTATCGACAATCCCTTGCAGGACGTGCCGTTAGCCGCCTGGCTCATGTCACCCCTGTGCGGATTTACCCCCGACGACATGGCTGCCATTCGCCTTTGCAAGCCAAAGGCGGCGCTGTATAGCGCCCTTGCTGCCGCACGCACCCAAGTGCCCAGTCCTCTGCTGGCACAGCGTTGCCGCGAGGCCGTCGCCTTTTTGGATCGGTACCGCACCCTTGCCTGCCAAATGACTGTAGACAAGCTGTTGCTTCGATTGTATGACGATACCGCTCTTTTGGAGCTGATGAGTGCACAAACCGATGGTGAGCGACGGCGTCGCAATCTGCAATTACTGCAGGAGTATTGCCGGCGCTTTGACCAAAACGGTTTTCGTGGTCTCTCCTCGTTCATCCGATACGTGGATCGCTTGCAGGCGCAAGAGATTGAATTGGACGGTGCCACGTCCATTCACAGCGAAGACGCCGTTCGCGTTATGACCATTCACCGCTCCAAAGGCTTGGAGTTCCCGGTCGTTTTTTTGGCGGGCGTCAGCAACCGGTTCAATCAAAACGATCAGAACAGCGACCTTTTGCTTCACGCCGAGCTCGGTGCCGGTCTCAAGCTACGCGATCCTCACACCTACAATCGTTATCGCACCCTCCCCCACTACGCCCTTTCCCAAGCCGTAGCTAACGACGCATGCGCCGAGGAACTACGGGTGCTGTACGTTGCTATGACACGTGCCAAGGAAAAGCTGTGCATCAGCATGACCGTTAATAACCCGATTACAGAATTATCCACTCTGGCAGATAAGCTGACCACTCAGGAAGCGCTCCCCCTTTTTCTGGTGCGAGATGCCAAAAGCGTCAGCGAATGGCTGCTGGCTGCGTTGCTCCGTCATCCCGAAGCGACGGATTGGCGGCAAAAAATCCATCGCGAGGACCTGCTGCCGTTGCCGGGACGAACACCGATCGCGTTTCGTTGGGAGACCGTACCGAGTGTATCCGAAGCCGAAGCGTCAGAAGCACCGTCGGCCGCCGAAGCCGATCCCGCGATCGTAGAACAAATACGCCAAAATATGGCGTATCGCTATCCCCACGCCGCGTTGGCACGTGTTCCGGCCAAGTTGGTAGCCTCCCAAACGTCCGAGCACGCCGTACAAAGACGCTTTGTGGCACAGTCTCAGCCTGCCTTTCTGGCAAGCGACCATCTGACACCTGCCGAGCGCGGAACGGCCGTACACAACTTTATGTTGCTTGCCGATTATACGGCCGCCTCGGTCGATTTGGAAACGGAAATCCAGCGGTTGGTCCACAACAACCTGCTTACGAAAGCACAAGCCACCGCCATTAACCGAAAACACCTGACCGCGTTTTTCCAAAGCTCGCTATATCAGCGGATGCACCGCTCGCCGCGTTGTATGCGTGAATTTCCCTTTACCGCACAGTGTCCGGCGTCACAATTTGATCCGACGGTGACCGACTCGAAGGAAACGATCGTCATGCAGGGAATTGCCGACTGCCTGTTTGTGGAGGACGGCGAGCTGGTCATCGTGGATTACAAAACCGATCGCGTCAAAAGCGACCGTGAATTGCTGGAGCGCTACACGACGCAGCTCAACGTCTATCGAGCGTCGTTGGAAAAGGCCATGGATATGCCGGTGCGTGAGTGTCTGTTGTATTCCTTTGCACTCGACCGCACCATTCGCGTGGAGGAATCAATATGAGTAACGTCGTTTTGATAGGAATGCCGGGGTGCGGCAAAAGCACCATCGGCGTACTGCTCGCCAAAGCCATGTTGTACCGCTTTGTGGATACCGACCTGCTAATCCAGCACGACCAAGGGGAAAGTCTGTGCGATATTTTAGCAAAGCAGGGCTTAACCGCCTTCAAAGCCATAGAAAATCGCGTGTTATGCGAGCTGTCTTGCGATCGCTGTGTCATCGCCACTGGCGGCAGTGCCGTGTACGGGCAGGAGGCGATGGCGCATCTTCGTGCAACCGGCACGGTGGTCTACCTGAAGCTCCCCTTGCAAACGATCGAAGAACGGATCAACAACATTACCACCCGTGGGATCGCCATGGAGCCGCAAAGCACGTTGAAAACACTGTATGCCGAGCGCGCCCCACTTTACGAGCACTATGCCGACGTCACCGTCGACTGCCGCGGATTATCCGCGGAGGACTGCGTACAAGCCGTTTTAACAACCTTAGCTTAAGCAAAACAAGCCGGAAGTGACTTTCGGCTTGTTTTATTGTAAAAGACCGTCATCGGACAACGTAACCCTTACCGTCACGGTAAAGCGGCTTTGCCAAAGCTCCTGTTGCGCTTTCCGCTGTGTCACGCCGCTTCGACGGTATTGGAGCGCCGTTCGCCGCGCCAATCCCAAAGGGTCTGCCTGAGCCTGCTGTAATTTTTTCAGCGCCCCCACCGCATCGTCGGCAATCTGCTTTTCCAAATGGGAAATCCACGCTTGGCGATCGGCTTCCGACAGTGCTTTCCGCTTTTCCGTGATCCGCGCCGCCACCGTCACGCAAAAACGATACTGCCACCCGATCGTCTGTGGTTGAATCGTTAGTCGCGTGCCTATCTTTTCGCAGCAAACGGTTCCCATATCCGCAGAATACAAACAGCTTTCGGCCTGATCCGCCGCAATCAGCAACCCGGTCGTTTCCGCCTCATTCAGTTCTTCCGCCAAATACCCCTGACGAAACACCGCCGTTCCCGACAACGCCGGTGTACCGTCTCGCATTTCCAAAATCGGCAACGTAACGTCGTACATACCGCTGGAGGCACGCTCTGCGTCCAGTAAGCGCGCGCGAACCGTGCGTGCGCAATCGGCCCCCTCCTCCAGCAGTTGCGACAAATATTCGGCCGGGATCGCATCGTTGCCGGTCACAATCCCCAGCAAAGCCGCCGGATTCTCCCGGCAAACGGCCAAATCCACCAGCGTTCGCCCTTCTTGATTGCGAATAAAATAGTCCAGCGTCGTAAACAGCGATCCCGCGCGGCACTGCTCCAGGCTGATAAGAATGATTTGATTTTGCAAAATATATGCTTGCTTTCCCGCTTCGTTCAAAAACTCCCGTAGTGCTTCGGCAATCGAGTCGCCCTCGGCAGTATACACCGACGTCGCCGTCTCGCTCTGCTCCGACAAGCTTCCGGCCGTTTTCAGCGTCTCCACCGCCTGGATCGAAAGCACGTACCGGCCGTCGCGATAATCGATCCCCAATCCGGTTACTACCACCTTGTCGGAAACGGAGGATTTTGCCGAGCATCCGCACAGCGTCATAAGAAAAAGCAAAACAACCAGCAGATATCGTCTCATGCCTTGTGCCTCCGTTTGAACTTGATCATAGCCCACAGCAGGGGTGGCAATACCAAGCAAAAGACGCCCAAAGCGCACCAATACGCCACTGTCACCCAATATCTGCCTTGAGCCGGCATCCCCACGTCGAACAACCAATGAAGTGCGATCAGCACAATCAATGCCGTCAACGCCGCCGGAACACGCGCTCGCCGTCCCCAAAGTCGCCTGCACGTATTCAAAAACAGCGTACAAAACAGTGTCAACCGCACAAAATAAGTGCTTAACCACACCGCCACAATCCAAATATCCATTCGCTGAAGCACACCGAACTGCACAGCAGTCGTGGCAACGTAATAGGGATAAGCCACCTGCAGAGCATAATCACCGAGAACGCCCATAGCCGTAACGCTTACGAAAGCGGTCAATAACGCCGTCAATCCGGAAAAGCTAGCCGCAGCGCCCCATTTGGAACCGCTGACGTGCGGATACAGCATCCCGACGGATACGATTTCCGCGGTGCGTGGCAATTCCCGCACGGCTTGACACAACACGGGGCCAAAGCCCTCCTGCACCGGCGAAAAGTGAATCCACCGCATTTCCGGAACCAGCGCCACGCCGAATACGATCAAACTGGCAACGGAAAACAACGCGACCGGCAGCGCCGTTCGTCCCAACGCCTGTATGCCGTAAAAGGCCGCCGCCAAGGCAACGACCAGCATAGCGACCGTCAACGTCGAAACCGAAAACTCGGTTTTCATACTTTTGGCGGCAAAATCGTAAAACTGCAACACGTCCATGCCAAGAATAAACAAACACAGCAACGCGTAGGCTACGCACACGTGGCGACCCGTCTGTCGATTATACCGATACGCCAAATCTATCAGACCGCCGCAGGATTTCCTCAAAACCAGCAATGTCGGCAGAAATAATAAAAACAAAAAAATTCCACTGCACAAAACGCTCGTCAACCGCTCGAACAAATTGATCTGCGAAAGGTCGTCCGGCAAAAGCAACAGGCAGTTCGACAACCGACTGGCAAGCAACAGCACTGTCAGTTGGCTACTGCTGATTTGAGACGCCCTTGGCATTCGGCTCTTCCTCCCCTCCCTCGGCTATGCGCGAGCCGACCACGTTTTGCACCAAAAACCGGTGCTTGGATAAAATGCGCCAATCCGATCGAATGAATACGTCACGCATAGCCTTCCAACTGAACGGCGACAGCGGAGCAGTGATCGGAATTCCCTGTATATTCAATGAGCACACACTGACAACCAACAGCAACGTGCCCAGCGCCACACCGTAAATTCCGAAAATACCGCCTAACACGATAAAAACAAAACGCAGGAGCGCGATGCTACCGTACAAGCTGGGAAGCACGAAGGCGCTGATCGACGTCAGCGCCACCACAATAATCATCGGTGCGCTGACCAGACCGGCACGCACGGCCGATTCTCCAATCACCAGAGCACCGACGATACTGACCGCGTGACCTACCGACTTGGGAAACCGCAATCCGGCTTCGCGCATAATCTCAAACACGAAATGAATCAACAGCGCTTCTCCCATCAACGAAAACGGTGTCGACCGATCCGAATTAACAAACGAAAGCAACAGTGCCGACGGCAACATTTCGGGATGATGAGTCCCCACCGCCACATACACTCCCGGCAACAGCAGACTGACGAAAAACGAAGCATACTTAATCAGTCGAATAAAGCTGGCATACAACGGATGCTGTGTATAATCGTCCATCGACTGGAAATGCTCTGAAAACAGATACGGGATTACCAAGGCAAACGGCGTTCCGTCCACCAAAACGCCGATCCGCCCCTCGGCAATCTTACCGCACAGAGTGTCCGGACGCTCGGTGGTATCCACGCCGGTGAATACCGAGCGGCGGCGTCCCTCCACAAACGGCTGTAAATAGCCGGAATCCAACACGATTTCCAGCGTACAGCGTTTTAAGCGGTGACGTACGTCGCGCAGCAACCGCATCGACACCCGATCGCGCAGATAGCATAAACACACCGACGTTTTGCTTTCACTGCCCACTTTTGTCATCTCAAAGGTCAAATTCGGCGTTTTCAGGCGACGTCTCACCATCGAAATATTGACACGGATCGCTTCGGTAAATCCCTCGCGCGATCCACGCACGCCCACCTCGGTGGACGGCTCGGAAACGCCACGGATTTTATACGCCTGCAAGCCGCCCAACGCGGCCGTCGGGGTCCCTTCAATCAAAACGGCGGCAAAGCCGGAAACGATCAGCCCGATCACCTCCTCCAACGCCGTTGCCTCCAGCAAATCGGCAAAGCCCAGTACCGTCTCACGAAGCTCGCGCATCAGCACCCCGGCAGAAGCATACTCGCCGCTCACGTTCATTAAGGGCAGAATCACAGCCTCCGCCATCAGCTGACGATCCACCATTCCTTCGATGCTAACCACCGCGGCGCGATAGTTTGCCACCCGTATCTCGCGGATGACCAAATCGGCGCTGACATCAAACCGTTCGCGCAGAAGGGCCAGATTTTCTGTCAATGACAGCGACAGCGGCGTCGTATCACTCACCATATCATCTCCCTTCAACAGCATACCCGTCAACGCGCGGAATATCCGCCGCCAAACGGCACATACTATCGCCGAAGGGTGGCGATAGGTATGGCAATCACGGCGTTGCGCACGGTTATCATCTACATAGTGATTATCGCCGCCCTGCGGCTGGCCGGCAAGCGTCAGTTGGGTGAGTTGCAGCCCAGCGAGCTGGTCGTCGCCCTGCTCATTGCCGATCTGGCTTCGGTGCCGATGCAGGACGTCGGCATTCCCCTGCTCAACGGATTGGTGCCCATCGCTATATTGGTGGCGCTGGAACTGATTCTTTCGGCGCTGACGCTGAAGTGGCACTGGCTGTCACGCTTGATCAGCGGCAACCCGATCGTACTCATTCGGGACGGCGTGCTGGATCAAAAAGCACTAAAGCAATTGCGCCTGACCGTGGAGGACCTCATGGAAACCCTACGTCAACAAGAGGTATTCGATCCACGCGACGTGCAGTATGCTATCGCGGAAACCAACGGCAAGGTCAGTCTCTTTTTGAAACCGAGTGTTCAAACCGCTACGCGCGCCGACGTGCAGACCTGTATTGCCGACGACGGCGCACCCGTACCCATCGTGAGCGACGGAAAGCTTGTGGATTGGGGCTTAGCAACGTGCGGTCTGTCACCGGCTTGGGTACAAGACAAGCTGAAAAAGCGCGGCTATGCGCTAAAGGACATTCTGCTGATGACAGCGGACAAGTCGCACAAGGTATGGATCGTTCGACGGGAGGTATCCACGTGAAGCGTGTAATCGTCGCTCTGATTTTGCTGGCCGTGGTCGTGGGCGGCAGTATCGTTTCCTTCGTCGCCGGCGAACGGGAATTTAACTATCTCATTCACCTGGCGCAAACCGCCGAGGAGTGCTATCAAGCCGGTGACGTGGACGGTGCCTTGGAGGCCGCCGAAACCTTGGCAACGGAATATCCGAAGCGCACCCGCGTTTTCGCCCTGTTTTTGTCGCATCAGGCGCTCACCGATTTGGAAAAAAGCACTGTCAGTCTGCCCTTGATCCTCCGCTACGGCGAACCACGCGATTTTACCGCCGAAGCACGTCGGTGCCGCCTGATGCTGGAGCGCTTGTGGCAACAGGAAAAACCGGCGCTGGAAAATATCATATAGGTCACCGAAACATGCTATTTTCTAAGAACATAACGTAAAATGCCCAGGCTTCGCACCAACGCAGGGACATACGTATACTCTCTTCGCTTATTCAATTATTAGGTGTATTTTATATCCAAAATGGATAGTTTAGCAATATTGACTTTCTGAAATTTTCATGCTAAGATATTGGTTGTACCGCAACCGTTTATTCGCGATATGAGCGAGAAGAACGTGAGCCGGATATTCAAACATTATGCCAACTTGCAAACTACTTTCAAGTTAGTATTGATTATTTGGTTGAAAACAATTCGAATAACAATAAGGTTTTGTAAGAAATTATACTGGTTAACAGAGAAAGCGTGTGACATTTACTGCCACACGCTTTTCGTTGGTTATTGGCAAATTCCGATAGCAACACCGAGAAAGTCTGGTTGCCTAACGTTCAAGCATACGTCACGGCAGATCGCACTGCAAGTGGACCAAATGGGCAATGCCGGGAATACTTTCTCCCTGCTGAGAAGAGGTTGTCGATGCCATCGCGCCGGTCGCCACAAACAAGCCGTTACGCCACCTTCCCTGCTCCATACCACCCAAAATATGAGAACAAAGCACCGACGCCGAGCAACCGCACCCGGAGCCTCCGGCATGAACGTCCTGCTTGCTCCGGTCATAAATCAACAGACCGCAATCGAAATAGTTGCCGCCGAGCGAGTAACCCTCCTGTGCCAGTATCACTTTCAGAAGCGCACTTCCTTCGGCACCGAGATCACCGGTAGCAATAAAATCGTAGTCGTCCGCCACCGTCCCGGTATCGCGCCAAAAGTGTAGTAGCGTATCGGCAGCAGCCGGTGCCATCGCCGCCCCCATATTGTTCATATCCCGAATCCCCATATCGACAATCCGACCGATGCACACCGCAGCAATACGCACGCCGCTACCGGCCATGCCGATCAGCACGCTCCCGGCGCCCGTCACCGTCCACTGTGCCGTTGGCGTACGCTGGCCGCCGTATTCCAGCGGAAACCGAAACTGCCGTTCGGCAGTACAAAAGTGCGAGGACGTTACCGCCGCGGCTACGTCGGCCGCGCCGCTGTCTACAAACAGTGCCGCCAGACTCATAGTTTGCGCCATGGTGGAACAAGCACCAAATTGGTTCAGCAGGGGAACATTCGTATCGCGCATACCGAACGTGGAGGCAACGTTTTGGTTTAGCAAATCGCCGGTAAACAACACCTGCACCTGTGACGGCGAATACCCTGCCTTATCCAACGCACGATTCAGCGCTTCTTTTTGCAAGCGGCTTTCCGCCTTTTCCCACGTTTTCTCTCCCAAGCGTGCGTCTTCAAAAACCAGATCAAAGCCTTCTCCCAGCGGTCCTTCGCCCTCTTTTTTTCCTACCGCCGACGCATATCCCAACACACGAGGCCGCCCCGACAAAACAATGGTATACTGTCCTACTCTTTCCGGCATAATCATCCCTCCGTAGGTAGTATCACGTTCTGTTCCTAAATTATACCACCTGTCTCAACTCATAGATCGCGGTAAACGGAATATACTGTGACAGAAACATTCACTGGGAGGAATATCGATGAAGCAAGCGCTGTATCGCTGGCAAATCGCCGGCTTCGTCTTCGTTTCGGTAGCGGGTACGTTGTTGCATTTTGCCTACGAATGGAGCGGAAACTCCCCACTTTTCGCCGTATTTTCCGCCGTCAACGAGTCGATCGCGGAACACAATAAGCTCTTGTTTTTTCCACTGCTTTTGTTTTGGGGAATTGAGCATCGCTCGATCGGAAAACAATACCCTGCCTTTTGGTGCCATCAACTGGCAAGCACCGTAATCGGGCTGTGTCTCATTCCGACGCTGTACTACACCTATACCGGCGCGCTCGGCGTATCGGCAGACTGGTTCAATATTGCCATCTTTTTCATTGCCACCGCCGCAGTATTTTTCACTGGAACGCGTCGGCTGATTCGAGACCGAACCTGCCGCATTTCTCCCCCGATCGCGCTGATCCTGCTGCTTGTGCTGGCACTGCTCCTGGTCATCTTCACCTTTGCACCGCCGCCTATTCCGCTGTTTCAAGATCCACAGACCCAAACCTACGGTCTGCCGCAACCGCATTGACAAAAGGTTGTTTTTTGCTTGACAAATCGTGTCACATTCGGTATAATATACCCGTTCTTTGCATGACTGACGGATTTTGCGGTTTACCGCAGGGGAGTGTAAAGAAATATCTGCCGACCGTCTGGGCAATTCAGTGGATACGTGCTGAATTGCCCTTTATTTTTAGGTTCAGTCTTGGAGGAGAAATTATGAGACATCAAAACTGGAACGGATTTCACGAAGGTGCTTGGCAGGATGAAATCAACGTGCGCGATTTTATCCAGCAGAATTACACCGCCTACACAGGCGGCAGCGGCTTTCTTGCCGGTGCCACCGAACGCACTCAAGCGCTGATGAGCAAGGTTCAGGAGTTGTTTGCCCTGGAGCGCCAGCGCGGCGGCGTGCTGGATATTGATACCGAAACCGTATCGTCCCTGACCAGCTACGCTCCCGGCTATATCGATCGGGAAAACGAGCTGATCGTGGGTATGCAAACCGACAGCCCTCTGAAGCGCGGCGTCAACCCGTTCGGCGGTATCCGCATGGCACGTCAGGCCTGCGCCGCCTACGGCTATCAGCTCAGCGACACCGTGGAGCAGGAATTTCTGTTCCGCACCACGCACAACACCGGCGTTTTCCGCGCTTATACCGACGAAATGCGCTTGGCACGCCATTGCCACGTCATCACCGGACTGCCCGACGCCTACGGCCGCGGACGTATCATCGGTGACTATCGTCGTGTGGCACTGTACGGCGTCGATCACCTGATCGAAGAAAAGCAAAAGGACAAGCGTGCGCTGGCCGATCTTCCGTTTGACGCCGATCACATTCGTCAAAGCGAAGAGCTGTTCCAGCAAATCGCTTTTCTCGGATTCATGAAAGAAATGGCGGCCATGTACGGCTGTGATATCAGCCAACCTGCCGCCAACGCGCGTGAAGCAATTCAATGGACCTATTTTGCTTATTTGGCCTCGATCAAAGAGCAAAACGGTGCCGCTATGTCGCTGGGACGCGTCAGCACCTTCTTGGATATTTATATCGAACGCGATCTGGCCAACGGCACGCTGACCGAAGAGCAGGCACAGGAGCTGCTGGACGATTTTGTCATCAAGCTCCGCATCGCACGGCACCTGCGGACACCGGAATACAACGAGCTGTTCGGCGGCGATCCCATGTGGATCACCGAAGCAATCGGCGGCATGGGCGAGGACGGCAGAACGCTGGTTACGAAAAACAGCTTCCGCATCTTGAACACCCTCTACACGTTAGGTTCCTCACCCGAACCGAACCTGACGGTACTCTGGTCAACCGCATTGCCGGAAAATTTCAAAAAATTCTGTGCCAAGGTTTCTGCGGACACCGACTCGATTCAATACGAAAACGACGACATCATGCGTCCGCTGTACGGTGACGATTACGCCATCGCCTGCTGTGTTTCCGCCATGAAGGTCGGTAAGCAAATGCAGTTCTTCGGCGCACGGTGCAATTTGGCTAAACTGCTGTTGATTGCCATCAACGGCGGCTACGATGCCTCCACCGGCACCCACATTGGTCCGCAAATGCCGGTGTTGGAGGGTGATACGCTGGATTTTGACACAGTCATGGAACGATACACCGTCTACGTTGCCTGGCTAAGCAAGCTATACGTCAACACCATGAACGTCATCCACTATATGCACGACAAATACGCCTACGAAAAGACCCAAATGGCGTTGCACGACACCAACGTCGAACGTTTTATGGCATTCGGCATTGCCGGGCTGTCGGTAGCAACCGATTCGCTCAGTGCCATCAAGTTCGCCGCCGTGCATCCCGTGAAAAACGACGACGGCTATATTACCGATTTCAACACGGTCGGCGCTTTCCCGAAGTTTGGAAACGACGACGACCGCGTCGATACGATCGCGCGCGATATGACCCATCTCGTCATCACCGAGCTTCGCAAAACGCCGACGTATCGCAACGCGATCCACACGCTGTCGGTGCTGACCATCACCTCCAACGTCATGTACGGCAAGCACACCGGTGCCACGCCGGACGGACGGGAGGCCGGTGCCCCCTTTGCACCCGGCGCCAATCCTATGCACAACCGTGAAGAAAACGGGGCGTTGGCCTCGCTGAACTCCGTGGCAAAAATCAGCTACGACGATTGTCGGGACGGCGTTTCCAACACCTTCTCCATCACGCCGGAGGCGCTCGGCAGAACCGAAACCGATCGTGTCAACAATCTCGCTTCAATTTTAGACGGCTATTTTTCCAAAAAAGCGCATCACATCAACGTCAACGTTCTCAATCGCGAAACACTCATCAAAGCGTACGAGGACCCGGAGGCATATCCCAATTTGACCATTCGCGTATCCGGCTATGCGGTCAACTTCCACAAGCTGTCACGCGAGCAGCAACGTGAGGTCATCAGCCGCACCTTCCACGAAGCCTTATGACGCCCGGCCGTATTCATTCGTTTCAAAGTCTCGGCACGGTGGACGGTCCCGGCGTGCGCTTCGTCGTCTTTTTACAGGGCTGTCATTTGCGGTGCGGCTGTTGTCACAACCCCGACACCTGGGATGCCGCAGGCGGTACCCCGTATTCGCCGGAAGCCGTCGTGGCCAAGGCGGTACGTTACAGGGAATATTTCGGAACCGACGGCGGGATCACCCTTTCCGGTGGTGAACCTCTGCTCCAGCCGGACTTTGTTCACGACGTGTTTCGGCTCTGCCACCACGAAGGGATTCATACATGCCTGGACACCTCCGGCAGTCTGTGGAACGACAAGGTGCAGGCCGCGCTGAAGGAAACGGACCGCGTGCTGTTGGATATGAAATATACCGACGATGCACAGTATCTTCAGTACGTCGGGTGTCATCGGGCAGCGGTACTGCACTTTTTAGCGGAATGTAACCGTCAGGCCGTTCCTACCACGGTGCGTCAGGTGATCATCCCCACACTCAACGACTCCGTGCAGAATATTTTGCAGCTAAACGCTCTGAAACGGCAATATCCGTGTGTGGACCGCGTGGAGCTGTTGCCGTTTCGCAAAATTTGCCAAGTGAAATACGACAATTTGGCCATCGACTTCCCGTTTGCCCATCTGCCGGAGCCAACCGCAAAGCAGCTGTCCGCCTTGGAAGCGGTTTTGAATCGATAGGGCGCGCCCCGATGCCGCAAGCACGACCGACCTTACGCGTCTATCCGACAACGTGACAATCACATAACCGTAAAAAGCACAAGCGAACGGTTTTAGCTGAGGTGCGATAACGAAGTATTTTATGTAAGGTGGCGGTACAGCGAAAGCTGTGCCGCCGCTTTGCGTTATCAGGCATTTTATTTTTACGATTTTCCATACTGAGTCTGACATCAAGAGCAACGCAAGCCTCATACCAAAACATAAACTTTATCTTTGTTTTTGTCTTTGATAAGTCCACACGCCTTTAGGCTGTGGATTGGATTTTGGTGCCAAAATCCGATGCTCGTTAACTTTAAAGACAGGTATACTGCGGTCTTTTAAGTTGTTTCTATCTTGCCGTTCTACCCGAATGTCGTTTCTGCCCCCTGCTTTTTCAGCGGTGTTTTCTCACTCTCGTCGTCTATCGCAAAATCTTAGCCCATGCAGACAGTCATTCAGTTGTAGTTCCCTATAAGTGGGATGTTTACTACACACAATAAAACATTTGTTTGTGAAACTTTGGGGGACAATTTTGATTATCGTCACAAATTATGGAAATACTATTTAGTCCACGCATAAATTTATCCCGTCTGCTCGGAATAGAACAGACGGGATTACTATTTTTATTGTGCTATTCTGTTATTTGCTTACTTTACAAAATGCTTTTTCTTTTTGCTGTAACCCGCTGTGCCGATGAGTGCACCGCCGCTGATAAGGAGCAGTGCAAACCACAGTGCCATGTGGCTGTTATCACCGGTTGCAGGTGATGTATTGCTGTTTGCGGCCTTTGCATTAACTGTAAAGGAAGTTGTTGCCGTACCGTTTTGCGATACGATGCCGAGTGTGTGTTCGCCGGCTGAAAGAGTTGCCACATAATCGACTTTAAGTGTTACGATTGTACTGCCTTCTTTTACAGTATAATTCTTTTTGTCAACCGTTTTGCCGTCTAATTCCACACGAATGAAATCAC
>CAYMHR010000018.1:0-27163 GCA_964390295.1 uncultured Eubacteriales bacterium
AGACGCCAACATCCTTACAAAAGCACTCAACATCCGTTGAGTGCTTTTTGCTGCTTTTAGTGAGCAAGACGGTGGATCACAGGAAGTGCACAAATGAAACGCGGCGGTGAACCTGTGATTCACCGCCGCGTTGTCGATGGGCTTATTTTTGGGCTTGTTTTTGTTCCAAAAGCGCGCGTATTTTGCGAGCACATTTATACACGTCGCCGCCGCCCATGGTGAGAACCAGATCGCCCGGTTGGATGCGGTCTGCCACAAAGGGGGCAATCTCATCAAACATGGCGAGATAATGAGCACCGGGAATTTGATCGGTAATTTGCCGGGAGGAAACGTTCCATTCATTGGTTTCACGCGAGCCCATGATCTCGCTGACGATCACCTCGTCGGCCAGAGACAGCGCTTGGGCAAATTCGTTGAGATGCCGCGCCGTGCGCGAGAAGGTGAAGGGCTGAAAAATCGCCCATACGCGGTTGTACGGCATCGCCTTCGCGGCGGTCAGGGTCGCTTCGATTTCGGTGGGATGGTGGGCGTAGTCGTCGGCAATGGTGACACCGCCGAAGGTCCCCAAAAATTCAAACCGTCGTCCGGCACCGTGGAAGGAAGCCAGACCGTCGGCAATTTCCTGCCCCGTGGCACCGCACAGGTGAGCGGCGGCGGCGGCACCCAGAGAATTGAGAATATTGTGCTGCCCGGGGACGCCCAGGCGAACGTCCGCCAGCTTTTCGCCGTTGTGATACAGCTCGTAACAGCCGTAAGCGCCGTCCTCTACGTGGGGGTGTCGTGCTTGCCACTCGCAGTCGTCGGACAGGCCGAAGCGGATGGTTTGTGTATGAGTCAGCCCTGCCACGGCGCGGCAGGTGTTCGCGTCGTCGGCGTTGACGATCAGCGCTTGTGTGGTCTGTGTGGCAAAGCGGCGGAAAGACGCGATCACGTTTTCCAACGAGCCGAAATAGTCGAGATGATCGGCGTCCACGTTGAGTATGACGGAAACGGCCGGTGCCATTTCCAAATAATGGTCCTTAAATTCACATGCTTCGCACACAAAGATTTCCGAATTGCCGGCTCGGCCGTTGGCGTCGATCAGCGGCAGACGACCGCCGATAAAGACGGAGGGGTCGCGCCCGGCTTGCAACAGAATTTGGGATATCATGGAGGAAGTGGTGGTTTTTCCGTGAGTGCCGGCCACGGCGACCGTGGAAGCAAAGCCACGTGACAGCTTTCCCAACAGCTTGGCGCGTTCTATGGTGGGGATACCTCGCTCGGCGGCGGCAAGCAATTCAGGATTGTCCGTCTGAACGGCGGCCGTATACACGACCAGATCGGCATTGCCGACGTTTTCGGCGGCTTGCGGCATAAACACGGGAATACCGAGTCGACGCATCCGGGCCACGTTATCCGATTTGTTGACGTCGGAGCCGGTGACGTCGAAGCCCTGCGAATGTAAAATTTCTGCCAGCGGGCTCATGCCGGAGCCACCGATTCCGACAAAATGAATTTGACGTGCGGGAGATAAAAAGGTGTTTTTCATAGATCACGCCTCCAATGACCCTATTATATTGCTTTTTGCTCAAAAAATAAACACCTTTTTGGAATTTTGTAAAATCTTTTGCGGGTTGTGAGAATTAGTGTTGAATAATGCAGTGAAATTTGCTATAATATTATCCGATTATCGAATCGAAGCCGCCGACATTGTCGGTGCCCGTATTGGAGGATATTCATGGCCAACACCCGTATTGTTTCACCGGAAGAATTGGAACGGCAGCGGCCGTTTATGCAGCAGGTTCGTCGATTTTACGAAGAACGCCGACCCGGCGTTTCGCCGCTGGCTTGTGTGCGAACTTACGGCTGTCAGCAGAACGTGTCCGATTCGGAACATCTCAAAGGGCAACTGGCGCAGATGGGCTTCGGATTTACCGAAGAACCGGAAAACGCCGACCTGATTCTGTTTAACACCTGTGCCGTGCGCGAGCACGCGGAGGACCGCGTATTCGGTAACGTCGGTGCTCTCAAGGCGTTGAAACGGCGGAGGCCGGAGGTGCTGATCGCGGTGTGCGGCTGTATGGTACAGCAGGAGCACGTGGCCCGAAAATTTTACCAAAGCTACCCGTTCGTGGGGCTGGTGTTCGGCACGCACGTTCAGCATCGGTTGCCGGAGCTGCTGGTAACGGCGCTGATCGAGCGTCGTCGCGTGGTGGAAATTCCGTCGTGCGACGGTGTGATTGCCGAAGGCATCCCGGCGCAGCGCGACGGCTCCTTCAAGGCGTTTATTCCCATCATGTATGGGTGCAATAACTTCTGCACCTACTGCATTGTGCCGCACGTGCGCGGTCGCGAGCGCAGTCGGTCGCCGGAGGCCATTCTGGAGGAGGCGCGCCGGCTGGTTGCCCAAGGGTACAAGGAGATCACGCTGTTGGGGCAAAACGTCAACTCCTACGGCAAGGGCGAGGCGTACGGCGTTACGTTTGCCGAGCTGTTGCGGCGGCTGAACGATATTCCCGGCGATTTCTTGATCCGGTTTATGACGTCCCACCCCAAGGATGCCACGCCGGAATTGTTCGATACGATCGCACAGTGCGAAAAGGTCTCGCGGCATTTTCATCTGCCGTTTCAGTCGGGCAGCAACCGGATTCTCAAGGCGATGAACCGCGGCTATACGCGGGAGCAGTATTTGGAGCTGATCCGCTATGCCCGGCAGACGGTTCCGGGAATTGCGTTTACCAGCGACGTAATCGTCGGGTTCCCCGGCGAACAACGGGAGGATTTCGAGCAGACCCTGGACCTGATTCGTCAGGTGGGGTTCGTGTCGCTGTTCACCTTTATTTTCTCGCCCCGTGCCGGTACGCCGGCGGCGACCATGCCGGACCCGATTTCGGCGGAGGAAAAGTCGGCGTGGTTCCGAGAAATGACGACGTTGCAGGAATCGCTCTCGGCGGAACGGTTGCAGGCGTTGGTGGGCACCACGCAGACGGCGTTGCTGGAAAGCGATGCCGGCGAGTATTTGGAAGCGCGGCTTCCTGAAAACAGCATTGTACGCGTACAGGGTGATCCTGCCCGGCTGGGTGAAAAGGTTGCCGTGCGGATCACGGGAGCACGCAGTTTTATATTAACCGGTGAAATTATTTAAGGAGGATACTTTTATGGAACCGATTTTGGAAATGACGAAGGAGCTGGCGCGCGCGCTTCAGCAGGACGAGCGCTTTGTGAAGATGCAGATGGCGGCGGCGCGTGCCGACGAAGATGCGGATTTGCAGGCATTGATCGGTGAGTTTAACCTGAAGCGGATGGCGATTAACGAAGAAGCCTCCAAGGGGGATGCTCAGAACGAGGAAAAAATGAGCGCGCTGAACAAGGAGATTCAAGAGGTTTACGCCAAGGTGATGGCGAACGAATCCATGATGGAATATCAAAAGGTGAAGGTGGAGCTGGACAAGCTGACCAACGCGATCAGTGCCATTTTGAACATGGCACAGCAGGGAATGGACCCCGACGAATACGAGGAACATTCCTGCGATGGCCATTGCGGTAGCTGCGGCGGCTGTCATTGACGTTCAATTCAAGCAGGGAGAGTGATCGGTATGGCACCGCTCACGCCGATGATGCAACAGTATCTGGCGATGAAGGAAAAATACCCACAGTGCATTTTGTTTTTTCGCCTGGGCGATTTTTACGAGATGTTTTTTGAGGACGCGAAGATCGCGTCTCGTGAATTGGAGCTGGTTCTGACGGGCCGGGATTGCGGTCAGGAGGAGCGCGCCCCCATGTGTGGCGTTCCGTTTCACAGCTGTGAGGGTTACATTGCCCGATTGGTGAAAAAGGGCTACAAGGTCGCCATTTGCGAGCAGATGGAGGACCCGGCAACAGCCAAGGGATTGGTCAAGCGGGACGTGATTCGCATCATCACGCCGGGCACGGTGATCGAAGGCAGTATGCTGGACGAAGCGCACAACAATTACCTGTGCACGGCGTTTGTCAGCGACGGCTTTGCCGATGCCGGTTTGTGCTTTGCCGATACCTCGACCGGCGATCTGCACGTGTGTCAGTTGACGGGTACGGATATTCGCGCCCGGTTGATTAACGAGCTGGCGCGGTTTTCTCCGCGCGAGGTGTTGCTGAACGATACCGCCGTGAACGACGCGGCGCTGGTCAGCTTTCTGACCGATCGCTTGTCGGTTCAGCCGGAGCAGTTGGAGCCGGCGATGCTGGACTACGCCGTCGCGGAAGCAACGATTTTACAGCATTTTCAGGCGGATAACCTCCAGACGCTTCAGTTGGCGGATCGCTTTTCGGCGGTGCGGGCATTGGGAGGAGCGTTGCAGTATTTGTACGCGACCCAAAAAACCGGGCTGGAGCGCATGGCTGAGCTGGACGTTTATACGGATGTTCAGTATATGCGCCTAGACTTGGCGACGCGCCGCAATTTGGAGCTGGTCGAAGCACTGCGCAGTGGCAAAAAGCAGGGATCGTTGCTCGGCGTGCTGGATCGTACGCGGACCTCCATGGGTGCGCGCCTGATGCACGAATGGATTGAACAGCCGCTCTTGCATCCCGCGCAGATCACGCGCCGTCAGGGTGCCGTGGACGAGTTGTTGCACGATCCCATGCGCCGCGAGGAGCTGCAGGAGCTGTTGTCCGGCGTTTACGACCTCAAGCGCATCATGACGCGCGTCGTATACGGCAGTGTGAACGCCAAGGAGTTGCGCTCCTTGCATCACACGATCGGACGTTTGGGCCCGGTGCGTGAGCGGCTTGACGGCGTTAAAAGCACGCTGTTGAACGAGCTGTATGAGCGGATCGATCCGTTGGAGGACGTATACGATCGGATCGGACGGGCCATTGTGGACGACCCGCCGTTGACCGTTAAGGAGGGCGGCGTGATCCGCCCCGGTTATCACGCCGAGCTGGATGAGCTTCGGCTGGATATGACCGACGGCACGGGGATTATCGCCCGGATCGAGGCGGAAGAAAAGGAACGGACGGGGATTCGTACTCTGAAGGTGGGGTACAATCGCGTGTTCGGGTATTATATCGAGGTATCGCGCAGTTTTGCGAATCAGGTGCCGGAGCATTATATACGCAAGCAAACGCTGGCGAATGCGGAGCGGTACATTACGCAGGAGTTGAAGGAGCTGGAGGCGCGGGTACTGGGTGCCAAGGATCGCTCCATTGCGCTGGAATACGAGCTGTTTGCCGAGGTGCGCCGTGCTGTGGCGGCCGAGCTGTCGCGGATTCAAACGACTGCCGAAGCGGTGGCTACGCTGGACGTGCTGTGCTCGTTGGCCGAGGTGGCGTTGCGGAACAATTACGTTTGCCCCGTCATTGACATGAGTGGGGAAATTTCCATTAAAAACGGGCGGCATCCGGTGGTGGAATCACTGCAAAAAATGCCGTTCGTGCCGAACGACGTGCAGTTGGATCAAAGTCACAACCGCGTGGTGATCCTGACCGGTCCCAACATGGCCGGTAAATCCACGTATATGCGCCAAACCGCGCTGATTACGCTCATGGCGCAGATCGGAAGCTTTGTGCCGGCGGAAAGCGCGACAATCGGCATTGTGGACAGCATTTTTACGCGTGTCGGCGCTTCCGACGACTTGGCGTCGGGGCAATCCACCTTCATGGTGGAAATGAGCGAGGTCGCAACGATCCTGGAGCACGCTACGGAAAACAGCCTGATTGTGTTTGACGAGATCGGTCGCGGCACGTCGACGTTCGACGGCATGAGCATTGCGCGAGCGGTGCTGGAATACGTAGCGGACCCCCGTCGGATCGGGGCCAAAACCCTGTTTGCTACGCACTATCACGAGCTGACCGTGATGGAGGATCAGCTGGACGGCGTGAAAAATTACAGCATTGCCGTCAAGCGACACGGTGACGATATTACGTTTTTGCGCCGCATTGTGCGCGGCCCGGCAGACGAAAGCTACGGCATCGAGGTGGCCAAGCTGGCCGGTGTGCCGGATGCCGTCGTGGCACGCGCGCGTGAAATTTTGCAGGAGCTGAACGAAACCGGCGCGGCGGCGGTTTCACACGCGACGCCGGTGATCGAGGATAACGAGCAGTTGTCCTTACTGCCGACGGTCGATCACGAGCTGATCCGTCGTTTGCGCGAGCTGGACGTTAACGTGCTGACGCCGATTGAAGCGATGCAGTTGTTATACGAGCTGAACCGCGAGGCACAGGCGTATTAAGCAAAAAGGAGGGAGCATGGTGGCAAAAATACAGGTGTTGGACAAGCACACGGCGGAGCTGATCGCCGCCGGTGAGGTGGTGGAGCGCCCTTCTTCGGTTGTGAAGGAGCTGGTGGAAAACGCGATCGATGCCGGTGCGACCTCCGTTACGGTGGAAATTCAAAACGGTGGGGTGTCGTTCCTGTCGGTGTCGGACAACGGCAGCGGTTTCCCACGCGAGGATGTTCCCACGGCCTTTTTGCGCCATGCCACCAGCAAAATCCGGCAGGAGTCGGATTTGGAGCGGATCGGTACGTTGGGCTTCCGCGGTGAGGCGTTGGCTTCGATCGCGGCGGTGTCCCGCGTGGAGCTCACCACGCGCACCGAGGACGATCTGGCAGGCGTGTGCTACCGGCTGGAGGGCGGCGAGGAGGTATCGCTGTCGGATGTCGGATGTCCGCGCGGTTCCACGATTTGCGTGCGCGATTTGTTCTACAACGTTCCGGCACGCATGAAGTTTTTGAAAAAGGACGTGGGCGAGGCGAACGCCGTTGCCGGTGTGATGGACCGACTGGCGTTGTCGCATCCGGAAATTTCCTTCCGGTTGATTCGCGAAGGGCGCGAGGAGCTGTTGACGCCCGGTGATAACGATTTGTACTCCTGCATCGGAGCCGTGCTGGGCCGCGAATTTGCCAAAGGGCTGATCCCGGTGGAATACACGCTGGAGGGCATCCACGTGTACGGCTACAGCTGTCGCCCCGACGCGGCGCGTGCGAACCGCACCATGCAGCATTTTTTCGTCAACGGACGTTACGTAAAGACGCGGACGGCGATGGCGGCTTTGGAGCAAGCGTATAAGGGCGCGATCATGGTCGGCAAATTTCCGTCGTGCGTGTTAAATATCGATATGCCGCCCGAAACGGTGGATGCCAACGTGCACCCGGCCAAGATCGAGGTGCGCTTTATCAACGAAAAGCCGATTTTCGATGCGGTGTACCACGGCATTAAAACGGCGCTGGAGGGTGACGACCGACCGAAGCAGGCGGTGCTTTTTACCCCGGTACGGGAACCGGAGGCACCGGCAGGGCCGCGCCGCGCGGCGGTGACGGCACAGCAGATCGCACAGCGCGTGGAGGCGACACCGATTGCGGAGCCGCCGTCGGAAACCGCCGTACCGCCGGTGGCGAAAAGACCGTCGGCACCGTCATCTGCAGGACCGCGACAGCAGTCGTCGTATGCCGTGTTGCACGACAAGACGGCGTTGCCGCCCGGCTTCCTTGACGGTATGCCGCCGCGTCGGGTGGCGGAGACCTTGCCGTCGCCGGAGACGAAGTCGTGGTCGGAGACGAAAACGTTGTTGACCTTGACCGACGATCCCGAACCGGTACGGTTGGTGGGCGAGGTGCTGCACACGTATATCGTGGCGGAATGGCACGGCTCGGTCTATTTTATCGACAAGCATGCCGCTCACGAGCGGTTGTTATATAACGAGCTACAGAAGGCGGAGCACTGCGATTCACAGTTGTTGCTGGCACCGCTCACCGTAGCTCTGAACCGCGAGGAAGCGGACGCCCTGCTTTCGGCACGGGAAATGCTGACCGAAGCCGGCTTCGGCATTGAAGAATTCGGCAACGGCTCGCTCCTGGTCCGGGCGGTGCCCATGATGCTGGCGGACGGCAACGTTGCCGAAAGCCTGCGTGAAATTGCCGGAGGGCTGTTAAACGGGCACCGCGAGGTAACGACGTCGCGGCAGGAGTGGATTTATCATTCGGTGGCGTGTCGCGCCGCCGTCAAGGCAGGCGATGCCAGCACGCCGCAGGAGCTGCAACGGCTGGCGGAACGCGTGCTGTACTGTGACGACGTTCGCACTTGTCCGCACGGGCGTCCGGTATGCTTTGAGCTGACTGCGCACGAAATTGAGAAGCAGTTCTGCAGGATTCTGTAAAGGAGAAACGACCGTGACAGCAGAGAAAATCCCGCTGGTGGTCATCGCCGGGCCGACGGCGTCGGGGAAAACGACGCTGGCGATTGAGCTTTGTCGGCGCTTTAACGGCGAAGTGATTTCCGCCGACTCCATGCAGGTGTACGACGGTTTAACGGTCGGCACCGCTCGCCCTACGGCGGAGGAGATGCAGGGGATTCCGCACCACTTGATGGGCTTTTTGCCGCCGGAAGCGTCGTACAGCGTGGCGCGCTACGCCGCCGCGGCGCATGAGGCGATCGGTGAGGTGCATCGGCGTGGCAAGCTCCCGGTGCTGTGCGGCGGTACCGGCTTGTATATTCAGGCTGTTGTGGATAATTTGCAATACGAGGATCAGCCTGCGGACCGCCGCGTGCGCGAAGCGCTGATCGAGCGCGCCGAACGGGAGGGGACTGAGTCGCTGTTGGCGGAGCTGGCCTGTATCGACCCGGAAACGGCGGCACGCCTGCATCCCAACGACCGTGGCCGGATCGTCCGTGCGCTGGAGCTGTATCAAACGACCGGGCGCACCATCACGGAGCAAAACGCGGAATCGCGTTCTCGACCGTCACCGTACCGGACGTGCGGTATACGGCTGGATTTTCACGATCGGGCGGTGCTGTACGGCCGCATCGATCGCCGGGTTTCCGTGATGCTGGAAAACGGCTTGCTGGAGGAAGCGGCTTGGCTCCGTCGGCAACCGCAGGCCGATACCGTGCGTCAAGCCATCGGCTATAAGGAGCTGGAGCCGTACTTTGAAGGCCGTTGCTCCCTGGAGGAGGCGGCGGACGCGATTCGCCAGGGCAGTCGGCGGTATGCCAAACGCCAGCTGTCGTGGTTCCGCCATCAGGCATGGATGACACCGCTGTACGTTGACGAAGAAGCGGTGCAGCAGCGGGCGGAGCAAATGCTTCAAGAGAGATTATGAGAAAGGGCGGTGCCGCCGTATGAATCCGATTGTGAAACGCTTGCTGGCGGTAGCCGCCGCGGCGTTGCTGCTGGTATACGTGGGGTATCAGGGATATTTGATTTTGGTGTCTCCGCTGGAAACGGAAACGGTGGATCGCGCAACCGGATACCAAACGGTGGAAACGACCGGCGTGATCTACCGCACGGAAACCGTGCTGGGCGACAAGCCGGAGGGCTATTTGTCCCATACGGTTTCCAATGGCGGACGGGTATCCCGAAGCGGCACGATCGCCAAGACGTATGCCGGCGAATCGGATGCACTTCAGCAAAAGAAGCTGGATCAGTTGGATGCGGAAATCGCTTTGCTGGAATCGATCAACGCGCAGGGAACCTCCAACCGGGTGAACCTGTCGACGATCAATCAGCAGATCAACGAAACGTGGCTGTCGCTCGTTTCTGAGGTGCAGGGCACGACCTTTTCCGATTTGGAGGAGGAGCACACCCGGTTGCTGGAATTGCTGAACAAAAAACAACTGACGATCGGCAGCGCGAAGAATTTTGACGAGCGATTGACGGCGCTTCGCGCCGAACGCAACGAGCTTGCCGGAACGTTCAAGCCGGCGAGCGGCAGTGTTTCCTCCCCGGCGGCGGGCTATTTTATCAGCCGTCTGGATGGCTACGAGTCGCTGTGCACGGTGGATGACGTGACCACCCTCACCACGGCGGATATCCGGGAAGTGTTGGCGTATCAGCCGCAGGCGAACGAAAACAGTGTCGGTAAAATCGTGGGTGACTACGAGTGGTATTTGGCGTGTACGGTGCCGCTGTCACAGGCGGCGGCGCTGAAAATCGGTGGACAATTGGAGGTGCGTATGCCGTTTGTGGACGGCAAAGCGATCCCCATGACGTTGATGGCCATCAACAAAAGCACCGACGATACGGCGGCGTTGATTTTTCAGTGCACCAACATGAGTCAGGCGTTGTCTACCGTTCGGGTGGAGCAAATTGAGATTCGCCTGCAGGAATACAGCGGGATTCGCATCCCGGACGAAGCGATTCGCTTTAACGAACGACAGGAGCCGGGCGTTTATGTGCAAGTGGGCAACGTGCTGGCGTTTCGTCGTGTTCGCGTACTGCATTACGACGAAAAAAACCAGGTGTCGATTTGCGAGATCGTGGACGACGAAGCCTACGCACAGCTGTACGATAAAATGGTGGTCAAAGGAGAGAATTTGTATGACGGAAAGCTCGTTAAATGAGTACGGCTATATCCGTGACAATCTGCAACGCATCGAGGAGCAGATCGAAAAAGCCTGCGATGCCGCCGGGAGACGCCGCGAAGAAGTGACGCTGATGGCGGTGACGAAAACGGTGTCGCCGGAGCGGATCAACGCCGCCTTATCGTGCGGTATCACCTGCATCGGTGAGAATCGTGTGCAGGAATTTTTGGAAAAGCAGGCGGATTTGCAGCTGCAGGGCGTTCAGGCGCACCTGATCGGACATCTGCAAACCAACAAGGTCAAGCGCATCGTCGGTCAGGTGGACATGATCCAATCGATCGACAGCGAGCATTTGGCACGGGCCGTTTCGGAGGCCGCGCGGCAAACGCCGCGTGGCTGTGCGGACGTGCTGGTCGAGGTGAATATCGGCGGCGAGGAGTCGAAAAGCGGCGTGTCACCGTCGCTCTTGCCGGAATTGTTGGAAAAAATTTCGACCTTTTCGGGAATTCGGGTGCGCGGATTGATGGCAATCCCCCCGATTTTGCCGTCGGAAGCAGAAAAACGCACAATTTTTTCGCAAATGAGAAAACTGTTTATTGACATCAGGGACAAAAATGTAGATAATATAAGTATGGAGATTTTGTCCATGGGCATGTCGATGGATTACGTGGAAGCTATCCGTGAAGGATCCACGCTGGTTCGGATCGGTTCAGCCATCTTCGGAGCAAGAGAGTATATTAAGTAAGCAGGAGGAAATAACAATGGGTATTTTCGGAAAATTGCAGGATCTTCTCGGTGAAGCGGAGGACGAGCGCGAATTTCAGGAGGACGGCAACGCCGAGCTGATGGCGCGTCCCTCCGAACGTGCACAGGCGGAGCCGGACACCACGCGCAAGGGCAATAAGGTCGTGAACATTCACGCGACGGCACAGTTGCAGGTCGTTTTGGTCAAGCCGGAGCGGTTTGACGATGCCAGCACCATTGCCGATCATCTGAACGCCAAGCGCACGGTCGTGTTGAATTTGGAGTCCTCCAACAAGGACGTTGCCCGTCGTATTCTGGACTTTTTGAGCGGCGTGGCCTATGCCAACGACGGTCAGATCAAGAAGGTCGCCAACTGCACCTATATCATCACGCCGTACAACGTCGGTATTATGGGCGATTTGTTGGACGAACTGGAGAATAATGGCCTGTACTTCTAATACGCCGGAGGAGGACGCGCTGCTGCGTGCCCGTGTCGAGGATGCGTGTCAGTTGTGCTACGAACGCTCGTGTCCCCGTTTTGTCGGTTTTTTGGATGAACACCGGCAGGCGGTGGCACGAGCCGTCTTGCATGAAAAGGGCGAAACCAACGCTTTGTTTTTCGGCGGCTATCCGGAGGCAGAGCGCGTTTTGCTGGGCGTTTTTCCTTCGTTTTTCACCCCGGAGCCGGCACTGTTTCCGGTTCGCGCCGTAGCGTTTAATTACCGTTCGGTCGCCACGGTTACGCACCGAGACGTGCTGGGTGCTCTGCTGGCCACCGGTATCCGCCGGGATAAGCTGGGGGATATTGTGTGCACGCCGGGGCGAGCCGTTGTGCTGGCCGATGAGGAGCTGGCTCCGTTTTTGGCGGAGACGGTTACGAAAATCGGACGCGAAGGCGTTCGTGCGGACTATCCGTTCGAAGGGGAAATTGCGGTTCAGCGCGAGCTGAGGGAATGGCAGGATACGGTGCCGTCGCCGCGGCTGGACGCGGTGCTTCACGTGGCGCTGCGCACGTCACGTGAGGAAGCGGCTCGCCGCATCGTGGCCGGTACCGTTTCCGTCAACCACTTGCCGGAGCTGTCTGTGTCGGCGGTGGTGCGCGAGGGCGACGTTTTGTCGGTGCGCGGTGCCGGTCGGTTTCGCGTGGCGCAGATTGGGCCGGTCACACGCAAGGGCCGGCTGGTTATTCGGTTGGAACAATATCTTTGAATGCTTGAAGGAGGAATTTCTTGTGATGACCTTGGAAAACATTCGTAACGTGGAATTTAATCGCGGCCGCGGCTATCGTGCCGAAGAAGTCGATGATTTTATCGACGCCTGTGCCGATACGGTGCAGCAGTTGATGCAGGAAAAAGAGGAACTCAACCAGAAAATGAAGCTGTTGGCGGATAAGCTGGTCGAATACCGCAACGATGAGGACAGCATCCGGGCGGCGTTGCTCAATGCCCAGCGCACCGGCGACACGGTGTTGCGCGAGGCGGAGCAGAAAGCGCAGCAGACGATCGAAAGCGCCAAAGCGGAGGCGGAGCAGGCTCGTCGGCAAGTGTTGGCGCAAATCGAAGCGGAAAAAGCCGAGCTGGAACGCACCCGGCAGGAGGTCGCGGCGTTTAAGGCGCGGATGCTGACGCTGTACAAGGAACATCTGGAATTGTTGCAGATGCTTCCCGAACCGGTGGCCGCGGAGCCGGAGCCGACGGCGGAGGCCTCGGTGCCGGAAGCCGTTGCCGAGATCGAGGAGGTTGCGACTTCCGAGGCGGTGCCGGAGGCACCGAAGCCGGAGGAAGCCCCCGCGACGGACGACGTGGTGGTGGCCCCTCCGATCGAGGAGGTCGTTCCCGTTGCCGATCAGGAGGAACCGATGAAGCCGGTTTCCCGGTTTTCTAACCTGAAATTTGGCAACGATTACGACATTCATACCGACGATGACGATGATCCGTCGCCGCGCCGCAGAAGACGTAAGTAACAGGAAGCTCTATCAAAGGAGATAACGTAATGCAACAGCAGGATTATAATCAAACCATCAATTTGCCCCAGACGGAATTTCCCATGCGCGGCAACTTGCCGCAACGGGAGCCGCAGTTTTTGGAGTACTGGGATCAACAGCACGTTTACGAAGAAGTTGTCAAAAAGAACGAGGGCAAGCCGCGCTTTGTGTTGCACGACGGGCCTCCTTATGCCAACGGCAACATCCATATCGGTACGGCGCTGAACAAAATTATTAAGGATATGATCGTGCGGTACCGCAACATGAGCGGATATCAGGCCCCCTTTGTTCCGGGCTTTGACACGCACGGCTTGCCGATCGAATTGAAGGCGCGCGCCAAGGTGGGCACCGACAAGGCGTTGTCGATGTCACCGGTGGAGTTGCGCGATATTTGCCGGGATTTTGCCATCGGGTACGTCCACGACCAAACGGAGCAGTTTAAGCGTTTGGGCGTGCTGGGCGATTGGAACAATCCGTATATTACGCTCCGCCCCGAATTTGAGGCGCGTCAGATCGAAGTGTTTGGCGAAATGGCCACGAAGGGCTACATTTACAAGGGCTTGAAGCCGGTGTATTGGTGCCCCGAATGTCACACGGCACTGGCCGAAGCGGAAATTGAGTACGGGGAGGACCCGTGCTATTCCGTGTACGTCAAATTCCCGGTTGCCGACGAGCGCGGCGTGCTGTCCGCCAAGGGTGTTGATCCTGCCAAGACGTTCTTTGTGATTTGGACGACGACCACCTGGACTCTGCCGGCCAACCTGGCGATTTGTCTGGGCCCGGATTTCACCTATCAGGTGGTGCAGTGCGGCGATGAAAACTATATTTTGGCCGAAGCCCTGACGGAGGAGACGCTGGCGGCCGCCGGTATTACCGAATACCGGGTGCTGGCGACGTTCCGCGGCAGCGAGCTGGAGTACATGACGGCCAAGCATCCCTTCCTGGATCGTGAATCCCTGATCATCGTGGGTGATCACGTGACGCTGGAAAGCGGTACCGGTTGCGTTCATACCGCACCGGGACACGGCGTGGATGACTTTAACGTGTGCAAAAAGTACGAGCAGATCGGCATTGTGGTCCCGGTGGACGGCGAAGGCCGCATGACCGAAGAAGCCGGCCCGATCTGTGCCGGTATGACGACCGATGAGGCGAATAAAGCCATTGCCATTCACATGGACCAAACCGGCTCCCTGCTGGCGATGAAGAAAATCGTTCACCAATATCCGCACTGCTGGCGTTGCAAAAAGCCGGTGCTGTTCCGCGCCACTGCGCAGTGGTTCTGCTCGGTTGACAGCTTTAAGGACGACGCGGTGCGCGCCATCCGGGAAGTGAAATGGATGCCGTCGTGGGGCGAGGATCGTATCATTTCCATGGTGCGCGAGCGCAGTGACTGGTGCATTTCCCGTCAGCGTTTGTGGGGCGTGCCGATCCCGATCTTCTATTGTGAGGAATGTGGCGAGCCGATCATCGACGGCGCGTTTATTCAGGCGGTGTCCGAGCTGTTCCGCAAGGAGGGCTCCAACGGCTGGTATACTCACGAGGCAGATGAAATTTTGCCGCAGGGAGCTACCTGCCCGCACTGCGGCGCACATCACTTCCGCAAGGAAAGCGACATCATGGACGTGTGGTTCGATTCCGGTTCCACCCATGCCGCCGTGCTGAAGGAGCGCCCAGAGCTGAACTATCCCGCCGATTTGTACATGGAGGGCGCCGACCAATATCGCGGCTGGTTCCAGTCGTCACTGTTGACCTCGGTGGCCTGCACCGGGAAAGCCCCCTATAAAGCGGTGCTGACGCACGGCTGGGTCGTGGACGGCGAAGGCAAGGCGATGCATAAATCGTTGGGCAACGCCATTTCGCCCGATGAGGTAATCAAAAGCTACGGCGCGGAAATCCTGCGTTTGTGGGTGGCGTCGTTGGATTATCGCGTGGACGTGCGCCTGTCCAAGGATATTTTGAAGCAGTTGTCGGAGGCGTACCGCAAGGTGCGGAACACCGCCCGGTACATTCTCGGCAACCTGTACGACTTTAATCCCAATACGGATTGCGTGACCGACGACAAGCTGTTGGATATTGACCGCTGGGCACTGCTTCGCTTGGAGCAGGTGGTGGCGACGGTGCGCGAAGCGTATGACAATTACGAATTCCACGATGCGTTCTATGCCATGCACCACTTCTGCGTGGTGGATTTGTCCAACTTCTATTTGGACGTGCTGAAGGATCGCTTGTATATTGAAGCCAAGAACGGCGAAAAGCGTCGTGCGGCGCAAACGGCGATTTACCGCATTTTGAATACACTGACGCGTATGCTGGCACCGATTTTGGCATTTACCGCCGAGGAAATCTGGTCGTATTTGCCGCATACCGACGACGAAGACCCGCGTTCGGTCATGCTGAATGAAATCCCGCAGCCGAAGCCGGCTTCCGATCCAGAGTTCGAAGCCACGTGGGAACGCATCCATGCCATCCGCGACGACGTGCAGAAGGTGCTGGAGGCGGCACGCGCTTCCAAGCTGATCGGCAGCTCGCTGGAGGCCAAGGTTACGCTGTTCTGCGACGGCGAGCTGTTGCCGTTTGTGCAGTCGGTGAAGGAGCTGTTGCCGACCGTGCTGATCGTGTCGCAGGTTGAGCTGCAGGGCGAAGGTCAGGGCGACTATACCGGTGACGTAGCGGGGCTGACCGTTTCCGTGGCGCACGCCGACGGCGGCAAATGCTGCCGTTGCTGGTCGTACAGCGATACCGTTCGCGAGGACGGCGAAGCGGCCGGCTTGTGTGCACGCTGTGCAGAGCTGCTTGGTCTGTAAGCAGGGGGCGGCCGGAATGTTTCAGTGCATGATTTTAGCGATAACGGCCGTGCTGGTCGGTGCGGATCAGCTGACAAAATGGTTGGCGGTGACGTATCTGCGGAGTAGCGACGCCGTTACGGTAATCCCTCGCGTATTGGATTTTTCCTATGCCGAAAACACCGGCGCGGCTTTCAGTATTCTGTCCGGTGAGCGGTGGTTTCTGATCGTTATCACGCTGATTGTTATGATCGCCCTGGCGGTATTTGTGCTGTTGGGCCGGTTTCGCCGGTATTGGCTGTTTAACGTCAGTGCAACGCTGATCTTGGCAGGCGGAATCGGCAATTTGATCGATCGCCTGTTGCAGGGCTACGTGGTGGATTTTATTCGTGTGACCTTTATGGATTTTCCGATCTTCAACGTGGCGGATTGCTTTGTGGTGATCGGCTCGGTGCTGTTGCTGATCTTTTTCTGCTTTGTTTACGAGGACAAAGCGGTAGCGGAGGCTTCTCATGGAAAAACGACTGACGATTCTTCCGGAGGATGAGGGGAAGCGCGTGGACCGGTTTTTGGCGGAAGCGTTATCGGTGACGCGCTCCCAAGCACAAAAGTGGCTGGAGCAGGGACAAGTGACGATCGACGGACGGGTGCTTTCTAAAAGCGCCCGTCTCTTGCAAGACACGGTTATGGTGGTGACGATCCCGGAGCCACAGCCGTGTCAGGCACAGCCGCAGGATATTCCGCTGGACGTTGTGTACGAGGACGACGATCTGCTGGTGGTCAACAAGCCGAAGGGGATGGTTGTGCATCCTGCCGCCGGTAATCCGGACGGCACTCTGGTCAACGCGTTGCTGGCTCATTGTCCACAGGGGTTGTCCGGCATCAACGGCGTGATGCGACCCGGTATCGTGCATCGCATCGATAAGGATACGAGCGGCTTGCTGATCGTCGCTAAAAACGACCGCGCTCACCAAGGACTGGCACAGCAGATCAAGGAGCACAGCTTTACTCGGATGTACGAGGCGGTGATTGTGGGGCATCTGCGTGAGCCGCAGGGCATGGTGGATGCACCGATCGGCCGTCATCCGACGCAACGCAAAAAAATGGCGGTCACCGAGCGCAACAGCAAGCCGGCGACGACGCATTACACGGTGCTGGAGGAGCTCCCCGGCTATTCTTACGTCCGCCTGAAGCTGGAAACGGGACGCACGCATCAAATTCGGGTGCACATGGCCTATTTGGGGCATCCGGTTGCCGGTGACGCCGTTTACGGCGGAGCCAAGCAACCGCCGGAGCTCCACGGGCAATGCCTGCATGCGCGGCATATCGGCTTTCGACACCCCGTAACCGGCGAGTGGCTGGAATTTGACAGTCCGTTGCCGGCGTACTTCGAAGCGTTTTTGCAAAAGCTTCGCGCCTGAGGGAACGATATTTTTTTGCAAGAAACGGCTGGCAGGTATTGACTTTTGAAAACGGACGACGTATACTTTATATGAAGTTAGCAGCGGCTAACACGGCTGCTGCTATATTAAAAACCGCGAGTTAGCAATGGCTAACCACGGTGCGGGAGGAGTTACTATGGCGATTGTCGAATTCAAGGACGTTACCCGTGTGTATACCAGCGGCGACCACGAGCTGAAGGCACTGGACGGCGTGAGCTTTACGCTGAACGAAGGGAGCTTCGTGGTGATTCTCGGCCCCAGCGGCGCGGGCAAGAGCACGTTGCTGAATCTGCTGGGCGGTCTGGACAGCCCCACCAGCGGTACGATTACCGTGGACGGGAAGGATGTGTCCACGCTGTCCAACAACGAGCTGGCGGATTACCGCGCTTCGACCGTGGGCTTTGTGTTTCAGTTTTACAACCTGATCCCGACGTTGACGGTCTACGAAAACGTGGCGCTGGTTCAGGACGTGGCCCGCGATGCCGTGGATCCGAAGCAGATGATCGCTGAGGTGGGGCTGACCGATCATTTGAAAAATTTCCCGTCCGAGCTGTCGGGCGGCGAACAGCAACGCGTGTCTATCGCCCGTGCTCTGGCTAAAAATCCAAAAATCCTGCTTTGCGACGAGCCGACTGGGGCGCTGGATTCCGAAACGGGTGTGCTGGTTCTCAAGCTGTTGCTGTCGATGGCACGCAATTACGGCAAAACCATCGTGGTCGTGACGCACAATCAAAATATTGCTAAGATGGCCGACGTGGTGATCCGCGTGAAGAACGGCAAGCTGCAGGCGTATGAAGAACAGGCCGCTCCGATGAGCGCCGACGAAGTGGAGTGGTAAATGATGCTGATCAGAAAGCTGTTCCGTACGGCGTGGAGCTATAAAGCACAGTTTATTTCCATGATCGTGATGATTGCCATCGGTGTCGGTGTATTTCTCGGCTTTCATATCGAATGGAAAAGTCTGGAGGCCGATGCGTTTTCGTTTCTGGAGGAGACCCACTATGCCGATTTTCGCATCTATTCCGAAGCCGGATTTACCGCCGACGAGCTGAAATCCATTCGGGAGATCGACGGCGTGGAGGCCGCTACGCGCTATTTCAACGTCAACGTCGGTGTGAAGGGCACGAAAAAATCCGTGGCGCTCAACGTGTCCGAAAATTACACCGTTTCCACGATGATGATTTTGGAGGGGGCGGCGTACGACGAAAGCTCGGACGGCATTTGGCTGTCGGATCGGTTTGCCGAGGCCAACCACGTTCGGCTTGGTGACGAGCTTACCCTGACGTATGCGGGGTTGGAAATTACCGGCGAGGTCGTGGGGCTGGTCAAAAGCGGCGAAAACCTGATTTGCGTCGCGGACGGCAATCAGTTGATGCCCGATTACGAGGCCTTCGGCTTTGCCTATATCACGCCGAAAACGCTGGAACGGGTTCTCGGTGGGGGCTTTTATCCGCAGATCAATCTGATCTCCGCGCTGGGCAAGGCGGAGCTGGAGGAGAAAATTCGGGCGGCGACCGGGACGACGTTGCTGGTTATCGCCAAGGAGGAGCATTATTCCTACGCCGGTGTGGTGAGCGAAATAGAAGAAGGCCAAACGATGGGGTCGATCTTGCCGGTGCTGTTCCTTGCCATCGCCGTGCTTACCATGGTGACGACCATGCATCGCATTGCCGCCAACGAAAAGGTGCAGATCGGCACGCTCAAGGTGCTGGGCTTTCGCGACCGCCGAATTCTGGTGCACTATACCGCCTACGGGTTGACGATCGGGGTGATCGGCACGCTGCTCGGCGTGGTGCTCGGCTACGGGATTGCGGCGTTTGTGATCCACCCCGACGGCATGATGGGGACCTATCTGGATATGCCCGTTTGGGATTTGGTGATGCCCGGCTTCTGTATTCCCGTGATGGTGCTGGTGCTGTTGCTTCTAACGCTGATCGGAACGCTGTCCGTTAAGAAAATGCTGAAAGGCACGGCGGCGGACGCGCTCCGGCCTTACGCGCCGAAGGCGGTGAAGCAGAGTGTGATCGAGCGGATTCCGTGCTGGAACAAGCTACCGTTCGGTACGAAGTGGAATGTTCGCGACGTGCTTCGACACAAATCCCGCAGTGTCATGACGCTGGTCGGCGTGATCGGGTGCACGGTTTTGCTGGTCGGTGGGCTCGGTATGAAGGATACGATGGACGAGTTTCTCCATCTGCTGGATCACGACATCAGCCGTTACGCCACGAAGGTGATCCTTTCGGAGTCGGTCGTCAACGAGGAGGTGATGGCGCTTGCCGACGAGTTGGAGGGCGACTGGCAGGCTTCGTGCGGTGTTAGCTACCGGGGCGAGACCGTGACGCTGGATATTTACCGGGCGGATCGCGGCAAGATCGGTCTGCTGACCGAAGACAACGAGCCGTTGCGGATGACGGACGACGGAGTGTATCTCTGCCTGCGCTTGAAGGATACCGCCGCCGTCGGTGACGTGGTGACGTTTTCACCCTACGGCAGTGACAAAAGCTACGCGGTGAGGGTTGCGGGCTATACCCGCTCGCTGGTCAGCGAGTGTATGGTGATGACCGACGGTTGCGCCGACCGTCTCGGTCTGGAGTATCGTATCAGTTCGATTTACACGGATACGGCGGCGGAGGCGATCGAAGGCTCTGCCATGATCTCCGGCAAGCAGGATAAGGACACGATTATGGACAGCTACGACACCTTTATGGACATTATGAACGTGATGATCGTGGTGTTGGTGTTGGCGGCCGTTGTGCTGGGCGTGGTGGTGTTGTACAACCTTGGCGTGATGAGCTACGTGGAACGCCGCCGCGAGCTTGCTACGCTGAAGGTGCTGGGCTTCCGCGACAGTGCCGTGGGGCGGCTGTTGGTCAGTCAGAATATCTGGCTGACGGTCATCGGCGTACTGCTCGGTATTCCGGCGGGCGCCGGCGTGCTTCAGGCGCTGATCGTTTCTCTTGCCAGCGAATACGAGATGAGTGTGACGATCGGCTGGGCGACCTGCGTGATCAGCACGGCGCTGACCTTCGGCGTATCCCTGCTGGTGAGGTGGATGATTGCCAAAAAGAGTCGGAAAATCGATATGGTGGAAGCCTTGAAGGGGACGGAATAACGGCGACTGTCGGATTTGGCGTGACGGGCTTGTCAGACGGAGAAAGCTATGCTACAATAGGGGTACGACGACCGTTGTGGAACGATGGGCGGAAGGAAGTGCCGCGTGTGGTGTATTTGAAGAGCTTTACCCTGCCGATTGCCGAGGAGGGGTGGCTTTTACGCGAGCAGATCGAGAAAAACGGCTACTTGGACAACCCGTATCCGTGTGAGCTGTTCGTGGAAAAAGAACTGTTTCGGATCGATTTTCAGAAAATTACGATTTTTTACGGCGGTAACGGGTCGGGAAAAAGCACGTTGCTGAACCTGATCGCGGAAAAGCTGGAGCTGAACCGCGTGGCACCGTACAATTCCGGCGAGCTGTTCGACACCTACGTGAAGCGCTGTGGCTACTCCATGGGGTACGATGACGAAGGGTTTCAGCATCGCGTACCGAATGGAAGCCGGATCATTACCAGCGACGATATTTTCGATTACATGCTTACGGTTCGAACCAACAACGCCGAAATTGCGGAAAACCGCGACGATGCCCGCGGCCGGTGGTCGCACTTGAAATTTGGCGAGAGCATTAAAATTGCCGGGATGCAGGATTACGAGGCGTTGCGGCTTCAGGTGCTGGCGCGCAGTCGCTCGGTGACGCGCAGGCAGTTTATCCGACGGACGGCGGGCGACGAGGTGAAGCTGAACAGCAACGGCGAAACGGCGTTACAGTATTTTGAGGAAAAGCTGAAGCCCAATACTCTGTATTGCCTGGACGAGCCGGAAAACAGTATGTCGCCGCCAATGCAGTTGGAGCTGGTGACGATGCTGGAGACGCTGGCGCGCTACTGCGATTGTCAGTTGGTGATCGCCACTCATTCGCCGTTTTTGCTGTCACTGGACGGAGCTAAAATTTACGATTTAGACTCGCGCCCAACGGAGGTTCGGGAGTGGTGGGAGCTGGAAAACACCCGGCTGTATTTTGACTTTTTCGAGAAGCACCGCCATCTGTTTCGGCCGTAGAGGTACCACCGCTAGCGCGGGGCGTTTCGCGCCGACTCTGCTACGCACCAAAGTGGTGCAGAATTTAGGCTCGATGCTCTCCCTTCTCAGGGATAAGTTCGGCTAACCAAATCACAGATTTGGAGCCTCACTTAGCCGCTAGGCGCACCTCCCCTTACACAGGGGAGGCAAGGCCCCTGTGGGGCGTGCACACCTTACACAGGGAGGACAAGAGAGGCTTGTGCGAGCTTTTGGCGGTGCACAGTGGGTGCGAAAGGAAACTCCCCAGTCGGACATTTACTCGACTCTGCCTTGCTGGGTGAGGGGTAAAAAATTGCGATTTTCGGAAAATTCGGGAAAACGGAAACAAAATCTTAACGTTTCCATGATATACTACGTACATTAATTGCACGAAACGGAGGGACCTGCCACGTTTAAGATTTTGGTGGTGGAGGACGATCGGGAGCTGAATCGGACGGTGTGCGCCTTTTTGAACGCTAGCGGTTACGAGGCGGTCGGTTGTCTGAATGCCAACGACGCTTACGACGAGCTGTACGAGCAGGTGTTCGACCTGATGGTGTCCGACATTATGATGCCGGAGGTGGATGGGTACGAGCTGGCTCGGAACGTGCGCGAGGTGAATGCGGACCTTCCGATCTTGTTTATGACGGCGCGTGACGACATGGCCTCCAAGCAACGCGGCTTCCGCATCGGCGCGGATGACTATATGGTCAAGCCGATCGACCTGGACGAGCTGCTTTTGCGGATTGGGGCATTGCTTCGCCGTGCGAAGATCGCCGCCGGCCGCCGGCTTGCGATCGGGCGGTTCACCATGGACGTCGACGAGCACGTCGCGCGTCTGGACGACGTGGAAATCGCGCTGACGAACCGTGAATTCGGCATTTTGTACAAGCTGTTGTCGTACCCGAAAAAGACCTTCACACGCACACAGCTGATGGACGAGTTTTGGGGTGCGGACACCGAAACGGCACCGCGTGCGGTGGACGTGTACGTGACGAAGCTGCGTGCCAAGCTCGCGGAATGTGATGATTTTGAGATCAAAACGGTGCACGGACTGGGGTATAAGGCGGTGCTGAAATGAAAAAGGCGTCGCCGTGGCAACGGGTGCTTCGCGGATTGTATCACTATCTGCTGTTTTTTCTGCTGGTTGCCTTTTTGGTCACCTGCACGATGACGTTGTTTGTTGGTACGCTGTCCAAGGATTTGGGACTGGTGCTGACGGGGGAGACGCTGAACCGTGCCGCCAAGCTGACGTTTTTGAGCGTCATTGTGTTAAGCGTGCTGTTCACCGCGATCGACGAGGTGCGCCGCCAGTTGACCACTAAGCGCATGACGCGGCGCCTCGCTGCCGCTACGCGGGAGCTGGTGCAGGGAAACTTCGATGCCCGTGTGGCACCGGTGGGCCGGTGGTTCACCGACGACAACGATAACGAGATTATCGACTGCTTCAACACGCTGGCGCGGGAGCTGGGCGGTTTGGAGGCTTTGCGGACGGATTTTATCGCCAACGTATCTCATGAAATGAAAACGCCGCTGGCGGTGATGCACAATTACGGCACACTGCTACAGACCCCCGATTTGCCGGAGGAACGGCGGCTGGAATACGCCAAGGGCGTGACCGACGGCACGCGCCGGTTGGCGGATATGGTGACAAACGTGCTGAAGCTGAATCGGCTGGAAAATCAGCAGATTTATCCCCAGACGGCCGAGTTTGATCTGGGCGAGCAGCTGTGTGACTGTTTGCTTCGGTACGATAGCACGTGGGAGGAGAAGGACATCGAGCCGGAAACGGAGCTGGCGGACGGCGTGACGGTATGCGCCGACCGGGAGCTGTTGGAGCTGGTGTGGAGCAATCTGTTTTCCAACGCCTTTAAGTTTACTGAAAGCGGCGGCCGGGTGACGGTGCGCTTGTACACCGAGGGCGAATACGCCGTGGTGCGGGTACAGGATACCGGCTGTGGCATGACCGCCGAGGTCGGCAACCATATTTTTGAAAAATTTTATCAGGGCGATCCGTCGCGCGCCACGCAGGGTAACGGCTTGGGGCTGGCGCTGGTCAAGCGCGTGATGGATATTTTGAAGGGCGAGATCACGGTGGAGAGTACCGTGGGGGTCGGGACGACCTTCGTTGTGAAGATTCGGCGGTGGGATGACCGCCTTGGTGAGAAAGGAAGTGGACGGCGTGGATAATCCCCATACCGATCGAGATACGTTTACGATGACCTATTCGGCGGAACGGCGGGACGAGGTGGAAGCGATCCGCCGTAAGTACGTGCCGCAGGAGACCGACGCCATGGAGCGACTGCGTGCGCTGGATGCGCGCGTCGGCAAAAGGGCGACGGCGGTGTCGATTGCCGTCGGTGTGATCGGCACGCTGGTGATGGGCGCCGGCATGAGCATGGCGATGACGGAGCTCGGCGAGCGACTGCTCGGTGAGGCAGGTTTTTTGGCAGGCGTGGCGTGCGGCGTGGTCGGCATGGTGATTCTTGCCTGCGCGTATCCGCTGTACAACCGCACACTTCGTGCCGAGCGGAAAAAGGCGGCACCGGAAATTTTGCGGTTGACCGACGAGCTGACGCGATAACCAATCGATTGGATGACAAACAGAGCCCCTGCACAGCATACGGTTGTGCAGGGGCTTTTTGATTTTTCGTCGCAGGCAAAGACGGGAGGGGTGTCGGTACGGAACGGGTGGCTTATACGCGTCAATTTATCGGTAACAACCCCTCCGTCTTTTTGTACAACAAAAAGACACCTCCCCTTACACAGGGGAGGCACCCCTGCGGGGGCACTTCGCCCCGACTCTGCCACGCACCAAAGTTTAGGCTCGATGCTCGCCGCTAGGCGTGACTGAGGGGTAGTCTGCGCTGTCTCTCCCTCCGTCACCGTCTGCGACGGTGACACCTCCCTCGTCAGAGGGAGGTATACGGAGCTCGTGCGGGCTTTACTTGGCTCACCTGACCAGGGGAGCCAAGTGGGGGGTCTGTACAAACTTCAAACGTTAGCCGCGTAGCGGTATTACCTGCCCCGCAGGGCCCCCTCCGGAGGGGGCTCAGTTGACCTCCCCTTACACAGGGGGGGAGCCGGGGCCGCGCCGATGAACAACACAAAATCCGACCTATGGTTATCATAGGTCGGATTTATCGTTTTATGAGTGTCCACGGGGCTGCTTACAGCAGATCGGGGGCGACGCGCTGGAACCGCGCCAGCGGATGCGCGACGCGCACGTTTTCGGGGCGAACGAAGCCGGTGGTATCGTTGCCGTCGGCTTGGCAAAACGCCGCACGTACCGCGTCCGCCGCCGCTTCGGCTGTGGCGGAGTTTTCAAACAGGCCGAACACGGCGGAGCCACTGCCGGTGAGTGCTGCCGCCAGCGCGCCGTGCTCGCGCAGAAACGCGGTGAGTGTGGCGGTGTGGGGCAGTGCCAGAGGGGCCTCAAAGCTGTTACCGACGTGCGCCGCGACACCGCGCAAATCCTGTTGCTCCAGCGCGGCGAGCATCCCGTCAACGTCGGGATGAAACAGCGTTGCCTCACCGTCCAGTCGGCGGTACGCTTCCGGGGTGGAAACGCCGCCCTCCGGCTTAACGACCACGAAGGTGCTGTTGGGCAACGAGGCGATCGGTGACAGCTCGGTGCCGGTCCCCTCGGCCAGCAGGGTGCCGCCGATCAGGAAAAACGGCACGTCGGCGCCAAGCTCGGCGGCGATGGCGAGCTGATCCTCCGGTGTGAGCGCGTGCTTGACCGCGACGGTCAAGGCACGCAGGATCGTGGCGGCATCGCTGGAGCCGCCGCCCATGCCGGCTTCGACGGGCACGTCCTTGTGAATGGTGACGGTGAAGGCGCAGGGAACGCCGGCACGCTCGCAAAACAGCTTGGCCGCGCGGGTGGCGATGTTGGCGTCGTCCTGCGGCAGGCCGCCGTCGCAGGTGAGGTGCCATTGCCCGTCGTCCGAGGGAGCGACGGTGACGGTGTCGTACCAGTCGATGGTTTGCATGACTGTCCGCAGGGTGTGATACCCGTCGGCACGCCGACCAGTGACGTCCAGCACCAGATTCAGCTTGGCGGGGGCCGCAAATTTGAGCGTCATGACGCACCTCCGCAGTCGGCTAAAAAGTCGCGGATGCGCGACAGCGCTTCGGTGATATGCTTGAGCGAGTAGCAGTAGGAGATGCGGACGAAGCCCTCGCCGCAGGCACCGAACGCGGTGCCCGGCACCACGGCCACGTGCTTTTCGTACAGCAGACGCTTGCAAAACTCCTCGCTGGACAGCCCGGTTTTTTGAATGGAGGGGAACACGTAAAACGCGCCCTCCGGGGCGAAACAGGTGAGCCCCATGTCGTCCAGCTCGCGCACGATGAGCCGCCGGCGCACGTCGTAATCGGCGCGCATGGCGGCAATATCCTCCTCGCCGTGGCGCAGGGCTTCGATCGCCGCGTGCTGGGCGGTGGTGGGCGCGCACATGAGCGCGTACTGGTGCAGTTTTGTCATCATTTTTAAGATCGGCGCCGGGCCGCAGGCATAGCCGAGCCGCCAGCCGGTCATGGCGAACGATTTGGAAAAGCCGCCGATGTACACGGTGCGTTCCGCCATGCCGGGCAGGGAGGAGATGCTGACGTGCGTTTCGTCGCCGTAGGTGAGGTCGTTGTAAATCTCGTCCGACAGCACCAGAATATCGGTGCCGCGCAGTACCTCTGCGATCGCCTCCAGATGCGCGCGCCGCATGACGGCACCGGTGGGGTTGCCGGGATACGGCAGGACCAACAGCTTGGTGCGCGGTGTGATGGCGGCGCGGAGTGCGTCGGCGGTGAGGCGGAAGGCGTCCTCCGCACGGGTGATGATGGGCACCGGTGTGCCGCCTGCCAGCCGGGTGAGCGGATCGTAGCAGACGAAGCTGGGCTGGGGAATGAGTACCTCGTCGCCCGGCTCGATGAGCGCGCGCAGACACAGATCGATGCCCTCACTGCCGCCTACCGTGACCAGAATCTCCGATTTGGGGTCGTAGACGTTGCCGGTGCGCTGTGCCACGAAATCGCGGATCGCTTCGCGCAGGGCGAGCAGGCCGGCGTTGGGCGTGTACCAGGTTTTGCCCTTTTCCAGCGATTCGATGCCCTTTTCGCGGATGTGGTACGGGGTGGTGAAATCGGGTTCACCGATCGACAGCGAGATGACGTCCTCCATCTCGTTGGCGATGTCGAAAAACCGCCGAATCCCGGAGGGGGGAACCTCCTGCAGGGTACGGTTGATGAGCTTGCTATAGTCCATGCTTACAAAATTCCTCTCTCATCGGGAGCTTCGTCCAGAAACGGGACGTGGCTTTCCTTATAGCGGCGCAGGACGAAATGCGTCGCAGTGGACTGCACCGACTCCAGCGGTGCCAGACGGCGCGCCACGAAGTTGGCGATCTCCTGGAAGGTGCGGCCGTTGACGCGCACCGACAGGTCGTAGCCGCCCGACATGAGGTAGACGCTTTCCACCTCGTCGAACGCCATGATTTGCTCGGCGATGCCCTCGAAGCCGACGTCGCGGCGCGGAATGACCTTCAGCTCGATGATGGCGGTGACGCAGTCGCGGTCGGTTTTATCCCAGTCGATGAGGGCTTTGTAGGCGCGGATGGCGCCGCATTTTTCCAGTGTGGTGATGCGCTCGCAGACCTCGGCCTCCGAGACGTTGAGCATGGCGGCGAGCTGTGCGTTGGTAAGGCGCGCGTTGTCGTCCAACAGCTTGAGTAATTTATCCATGATATGACCTCCTACGATCAAAATGTACAGGATCAGCGAGGGCGCCGCCGCCCACTTCGGTAGGTGGCGATCCATTGAGTTTGTACGAACGCTGTCTCTCCC
>CAYMHR010000019.1:0-25233 GCA_964390295.1 uncultured Eubacteriales bacterium
GGCGGTATATCTCTGTTGCACTTTCCCTAAGGTCACCCTCGGCGGCCGTTAGCCGTTATCCCGCCCTGTGATGCTCGGACTTTCCTCATGCACACCGTGCACGCGACTGCCCAGCTCACTCGCAGAATATTTTACAAAAGTCCGGCGCATTTGTCAAGGCTGACTTGCCTGAAACACCATTTCGCCGTTCTCCACCGTTACCGTTACCACATCGCCGGCATGGAAAACACCCTCCAGCAGTTTTTCCGCCAACGGGTCCTCTATGCGCGACTGAATCGCCCGACGCAACGGACGTGCGCCATACACCGGATCAAATCCTACCCGTGCCAATTCGGCAATCGCCTCGTCGGAAACCGTCAACGTAATCTCCAAATCGTGCACACGGCGATCCAGCGAGGACACCATGCGCTCGGCAATCCGGCGGATATCTTCCTCCGTCAACTGGTGGAACACGATGGTATCGTCCACACGGTTCAAAAATTCCGGACGGAAGGTCTTTTTCAGCTCGCCCATCACGTCCTCACGGATTCGGCGACTGCTCGCCTCGTCTCCCACGGTTTCCGTTCCGCCGAAGCCGAAGCTGCGCTTGTCCGTAATCAGCCGTGCACCGACGTTGGAGGTCATGATAATGATCGTATTCTTAAAATCCACGCGGCGGCCCTGCGAATCGGTAAGCACACCGTCCTCCAAAATCTGAAGAAGCATATTGAATACGTCGGGATGTGCCTTTTCGATCTCATCGAACAGCACCACGGTGTACGGCTTGCGACGGATTTTTTCGGTCAGCTGGCCGCCCTCGTCGTAGCCGACGTAGCCGGGAGGCGAACCGACCAGACGCGAAACCGTATGCTTTTCCATGTATTCCGACATATCCAATCGGATCATGGCGTTTTCATCGCCAAACATAGCCTCGGCCAGCGCCTTGCACAGCTCGGTTTTACCCACACCGGTGGGGCCAAGGAAAATAAAGGAACCGATCGGACGACGCGGATCCTTCAGTCCGACGCGACCACGGCGAATGGCTCTGGCAACCGCCGTCACCGCTTCATCCTGGCCGACAATGCGCTCGTGCAGGATGCTTTCCATTTTCAGCAGACGTTGACTTTCCGCTTCGGTCATCTGTGCCACCGGAACGCCGGTCCACCCGGACACGATCTCAGCAATGTCGTTGGGAGTCACCTCACTGCTCACGGTAGCGTTTTTCTCCTGCCAGGCTGTGCGCTGTGCTTCCAGTTGTTCGGTCACGCGCTTTTCTTCGTCACGCAAGCTGGCGGCACGCTCGAAATCCTGCTCGTTGATCGCCGATTTTTTCTCGGCGGATAAGCGCTTGACCTCTTCTTCCAGCTCTCGAACGTCCGTCGGCGCTGTGTAAGAACGCAAACGCACCCGTGACGCCGCTTCATCGATCAGGTCAATCGCCTTATCCGGCAAATAGCGGTCGGCGATGTACCGTGTAGACAACTGAACGGCCGCATGCAATGCTTCGTCGGTGATCTTCACCTTGTGATGCGCCTCGTACTTATCGCGCAAGCCCTTGAGAATTTCATCCGCCTCCTCGGCGGTAGGCTCGCCCACCGTAATCGGCTGAAAACGCCGCTCCAGCGCCGCGTCCTTTTCAATATGCTTGCGATATTCCTCCAGCGTCGTGGCACCGATCACCTGAATCTCACCACGCGCCAGCGACGGCTTCAGAATGTTGGCGGCATCGACCGCTCCCTCGGCGGCACCGGCACCGATCAGGGTGTGAATTTCATCGATAAACAGAATAACGTCTCCGGCCTTGGCAACCTCGGACAATGCATTTTTGATACGTTCCTCAAAATCACCGCGATATTTGGTTCCTGCCACCATACCGGTCAGATCGAGTGTTACCACCCGCTTGCCGCGCAGGGTGTCCGGGACCTCCTCTGCCACGATCTTTTGCGCCAATCCTTCCGCAACCGCCGTTTTACCGACGCCCGGCTCACCGATCAGGCAGGGATTGTTTTTGGTGCGACGCGACAAAATCTGCACCACGCGCTGAATTTCGGCAGAACGCCCAATCACGGGGTCCAGTTTGCCTTCCTTGGCCATTTCGGTCAAATCGCGGCCGAACTGATCCAACGTTGGCGTTTGACTTTTGCCGGACGGCTTGGCGGTGCCACCGGCCGATGCCCCCATCGACGCCTCGGAGGTGTCGGTGCCGATAGCACGGGCGATCTCCTCCATCAGCTCCAGAGGACGCACGCCGAACAACGCCAGCAAGCGCACGGCAAAACTGGTCTCGTCTCGCAAAACGGCCAATAAAATATGCTCGGTTCCCACGAAGCTCTGCTGCATGCCCCGCGCTTCCATGATCGCCGTTTCCATGGCACGCTTGGTGCGCGGTGTAAAATCATCCGGAGACAGGCGCGTCGGTTGACCAACGTCCTCGTTTTCCGTGATTTTTGCCTCGTATTGTGCCGCGGTAATGCCGCGACCGCTCAACACGGTAGCCGCCACACCGGTTCCCTCGCGCAACAGTCCCAGCACCAGATGCTCCGTGCCAACGTACGTATGCCCCAGCATCTGTGCCGCTTCGATTGCCAAATTCAGCGCGGTATTGGCCTTTTCCGTAAAGCCCTTAAACACATATTTCATACGTATTCCTCCTTAATTATCCCAGGCGCTCCCGAACCAACTCCGCACGACGCACGTCGCGCTGTGACGGCTCCAGCTCCTCGCCGGCCGCCACCATCAGTGCACCGGCACCGGCATCGATTAAAAGACGATTGAGAACGCCCAAATCCGGGTGCTGAATCATTCCCAGCGCTACGCCCATACGCACCTGCGAAATCAGCGCCATAAACTCACTCCCGGTCAGCAAACGGGCATTTTGCAAAATACCGAGTGACCGGAACACGCGATCCTCAAAGCTGGGTGACTCCTTCATCTGTTCCCGACAGCTACGTTCCTCGCGAACGATCTGATTTACGATACTGCGTAGGTTGTCGATTGCTTCCTGCTCGGCGATGCCCAACGTGACCTGATTGGAAATTTGATACAGCGCACCCTCCGGCTTGCTTCCTTCCCCGTACAGGCCGCGAATTGTCAGACCCAGCTTGGACACCGTTGCGGAAAGCTGCTGAATAATTCCCTTTTCCTGCAAAGCGGGCAAATGCAACATGACCGAAGCACGCATACCGGTACCAAGATTGGTCGGGCATTGCGTTAAATACCCCAACCGTTCGTCAAAAGCAAAGTGCAACCGCGTATCCAGATAATCATCCCAGCAGGTAGCCTCCTGCCAGGCGCTGTCCAGATCGAAGCCGGAACGCATCACCTGAATACGGACGTGATCCTCCTCGCCCACCATGACGCTGACGCCCTCGTCGGCGGAAACCAGCAAGGCTTCCCCGGACAGCTCGTGCGCAAACTCACGGCTGATCAAGTGGCGTTCTACCATCGCCAAAACCTCGCGCGGCGAAAACTCGCTCATGCGGCGACGTTCAAAATTGCACGGCTTATCCTCCGGAAAAGCCCCGAAAACCTGCTGAATCACCATTTCTCGCTGTTCGGACGTCATCCATGCCGGAAACGGAAGGTGTTCCAGGTTACGCGCCAAACGGATTCGGGTACTGATAACCACGTCGCCCTCGGCACCGCTTGTTTGATACCATTTTTCCTGTGCCATTACACTTCACCCTCCTGTTCCAGCGCTCGTATCTGATCACGTAATTTTGCGCAGGTCTCGTAATCCTGATCGGCAATGCAGGTATTCAGCCGATCGCGCAGAGCCTGCAGCTCTCGCTCTTTCTTTTTGGTGCTGTCATCCGCCCGTGCCGCTACCTTGCCGGTATGCTGTGTCTTTCCGTGAATACGTTGGATGGACGGCAACAACCGGTCGTAAAAAGTCAAATAGCAGGTCGCACAGCCCGGACGTCCCTGATCCGCGATTTCGCGGAAACTGCGTCCGCAATCGGGACACCGCACCGTGTCTTCCTGAGTGCGCTTTGAGGGTTCAGCAAACAGCGAGCCCCAAAAATCGCCCAGGCTGAAGCCAAGGCCGGAACCGATCCCCTGCTCCGCCGCACAGTGGGCGCACAGATGCAGTTCCGTCGTCTTTCCGTTTACCGTCTTTTTTACGTGCGTCGTAGCAACGTATTTGCCACAATAATCACAAAGCATAAAAAATCCTCCTTACATGGTATATGCCGTCAGCATTTGTTTCAGAAGAACCGCTCGCAGGCGATCACGCGATTCCGGCGGAACGTCTCGATAGCCGCGATCCGACAACGCCGCCGCCATGATATTCGCGGCACTTTCGGTAATAAAGCCCTGGTACACCATGCTTTGCAAAATGGCCTCGGCCGAAGCAGGCACCAGCTCCTCACCGATGGAATTGACAACGTGCATCAGCGGTGTCATACGCTCCTGCGGCACCACGCGCCGGATTCGGATATATCCACCACCGCCGCGGCGGCTTTCGACCAAATACCCTTGCTCCGGCGTAAACCGCGAGGATAGTACGTAGGTGATCTGACTGGGAACACAACCGATTTCCTCGGCAAGCACGTTACGCTGCAATTCGGCCGCACCGTTTTCCGCCTGCTCCATAATATGGAGAATATAGGCAGTTATCTCATCACTTATTCGCATTTCTCTCACTTCCTTGGTTATATCCTACTGCAAAGGTCAAAGAAAGTCAAAGTCAAAGAAAGTCAAACTAAAACGATCTTCTTTTGATATTTTAATTTAGCTCTTGTTTTCTTCGAATTTTGAAGATTTTCTTGATTTTTCAAAATATTATCACCGATGCTCGCCACCGTCATAGTATGAGAATGAAAGCATCCGGTGGCTTTCGGAAAGGAGGATACAACCCGTGTGTCTGCGAAATCTGTTTAGCGGCGATATCAACTGCAGCTGGTTGCTGTTCATCATCGTCATCATCCTGCTGTTCGACGGAGACTGCGGCGACAGCAACGCCTATTCGTCCCGTAACGGCGGCTGCGGCTGCGGTTGCTGACCCATCATTCACAGAGAGGAGAACGTTCTATGTGCTTGAGAAACCTGTTTTGCGGTGAGGCAAACTGCTCTTGGCTTCTGTTTATCATCATTATTTTGTTGTTGATCAACAACAGCGATTGCGAGTGCAACGGCAACTAATCGTCCACACGATCGCAACAGCCCGGCATGAATCATGCCGGGCTGTTGTCCGTTTATGCGGTTTCCAAACGAAAATTTGACAAATTGCAAATTTTGCGCTATACTACACTAGTTATCGGTGTGCTATCACAGAATAACAGGAGGAACTTGTATGACAACGTTCGGGCAATCCGCACCGGATGCCATTCTTACGGAACGGCGGCGACTGCTCGGTCTGCCGCTGACTCGGACGCAGTACGTATTGCAGGGAAACCCCCTCCAGCAACGCATCGGTCTGCTGTCCCCCGTAACGCGTTCGGTAAACGTGTCCCAGATTCGCCGCGTAGCGGCTCACCAAACCTTTTTTCAAAAGCGTTTGGGACTTACCACCATCCACGTAGCTACCGACGATCCGCTTATTTCCGAGTTAGTGATCGTCAATGTCCGCAACGGCAACCTGTTTGAAAAACAGTTGCGTCGTTATGCCGAGGAAAATCAAACACAACAGCTTCACACCATGGTATAAGTGCTGTCAAAGTAAGGGGTTCGTATGGAAACAAGAAAACGTCGTTTCGGTGACCGCAAGGACGGCTGGCGCTTGCGGCATACCCATTCTTTTTTCTCCGTCATGCCGCACGTCATGAAGCGTCGTTCCGACGCTCACGTCTTTTTCGACGACTATATTGAAATCGACGAGCTGGAAAAATACGTGCGTGATATGCGCCACAACACCGATATGTCCTGGTTTTCTCTGTATCACGTCGTGATTGCCGGCGCCGTGCGTATGTTCGTGTTGCGCCCACACCTGAACCGGTTTATCATCAACGGAAAAATTTACGCACGAAACCGGCTCACCGTTTCCATGACCGTCAAGCGCGAGTTGTCCGCAGACTCGCCCGACTCCGTGATCAAGCCGACCTTTGAGCCGACCGACACCGTTTTCGACGTGTATCGCCGTATCAACGATGCGCTGGAGGCCGAAGTTCGGGATCAGGAAAACAGCAACGATTCCGACAAAGCCGCCAACATTCTCAACAAGCTGCCGGCTTGGTTCGTTCGCCTGTTCGTGAATATCGTCGGCTTCATCGATCGTCGCGGCTGGATGAATGATTTCATCAACAATTTGAGTCCCTTCCACACCTCGCTCTACATAACCGACGTCGGCTCCATCGGCATCGGGCCGGTTTACCATCACATCTACGATTTCGGTACCACCTCAATTTTTCTGGCGCTCGGAAAAAAAGAGTATATGCCGATTGCCAGTGCCGATGGTACGACAACCGTAAAGAAGGTGGTTCGCATTCGCATCGTAGCAGACGAACGCATTTGCGACGGTCAGTATTTTGCGGAATCCTTCCGTATGTTCCGTCGCCTGATGAAAAAGCCTGCTCAGTTGGAAGTGCCTCCCACGGAATTTCCGGAGGATGATTGGATCTGATTGCTCCGACCGTCCGCGATCCCGATTTATGCCGGGAACGGACGGTCGTTTTGCGTCTGCTTGGAGGATATGCTATCGTATGGAATACACGTTTCGTAAAGGCTTGATCGACGGCTTGCCCGTCTGCGTCGGATACCTTTCCGTCGCCTTCGCTTTTGGTATCTTTGCCGTAGGCTACGGCTTCAGCATTGCCGAAGCCGTGATGATTTCCATGTTCAACGTCACCTCGGCCGGTCAGCTGGCGGCGATCCCGATTATCGCTTCCGGCGGCTTGATCGCTGAGCTGGCCGTCGCACAGCTCGTCATCAATCTGCGGTATGCGCTGATGTCGGTTTCGCTTTCGCAACGGCTGGATCACACCGTTCGACTGCGGGATCGCTTTCTGATCGCCTTTATGAATACCGACGAGGTGTTTGCCATTGCGTCCGCACAGCGCGATCCGGTTGGGCGGCGGTACCTGTACGGACTGATATTGACCCCCTATCTCGGCTGGAGCCTGGGTACGCTGTTGGGAGCGATTGCCGGTGATATTTTGCCCTCCATGGTCACGGCCGCGTTGGGAATTGCTATTTACGGCATGTTTATTGCCATCGTCACACCGGCGGCACGTGCCGATCGCGCCACCGCCGTTTGCGTACTAATCGCCGCTGCATTAAGCTGTATTTTTTATTACACGCCGGTATTGTCAAGCGTTCCCAGCGGCTTTGTGATTATCATTTGCGCGATCATCGCTGCCGGTATCATGGCCGTGGTATCCCCCGTACCGGTCGAAGCGGAAGCGGAGGTGTCAACCAATGAGTAACTTCTTTCTCTATTTGGCGGTCATGGCCGGTGTCACCTATTTGGTTCGGATGTTGCCACTGGTGCTTATCAAGAAAAAGATTACCAACCGCTTTGTGTTGTCGTTTCTCCATTATATTCCCTACGCCGTGCTCACCGTTATGACCGTCCCGGCATGCTTTTATGCCACCGGCCGCATTGAACCGGCAATCGTCGGCTTTATCGCCGCGCTGATTCCGGCATGGTACAACAAGGGGTTGCCCATTGTTGCCGCCTGTGCCTGCGGCGGTGCTTTTCTAACGGAATTTCTGATCACCTACGTATTGGTATAAAAAAGAGGTCATCCACCCGGATGACCTCTTTTTATACTCGGTTCATGTAGCTTTGTATGGCGTGAAACGAAATGTCGCTGATGGCGTGCTCCATGCGGCAGGCATCCGCCGATGCGGTTTCCTTATCCACACCCATTCGCACCAGCATTTCCGTCAACACGGTATGCCGTGCATAAATCGTTTCGGCAATCGTGCGACCGGCTTCGGTCAACGTAATGTGTCCGTCACCATCCACCACAATCAGTTCTTCCCGCTTTAACAGCCCCAGCGCACGGCTGACGCTGGGCTTGGAGAATCCCATGTATTCACTGACGTCGATCGCCCGCACCGCCGGCTTTTCCGTGGTTAAAATCAGAATCGTCTCCAAATACATTTCGCCGGATTCCTGTATTCTCATGACGCTTTTCTCCTTTCACGCCGGAGATCAGCGGATAGCACCCAGATCGTACGGCGTTGTTTGATATACAAAGTAATTCAACCAGTTGGAAAACAGCAGATGTGCATGGCCACGCCATGTGACCAGCGGTTCCTTGGTCGGATCGTCATTCGGAAAATAATTGCAGGGAACCGCAATGGGCAGGCCGGCATTAACATCGCGCTGGTACTCCTCACGCAAGGTTCCGGCATCGTATTCCGCATGGCCGGTCAGGTAAATCTGGCGACCGCGGTCGGTTGAAATCGCATAAATACCGGCTTCCTCAGAGGAAGCCAAGATTTTCAGCGCCGGAACCGCCTCCACGTCGGCACGATCGATCGTGGTATGACGCGAATGAGGAATCATAAACCGGTCGTCAAAACCGCGAAACAGAATCGAAGATTTGCGCTCCACGCAATGTGAAAAAACACCGAACAGCTTTTGCTCCAGCAAGCGTTTTTGAATTCCGTAGTGATAGTACAAGCCCGCTTGTGCACCCCAGCAAATGTGCAACGTGCTGGTCACGTGCGTTTTACTCCATTCCAGGATGCGGCACAGCTCCTCCCAATATTCCACCTGCTCAAACGGAAGCTGTTCCACCGGAGCGCCGGTAATAATCATACCGTCGTACTTTTGATGCTTAACGTCCTCAAAAGTCTTGTAAAACGTTAACAAATGATCCGCCGGCGTATTGCGCGATTCGTGCGTGGAGGTATGAATCAGCTCCAGCTCCACCTGCAACGGCGTATTGCCCAACAGGCGCGCCAACTGCGTTTCGGTCACGATCTTTTTCGGCATTAAGTTTAACAGCAGAATTTTCAGCGGACGAATGTCCTGTGTCAACGCCCGTGTTTCGGTGATAACGAAAATGTTTTCGTTCGTCAGGGTTTGTGTTGCCGGGAGTTGATTGGGAATCTTGATCGGCATGGTTCTCCCCCTTAAACGTTACCCAATGCCTGCTCAATATCGGCAATAATGTCCTCAACGTTTTCAATTCCCACCGACAAGCGAATCAGGTCCGGGGTGATACCGCCTGCGACCAGCTGCTCATCCGTTAGCTGGCGGTGCGTTGTGCTGGCCGGGTGCAGTACGCAGGTGCGAGCATCCGCTACGTGAACCACAACGGCCGCCAGTTTCAGAGAATTCATGAATCGAACCGCCGCTTCGCGGCCACCCTTGACACCGAACGAAATGACGCCGCAACAACCCTTCGGCAGATACTTTTTCGCCAGCTCGTGCTGATCCGACGTAGGCAGTGCCGGGCAGTTCACCCAACTGACCTTTTCGTTGGCTTCCAAATACTTGGCCACCGCCTCGGCGTTGGCGCAGTGCCGCTCCATGCGCAGTGCCAGCGTTTCCAAGCCAAGGTTCAGGATAAACGCCGCCAACGGTTGCGGCGTGGAGCCAAGATCGCGCATCAGCTGAACGCGCGCCTTGGTGATGTATGCGGCGTCACCGAATTGTTCGGTATAAACCACGCCGTGGTAGGATTCGTCGGGAGTGGTCAGTCCGGGATATTTTCCCGAAGCCGCCCAATCGAAGCGGCCGCTGTCAACGATGACACCGCCCACAACGGTCGCGTGACCGTCCATGTATTTGGTGGTCGAATGAGTCACAATATCGGCACCGAACTCAAAAGGACGGCACAAAATCGGCGTAGCAAACGTATTGTCTACCACCAAAGGCAGACCGTTGCGATGTGCCAGCGCCGCATAGCGCTCAATATCCAGCACGTTCAGCGCCGGGTTGGCAATCGTTTCGCCAAAAATCAGGCGCGTGTTATCGTCAATCAGAGCTTCCACTTCATCGTCGGTCATATCCGGGGTGGCAAAACGCACTTCGATTCCCATGCGCTTCATGGTAACGGCAAACAGGTTGGTCGTGCCGCCGTAAATCGTAGACAGGCTGACAAAGTTTTGCCCGGCATCGGTAATGTTCAGCACCGCCATCAGGTTGGCCGCCTGACCGGAGGAGGTGCACATGGCACCAACGCCACCCTCCAACGCCGCGATCTTATTTTCCACCATCTCCACCGTGGGATTGGAAATACGGGTATACATGTGCCCCGCGGCCTTCAAATCGAACAGATCGCCGAGGTGCTCGGCAGAATCGTATTTGTAGGTCGTGCTTTGATAAATCGGCAACACACGCGGATCACCGTTTCCGGGCTGATAGCCAACCTGCAAGCACTCGGTTTCAATGCGGTAACTCATAAAAAACGCTTCCTTTCTGTACCAAAAAAGAACAGGCAACGAGAATACTCGCCGCCTGTTGACCCACCACGTATTCGACGGAATCAGTACCCGACGACACAGCAGAAGGCAGACAAAAGCGCCGCACACGTGCTCATCACGCACCGGTGAATCGGCATTTGAAGCTGCGTCATACAACTGCCCCCTTGATTTGTCATTGTATCACAAAATTCCATCCTTGTCAAACTTTTTATTGCACAATTTGAAAGAGCGTGATATACTGATAGCGGTGATAATTATGGAACTCAATTTTTCAAAAAAAATGCAAAACATGAAGCCGTCTGCCATCCGTGAGATTTTCAAAAGCTTAGGCATGCCCGGTGCCATTTCTTTTGCCGCCGGGAACCCGGCGCCGGAATCGTTTCCGGTGGAAGCCTTGTCCCGGCTGGCCGCCGATATTTTTGCAAACGAAGCAACCGGTGCACTACAATACAGTGTCACCGAAGGGTATCCCCCTCTGCGCGAGTTGGTAGCCAACCGGTTGCAAACCCACTTTGACGTTGACGTCTCGCGCAGCACCACACTGATCACCTCCGGTGGCCAGCAGGCCATTGAGCTGTGCTGTAAGGTCATGTGCAACGAGGGCGACGTGGTGATTTGCGAGAACCCCAGCTTCATCGGCGCTCTAAACGCTTTCCGTTCGCTGGGCGCCACACCCGTCGGTGTCGAGCTGGAAGCGGACGGTATCAGCCTGACCGGCTTGGAGGCGGCATTAAAAGCCCATCCCAACGCACGATTCCTGTATTTGATTCCCACTTTTCACAATCCGGCAGGCATCACCATGTCACTGGAAAAGCGCAAGGCGGTTTACGCCTTGGCGCAGCAATACGACGTGCTGATTTTAGAGGATAACCCTTACGGTGATCTGCGTTTTTCCGGCACCGAGCTGCCGACGCTGAAAAGCATGGATACCGACGGGCGGGTGCTGTATTGCGGGACCTTTTCCAAAATTCTCTCGGCCGGCATGCGCGTCGGCTATGCCTGCGGCAACGATGCCCTGATACAGAAAATGGTGATCGCCAAACAGGTGGAGGACGTACACACCAACATTTTCTTCCAGATGCTGTGTGCAAAATATATGCAGGAATATGATTTGGATGAGCATATCGCCTCCATCCGCCGACTGTACCGACACAAGTGTGGCCTCATGCTGGATATGCTGGATCGGTATATGCCGTCGGAGGTCACGTACACCCGCCCCGAAGGCGGTCTGTTCCTGTGGTGCACTCTCCCGTCCTCGATCTCCTTGAACGAGCTGATCAACGATCTGAAGGATCAAGGCATTTTCGTGGTTCCCGGAACCACCTTTAACTGTGACGAAGCCGCTCCCTCCTCCTCCTTCCGTTTGAATTATTCCACGCCGTCCGAGGAAGAAATCGAGCGCGGTATCCGTGTGTTGTGTGATACCATTCGCAAAAAACTGTAAAACAAACGAAAACAGCCGTTGGTCGTGTTAGCGACCAACGGCTGTTTTTTACTTTTAGTCCTCGTCGATGGGAGGGACCGATGTTTGTTCCGTTGTTCCCCCGGAATCCGGCTTTTCATACGTGGGAAGATCGGTACGACCGCTGAAAATATCATCACCGTCATCCTCCGGCAACACGGCAATTTCCGATGCTTCCTCATATTCTGACGGCGCTTCCGTCACCGGCTTCGGCTTGCGGAACACAAAGAAATACAGCAACACGCCGGCACCGGCAATCAGCAAGCCACCGGCGATATACAGCAACAGGCTGATCATGCTGGAGCCATCCGTCTCCTCGGTGAACTCGATCAGGGTGTAATTTTCCGGCAAAGAATCAAGTTGCAGATAAATGCAACCATCCGTCGGCTTCACGATGATCGGCGTGGCCAAGCCGTCCTCGGACGGCATTGTCACAGCCAGCTTGTCGGCATTCTTCATGGCGGCGGGAACCGGCAGCTTCACGACGCAGGTAATGCCGGAAGCAAGCTGATCTGTCGAAACGACCTTACCTGAAGCATCCAGCACCAAAAGCGACAGGCGGAAGGTGATCGCCTTGTGCTCGTTGGAGGAGTAGCTCTTCAGCTCCTCCGAACGCTGTATGGCCGCGTTCAGCATCGTCTCCGACGGCAACACCGTGGCAGAGCTGACGTTCAGTAAGGGCGTATAGCTACTATAGCTTCCAAACAGGGCGGCATAATCGGACTTGCTGATCTGGAAGGAAGACGAACCTAAAAACTCGTTTTGTCCATAGCCGAACAGGCCAAGTACAGTGCTGTCCGTCGCCACGTTCGTCAACACAGAGTCACCCTGATGCGACGTGGTACAGCTACCGATGATCACATTGGTCGTTCCGCCCGACGTCGGAACGTCGGTGGGCAACGTTGTCGTGATCGAATCGGTTGTCGTCGCACTATCCGCTTCGGTCGTCGTTTCTGTGACGGTGGTGGTCGTCGTTGTCGTCCCGACGGTGCCCGGTTTCACAGCATTGGGGTGTGAAACCGTTTTGCGGCTGACAGGCAAGTAGGTCGTCAACCCGACGACAAGTCCCTCGTCACTGCCATAGGTCAGCGTTTTATCGGTCGTCCAGGCATAATAGCTGGTATAGACGCCGTTCGCGTCGGTTTTGCCATTTTGGATAATCAATGAACCAACCTGGATAAACAACGGATAATCGGCAACCGGGCGACCGTTTTCGTCCACGGCTTCAATGGTAAACCGCCCGTTGTCCTCGGCGACCTCCAATTCCACAGCCAGCCGTTGCGGCTGTTCGACCGTGGTCGTGGTCGTCGCCGCTTCCGTGGTGGTTTCCTCCGTGGGCTCGGTCGTGGTCGTCGTGGTCGTTACTTCTTCTGCCGACGGCGGTTCCTCGTCCGCCGCCACGCTAAAAGCCAGCAAACAGACAAAAAGGCTGAACGCCAACAGGCACGCTGTCCATTTTTTCATAGCAACACAGCTCCCTCATTTCATACTTCGCAACTTGCAAGGATTAGAATACCACAGTTTTTCAAAAAAGTAAATCCCCACGGCATCTTTTTTCGCCTTGCAGGGCTTTTGACAGAATTTTTAGTATCATTTTTAAGTAAAGTGTGCTACAATAGAGGGCGAGGTGATCGTTTATGGAACGAGATGCGTTTTCAGCCGGCGTGGTGCCCGGCGGTCTGCACTCTCACCGCGAAATCAAGATACTGATCTGTTATATGCTCAACGGCGTACACGAGCCGTTGCCACGCACGGCAATTTTGGATATTTTAAGCGGCGACGGTATGGCGAACTTCTTTGATGCCAGCGCCGCTATTGACGACCTGTTGCAACGTAACAATCTATCCGAGAATGAAAACGGTCTGCTCACCGTTACCGATACCGGAAGGCGTGCCGCCGAGACTTTGGCCGATATGATTCCCTATACCCTGAGGGAAAGATCGGTGGATGCCGCTTTGCGTCTGCTGGCGCGACAGCATAGCGAACGGGACAACTCTGCCGAAATCGCACCGGCCAACCACGGCGGCTGGAAGGTCACGTGCTCGGTAGGGACCACCGAACCCCTGCTGAGATTTGAACTGCTGGTCGGCGACGAATTACAAGCCCGGCAGGTACGCGAGCGTTTTTTGAACGATCCTTTGTTGCTATACCAAAGCATGATCGGCATTTTGGCAGGAGACGCCTCTCTCCACCACGTGCCGGAACAAATCGTAATCAATCTGCCGTAAGGAGATGCCTATGGACAAGCCCACCATTTTGATCGTTGATGACGAAGCGCGCATGCGCCGCGTGATTGCCGACTATCTGCATATTAAGAACTATCATACCGTAGAGGCCGCCGACGGAATGGAGGCGTTGGAGCAGTTTCGCGCCGTTCATCCCGCTTTGGTGCTGTTGGACGTGATGATGCCTCGCTTAAACGGGTGGGAGGTTTGCCGTACCATCCGCCAAAGCGATACGGTCACGCCGATCATCATGCTGACGGCACGCGGTGAAGAAGCCGACGAGCTGCAAGGGTTTGAGCTGGGGGCCGACGAATACGTCGCCAAGCCGTTCAGCCTGAAAATTCTGCTGGCTCGCATCGAAGCCGTTCTGCGTCGCAAGAGTGGCCAGGCTGAAGCGGAAATCACCCCTTCCCTGCTTCACGTGGATCACTTGGCCCGTGAAGTCACGGTCGGCGGCACCATCGTCTCGCTGACCTACACGGAATTTGAATTGCTGGAATATCTCATCACCAACAAAGGACTGGCGCTCTCGCGCGATCGTATTTTAGACAACGTATGGCGATACGATTATGACGGCGATGCCCGCACGGTAGACACGCATATCAAAAAGCTTCGCAGTAAGCTGGGCGAAGCCGGTGAAATGATAAAGACCATCCGCGGTATCGGATATAAATTTGAGGGATGAGCATGAAAACCAATCCAGTGACCCGATTCTTTCACTCGATCGCCGGCAAAGTAACCGGTGTATTCGTGCTGTGCATTTTACTGCTGGTCGTGGTTAACTGGCTTTTAAACAGCTTTGCTTTTTTGGAATATTACGAACAAGAGCAAAGCGAGTTGCTGATCGACGTGTATGAAGAAATCAGCGATGCCCCACGTTCCCCGCGCACTTTGATCGGCCTGCTGGAGGGCTACAACACCCAGCACGGGATCCAGGCGATGCTATGGTCGGATCACCAGATGATTTACGCTCCGCAATTCAGCGATCGTGCCCACGGAATAGTCGTGGAAGCCGATCCACTCGACCTGGAAAGCGGCACCTACGTCATCTCCAACGCCACGCCTCCCACGGCCGATCGCAGTGGACGCTGGCTTACGTTATCCGCCCGCACCACCGACGGCTTCAACCTGCTTTTGTGGGTATCATTGTCCGAGGCACAATCCATTACGGCCATCACCAACCGCTTTTTGCTTTGGTCGGCATTGTTTGCGCTGTTGGTTGGTGGGTTGGCGGCATTGCTGTTATCCCGTTCACTCACTCGACCGCTGCGGAATCTGAACTCCATGGTGCATCGCATGGCCGAGCTAGATTTTTCCGATCGCTACGTCGGCTACGGGCGCGACGAGCTGTCCGAGCTCGGCAACCGTCTCAACGTCGTATCCGAGACGCTGGAAAGCACCGTATCCGAGCTGAAAACGACCAATCTTCGGTTGGAAAACGAAATGGACCTGCAATCGCGCCAAAACGAAGCGCGCAGTCACTTTATCAGCAACGTATCCCACGAGCTGAAAACACCGTTGGCGCTCATCCAAAGCTATGCCGAAGGACTGCATGAAAATGCCGTCGACGACACGGAAAGCCGCGCCTATTACTGCGAGGTAATCGAGGACGAGGCACAAAAGCTGACGCAAATGCTATCCAAGCTGACCACGCTGATGCAGTTGGAATCGGGACGTGAGGAAATCAGTATCGATCGATTTGACGTCCGTGCCCTTTTCGAGCGTCTTCTCACACGCTTTGCCCCGTTGATTGAGGAGCAACAAGCGATCGCCGCCCCCTTGCCGGATGAGCCTTGCTTCGCCTGGGGCGATGCCGAGCTGATTGAAAACGTTGCCATCAACTACTTGACGAATGCGCTACACCACGTTGACCCTCACGGTACGATCCGCATATCGTGGTGTAACACGCCGTCGGGAACCGTTCAAGTGTCGGTATTCAACACCGGAAAACCGATCCCCGACGAGGATGTGCCACACGTTTGGGAAAGCTTTTACAAGGTGGATAAAGCCCACACGCGCGCCTACGGCGGCACCGGCATCGGTTTGTCGATCGTCGCCGCTATCATGAAAGCGCACGCTATGCCGTACGGTGTGGAGAATACCGAAAACGGCGTCCGCTTTTTCTTTGAGCTGGCACAAAAATAAAAAAGTTTACCAATGCCCGGCAAGAACGGTTTGTTCTGCCGGGCATTGTTCACAGTGGGCAGGCGTTTCCGACCACACAGAGTCACATCAACGTCTGATTTTCCCGCAAAAAATGTACCAATCCGGTGTATCGCAAGGTTTTCTTATCGTTTTGCACCATGCTTTGTATCGTTTCGCGGCTCCCCACCAGTACCAGCAGTGCACGCGCACGCGTTACCGCCGTATACAGTATGTTGCGATAACATAGTTGCGGCGGATTGCGATACAGCGGAACAACCACCGTGTGGAATTCACTACCCTGACTTTTGTGCACCGTGATGGCATACGCCAGCTCCAGTTCTTGCGCCTGATCCCACGTGTACAGTGCTACGCGATCCTCGTACCGCACCTGCATCGTCTGATCTCGAACATCAATACTTTCCAGCAAGCCGACGTCGCCGTTGAACACGCCGGTTCCCGTTTCGCCCCCATCGCGTGTCCACGTAACGTCATAATTGTTGCGAACGTGCATCACCTTGTCGCCTTCACGCAACAACCCGTTTTCGCCACGCCATTCCCGCTTCGTATCGGAAGGCGGATTCAGCGCCGCCTGCAACAATTCGTTCAGATGCACCGTACCGATCTCTCCCTTTCGCCCCGGACTGAGCACCTGAATATCGCCAAACACACTGGTGCCGTACCCGGCAGGAAGACGACGCGCACACAGATCGAGCACCGTTTTGGCGGTATCCTCGGCACTGTGCTGCGGCAAGAAGAAGAAATCGCCGGTTTTTCCCGACAACGCCGGCATGGTTCCCGCCACGATCCGGTGCGCATTCACAACGATCTCGCTTTGCAAGGCTTGTCGGAACACTTCCGTCAGCTCCACCATCGGCAACGCGCGACTTTCGATCAAATCGTGCAATACCCGTCCGGCTCCCACCGCGGGAAGCTGATCGGTATCACCCACCAGAATCAACCGACAGCCGGGGCGCAAAGCGCGCAACAGGTTGTCGAACAGTAAGGTGTCCACCATGGACATTTCATCGACGATCAGTGCATCCGCATCCAGCGGATTTTTTTCGTTTCGTTCAAAAACCGGAGTATCGGTGCCGTCCCATTGCACCTCCAGCAAGCGATGTATGGTGCGCGCCTCACAGCCGGTCAGCTCCGACATACGTTTGGCGGCACGGCCGGTGGGAGCGGCAATCTCTACGCGTTCCCCCAGCCCCTCAAGCAACATAATAATTGCACGAAGCGTGGTGGTTTTTCCCGTGCCGGGGCCACCGGTTAAAATGAGCACGCCCTTTTCGATGGCGGATAGAATTGCCATTCGCTGTTGCGCTTGATAATGGATACCGTTTTTTCGTTCGGCCGTTTCCAAATTTTTTTCGATCAACGGTGTAATCGCCGTGTGAAAGCCGGTCATCAGACGGATTCGTGAGGCGATGTATCGTTCGGCGGTATGCAAATCCGGCAAAAATACGAAGCAACGCCCCTCAAAGCTTTCGGTTCGCACGGCAAAGCTACGGATCATCTCATCCAGCACGGGGACAATTTCTTCCTCACCGACCCCCAGCAACAGCGTCGCCGCCGCCGTCAGCTTGTCCTGCGGCAAGCAGGTATGACCGTTTCGCAGATTGTGCCGCAACACGTGCGTCAGTCCGGCTTCAATGCGGCAGGGATCGTTGACGGGCCGCTCCATGCCCATACAAATGCGGTCAGCGCGTTCAAAACCAATCCGCAAGCCCGGCGCACACAGGCAATACGGGTCCTTGCGAACCGTTTCCACGGTAGCGGCACCCCAACGCTTCCAGCAACGCAACGCCTCGCTTTGCGTAAACCCGTACGCAGAAAATGCCAAAATCACCTCGCGCAGTCCAAATTGCTCGTTGTAAACCTGTGCGATATTCTGCGCGCGAGTCGGCGTGATACCACGCACCTCTGACAACCGTTCCGGGCTTTCTTCAATCACGCGCAGGGTATCGGCTCCGAATTTTTGCACCATGGCGGCCGCTGTGGCAGGGCCGATCCCTTTGATTGCGCCCGATGCCAAATACCGAAAAATCGAGTCGGTATCGTTCGGCAGACGGTGCTCATAGCTCTGCACCGAAAACTGACGACCGTATCGGGGATGCTCCCCCCACACGCCCGTCAGTGTCAGATATTCCCCTGCTTCCACCGCAGGAAGAACGCCGACTACCGTATGAAATTCATCCTCCGCCGCAATCTCCAGCACCGACCAGCCGTTTTCCGCATTGCGAAACACGACCCGTTCGACTGCGCCGGACAGACGTTCCTCCTGTGCCATGTTGCGCCTCTCAAAACGAACATATTTTCGTTTTTATTATACTACCTTTTCTTCTTCTTGTAAAGCGGTTTGTAAAAAATCGTTCCATTCTTTTTCATCGACAAAATCCACACGCAGACGTGCACAAATCTCTCTGGTCAGCACGGCACTGTCCGGCGACAAGCCGCCGTCCAAAAGAACCGGCCGTATTCCTTTCCCACCGCCGTTCCGACACAGCACCCGTGCCCGACGAGCCTGATATTCCGCATCGTTTCGTTCGCCGCATAACGGAATCAGCAAATAGGCGGCTGTTTCCTTTTTGGTGGACAGGCAACGGCAAACCACACTCCACAGCAGTTCCATCGCCCCATACACCGCCAGCAGAGCCGACCCGACCGTAACAATCATTTCCGACGTACCGCTCGCCCCTCTCCTTCGTCTTGTTCCACTATATGTCACAGGACAAGGAGCGTTGCCTGTTCATCGTCAGCAACCAGCGTATTCAAGGAAGCGAAAGTATATCCCATGTCTCTCCAACGGGTAATCAATTCCTCCAAAATGGCGGCATTGGTCTGCGAGGTACTGTGCAACAGCACGATGGCACCGGGGTGGATACGCTCCGTCAGCTTTGTCAGTGCTTCCTCACGGCTCGGCTGTCGATCGACGTACCAATCCACGTGAGCCAAGCTCCAAAAAAACGTAGCATATCCCAGCTCGTAGGCCATTTTCAGGTTTTCCTCGCTGAATTTTCCCTGCGGCGGTCGATACAGCTTCATCATCTCACGCCCGGTAAGCGAGCGATATGCCTCCTCCAAATCCGTCAATTCCTTCTGAAATGCGGCCTTGTCCGACAAACGAGACATATCGGGATGCGTGGCGGTATGATTGGCTACGATATGCCCTTCGGCCACCATTCGCTTCACCAATTCCGGCGCGGTATCCACATAATGCTTTACCACGAAGAAAGTAGCCGGGACCCGTTGCTTGTTCAGCGTGTCTAAAATCGAAGCGGTATATCCGTTTTCATAGCCTGCATCGAAGGTGAGATAAATCACCTTACTTTCGACGTTGCCGACGTAGTACGCCCGGTATTGTGCCAAAAAGGCCGCATCGGCGTTGCCGGTCGGCGTTTTCCCGTTTTCGTGAAATCCCAACCCCCAATTGGAGGAAGCGACGCTGTACGTTGCTTCCTTTGTCAACAAACTCAGAACGGCGATGAGCACGGCCAAACACGTAGCCATCACCGCCAGCCACCGCTTTTTCAGAACAAAAATCAACGACCCCACCTCATTACGTTCAGTCAACGTAATCTATGAGGTGAGATCGTCCTTTATGCTTATCGTATTGCTGAACGGTCAAAGGCATGAGGCAAAAGCTCTTCCAAACGATACGCGGCAGGATCGCCCCGCTCTGTGGCCACGTACACAAAAAACTCACGGGAACAAAGCTCTGCCATAACCTGGCGGCAAATGCCACAGGGCAAAAAATTCGATTCCACGGAATCGCCGAGACCACCGGCAATCGCGATGGCAACGAAGTCACGCTCTCCTGCACCGATTGCCTTGGCGAACGCCGCTCGTTCCGCACAAAGCGTGGCACCGTAAGAGGCGTTTTCCACGTTAACTCCCGTATACACCCGGCCGGAGGCTGCCAGCAACGCCGCACCGACCAGACACCCCGAATACGGAGCATAGGCTTGCTGACGCGCCGCCAACGCAACGGTACACAGCTCTTTGTCGGTCACAATATCACCCCACAATTTGTTTGGCAAAGCTGGTGCCGGCACACGAAAAAGGAACGTCCAACAGATCGGCTACCGTCGCCGCCACGTCGGAAAAGCCATGACGTATTCCCAGCGGCACCGGCGCGATGTTCGGCCCCGTTACCAGCAACGGGACGTATTCTCGCGTGTGATCGGTGCTGTGATCACCGGGATCACAGCCGTGATCGGCGGTGAGAATCAGCACGTCCTCCGGCGATAACGCCGACAACAGCTCCGGTAAAAACCGGTCAAACGCGGCAACCGCAGACGCGTAACCGTCGATATCCTGACGATGACCGTACAACATATCAAAATCCACCAAATTGACGAAGCACAAGCCCTCGAATTCTGCCGCCGCGGCACGAAGCGTTTCCTGCATGCCTTCGGCATTGCTATGAGTCGGCACGCTGTGAGTAATCCCCCGTCCGGCAAAAATGTCACAAATTTTTCCGATCGTCCACACGGTTTTTCCCGCCGACGACACGGCATCCAACAGCGTGACGCCGGGCGGCTCCAGAGAAAAATCGCGTCGGTTGGCCGTGCGTGTAAAATGAGGCGCCTCACCAATAAAAGGTCGCGCAATGACACGGCCTACGGCGTGTTCTCCACTCAACAGGCGACGTGCCGTCCGGCAAACGTCGTATAACTGCTCCGGCGGTATCACATCCTCGTGAGCGGCAATCTGGAACACACTGTCCGCCGAGGTGTACACAATGAGCTTTCCGCTTTGGCAATGCGCGGCACCGTAGTCGCGAATGACATCGGTGCCGGAATACGGGCGGTTACACAGCCAACCGCGACCAACTTGTTTTGAAAACTGTTCCAACAGCTCGATCGGGAAACCGTGAGGATGCGTCGGCAATGGTGCTTTGGAAACGACACCGGCGAGCTCCCAGTGCCCGATGGTGGTATCCTTGCCGTTGGAGCGTTCCTGCATTTTTCCAAAGGCCGCCTGCGGCACCGCGACTTTGGGCAGATACTCAACGTCCTCAATATTGCCCAGCCCCAAGCGGCACAACGTGCTCGCAGAAAAATGCGGTGATTGCGCGATGCGGCGCAGCGTATTGGCGCCTTCATCACCAAAAGCGGCGGCATCCGGCAAGGCGCCGATTCCGAAGGAATCCAGCACCAGAACAAATACTCGCTTCATGCCTGCTCCTTCATCAGCCGTACCAAGCGGCTGGTGCCCAATCGAGAAGCACCCAGCGACAAAAAATCCTCCGCGTCCTGCCAGGTGGCAATGCCGCCGGCGGCTTTGATTTTCACGTGTGGCGCAACGTGCTCGGCAAACAGCACCACGTCGTCGCGCGTAGCACCGCCGGTAGAAAAGCCGGTGGAGGTTTTAATATAGTCGGCACCCGACTCGGACACGACCCGGCAAAGCCGTATTTTTTCGTCTTCGGTCAGCAAGCAGGTCTCAACAATCACTTTGAGCAACCGATCTCCACAGGCGGCTTTTACGGCACGAATTTCCTCCAGTACCCGGTCATAGCGTTGCTCGCGCACCCAACCCAGGTTGACGACCATATCGATCTCATCGGCACCGTCGCGTATCGCTTCCGCCGTTTCAAAGCATTTGACCGCCGTGGTAGCATAGCCGTTCGGAAAACCAATCACCGTGCATACCGCCGTGCGATTCGCCACACAAGCCTTGGCCCATCGCACCTGCGCCGGTGAAACGCACACCGAGGCCGTGCCAAAGCGAACCGCATCCTCGCACAGCGCTTGGATGTCCGCTTCGGTGGCGGTTTGTGACAACAGCGTGTGATCTACACAGGAAAGAATCGCTTGCTTATCCATCTTAAACCTCGATTTCCGCCACGTAGGGCCGGTGATCCGAGGCGACGATCGCCGGAATATCCGCCGATAGCACCCGGACGTCGCGCGTGGTAAACAAATAGTCGATCTTGCGCTCCGGGCGGTCGGACGGCCAACTGAGGTGCTCGCCGCCGAACAGCTCGGCGGTATCGTACAAAGTCTCACGCAACGGTAGCAATACCGGGTCTGCCGGGACGACGTTAAAGTCACCCATCAGCAGGCAAGCGCGGTCCTCCACAGCATCGCAGGCGGTTTGAACGGCGTTGACCTGTTCTTCCGGGTTAAGTCCAAAATGCGTAACGCACACGGTCAAGCCGTCACCTACGTCGATCGTCGCCTTGAGCAAGCACCGCGTTTCATACCATTGTCCGGTCAGCGGTCCGGTGGGATCGGGAACCATGACGGTTTCCGCTTTGAGGATCGGATACCGCGACAGCAACGCGTTCCCGTACGGGTTCGGAACTCCACCCACGTCGATCGCCTTGGCAAAATAGTAGTGATAGTTCAGCCGCTCTGCCAATTCCTTTGCCTGCGGCTCATAACCATCCCAGGTGCCGGTATCCCGAATCTCATTCAGTCCGACGATCTCGGCTCCACACTCCCGAATCGCCTCGACCATGCGGTCGTAATCGATCGTTTTGGTCATAAAATTCTCACAATGCTGCACGTTAAAGCTCATTACGGTCAATTTCACTACGTTCACGCTCCCACTGAGGTTTTATAATATTATAGTAGCACAACGCCGCACCGAATGCAAGCGTCGGATCATTCGTTTGACAAAATTCCAAAAAGCTCTTTACAATTCGACAAAATCATGATATAGTAAGACCCAGTAAGCCATCTTTAACAAGCGGTACCGTGATACCGACAAGAGGGTGTCCATAGGAGTCGTGTGTGATCTTGTCGGTATACTTGCGGCAAGATCATTTTTTATTGAGGTAAAACCGTATGGAAGCTCTCAAGGCTGTGTTAATGGACGAAGCCACCACCAACCGTACGCTGATGCGTATGGCGCACGAAATCACCGAAAAAAACAAAGGTGTCAGCGACCTTTGTCTGGTGGGAATATGCCGTCGCGGTGAACCGCTGGCAAATCGGCTTCAGGAAAATATTGCGCATATCGAAGGGGTCACGGTTCCCTGCGGCAAGCTGGACATTCGCCGGTACCGCGACGACATTGACGACCACACCACCCCCACCGTCGCGCCGCCCGTCCTGCCGTTCGACATCGTCGGTAAAAAAGTGGTACTGGTAGACGACGTGCTGTTTACCGGCCGCACCGTGCGCGCCGCAATCGAAGCGATTTTTGCGTTGGGTCGTCCGCGTGCCATTCAGTTGGCCATTCTCATTGATCGCGGTCATCGCGAGCTGCCCATTCGCGCCGATTACGTAGGGAAAAGCATCCCGACCGCCCATTCCGAGCGCGTCGCCGTCAAGCTCCCCCCCATCGACGCCGAAACCGGCGTGTTCCTTTACAACGGGAATTAAGGCGTTTGCCTTCATTCATAAAGTGTTTCATGTAGGAGGAAGAAAAATGAACCTGATCTACGATGTCAAAGACAAACCCAAGTTCGGGCAAACCGTTGTGTTTGCCATCCAGCAGTTGCTGGCGATCATGGCAGCCACGCTGGTCGTGCCCGTCATCACCGGCAACGGCATGGAGCCTGCCGCCGCACTGTTCGGTGCCGGCTGTGGCACCCTGGTGTATCTGCTGTTCACCAAGTTCCGCAGTCCCGTGTTCCTCGGCTCGTCCTTCGCTTTCCTCGGCTCCATGGCCGCCGCCTTCGCCGGTGGCGTTTCCATGAGCCTCGGCTATCTCGGCCTGATCATCGGCGCTATCTTCGCCGGTCTGGTCTACGTCGTGATCGCCATTTTGGTCAAGCTCGTCGGCGTCAACTGGCTGAACAAGCTGATGCCCGCCGTCGTCATCGGTCCCACCGTGGCGATCATCGGCTTGTCCCTGGCAGGCAACGCCATCGGCGATCTGCAAAAGACCAACAAGGTCACCACCTATGCGGAAAGCGACTTCCAGATTGTTGCCGTGGATACCACCGATTACAGCATCGACGAAAACGGCGCTTACGATTTGGCAACCAAGGATGCCAACGCCACCTATCTGGTGGTGGAAAAGGACGTCGATCTTACCCAGCCCATTCCGGCGGATAAAGTTCGCTCCGACATTTCCGTCACGGTGAACGAAGACGGCTCCAAGTCGCTCTCTGCCAATCACGGCTCGACCTACGTCGCTCTGATCTGCGGTGTGATCACGCTCATCGTCACCACGATCTGCTCCACCTACGGCAAAAAGTTTGCCAAGCTCATCCCCTTCATCATCGGCATTTTGTCTGGCTACGCCGCCGCTTCGGTCTTCGCCATCATCGGCACGCTGACCAACAACTCGGCGCTGGTCATCATCGATTATTCCCCCTTCGTCGCTCTGTTTGCCGACGGTGTTCAGCTCTCCTCGTTCATCGATCTGCCGTCCTTCACCTTCCTGACTGCCATCGATGGCTTCAAGGAGTGGAGCTGGTCCTACGTCGGCACCATCGCCGTGGCATATCTGCCGGTGGCGTTCGTCGTCTTTGCCGAGCACGTAGCCGACCACAAGAACATTTCCTCCATCATCGGCAAGGACCTGCTGGAGGATCCCGGCTTGAACCGCACCCTGCTGGGTGACGGCGTCGGCTCCATGGTCGGTGCTTTCTTCGGCGGCTGCCCCAACACCACCTACGGTGAATCGGTCGCCTGCGTCGCCATCACGCGCAACGCCTCCGTCATCACCATTCTGTTCGCCGCGATCGGTGCCATTCTCATCTCGTTCCTGTCCCCGTTCGTGGCGTTCGTCAACTCCATCCCCTCCTGCGTCATGGGCGGCGTTTGCATGGCGCTGTACGGCTTTATCGCCGTATCCGGCTTGAAGATGATCCAGCAGGTTGACCTCGGCAAAAACCGCAATCTGTTTACCGCTTCGGTCATCCTGATCGCCGGTATCGGCGGTCTGTCCATCACCTTCGGTCAGATCACCATTACTTCGATCGCTACCGCTTTGATTTTGGGCATCATCATCAATCAGATTTTGTCCAAGGAAGCCGACGAAGACGAAGAATAAGCCTCACTTCATAAGCAAGCAGGCGGCTGTATGCACAGCCGCCTGCTTTTGTGTTTCATAGGAACGATTTACCGTTACCGATATGTTGTTTTATACTATTTTCTTCCGGATCAAGACCACAATGAGCGCGATCAAAGACGC
>CAYMHR010000020.1:0-24816 GCA_964390295.1 uncultured Eubacteriales bacterium
GAAGCGCTCGTGGCACTCGCGGCAGTCCATCAGCGGATCGGAGAAGCCGGCCAGGTGACCGCTGGCGACCCACGTTTGCGGATTCATCAAAATCGCCGCGTCCAGCCCGACGTTGTAGGGGTTCTCCTGAATGAACTTTTTCCACCAGGCGCGTTTGATATTGCTCTTCAGCTCCGCACCGAGCGGGCCGTAGTCCCACGTGTTGGCGAGACCGCCGTAAATTTCCGAGCCGGGGAACACAAAGCCGCGCCCCTTGCACAGCGCGACGATCTTGTCCATGGTTTTTTCCGTGTTTTTCATAATCAAGCCTCCGCGAATGTAATCTATATTATATTAAACAAAAAAACCCGTCTTGTCAATATTGCATTTCAAAAAGAACTGTGCTACAATATGTATGATTTTGACCTGAAGGAGGCAACACTATGGAAGCAACACGGCTTCAACAGCTTTCCGCGGCGGCGACCCGCATTCGCATGGCGGTCGTCGAGGGCACCTTCCGTGCCAAGAGTGGCCACCCCGGCGGCTCTCTGTCCATCGCGGATATGCTGGCATACCTGTATACCGAGGAACTGCGGATCGATCCGAAAAACCCGCAATGGGCGGATCGCGACCGCTTCGTCATGTCGAAGGGCCACTGTGCTCCGGCGCTGTACGGCGCGCTGGCACTGCGCGGCTTCTTCCCGGAGGAGGAAATCCTCACCCTGCGCCACGTCGGCGCGATGCTGCAGGGCCACCCCTGCATGAATACCACCCCCGGCGTGGATATGTCCACCGGCTCGCTGGGGCAGGGCGTGTCCGCCGCGGCCGGTATGGCGCTGGCGGCCAAGCTGGACGGCAAGGATTACCGCACCTACGCCATTCTCGGTGACGGCGAGATCGAGGAGGGTCAGGTCTGGGAGGCGGCCATGTTCGCTTCGCACAAGAAGCTGTCCAACCTCTGCGTCATCGTGGATAACAACGACCTTCAGATCGATGGCACGCTGGACGAGGTCAACGCCCCCTATCCCATCCCCGAAAAGTTCGCCGCGTTCGGCTTCAACGTGATCGAGATCAACGGTCACGACTTCGACGCCATCGCGTCGTCGCTGGCACAGGCGCGTGCCTGCACGGACAAGCCCACTGCCATCATCATGAAAACGATCAAGGGCAAGGGCGTGTCCTTTATGGAAAATCAGGTCGGCTGGCACGGCAAGGGGCCGAACGCCGAGGAATACGAACAGGCCATGCAGGAGCTGCGTGCGGCGCTTGCGGCTATTGAGGAGGGCTGAACGTGGCAGACGTGATAAAAAAAGCAACCCGTGACGGCTACGGCGACGGTTTGCTGGCTTTGAAGGACGATCCCAACGTCGTGGTGCTGGACGCCGACCTGGCGGCCGCCACCAAAACCGGCGTATTTAAGAAGGCGTGCCCCGAACGCTTTTTCGACTGCGGCATTGCCGAGGGCAACATGATGAGCATTGCGGCGGGTCTGGCCTCCACGGGCAAAACCGTGTTCGCCTCCTCCTTCGCCATGTTTGCGGCGGGCCGTGCGTTCGAGCAGGTTCGCAACTCCATCGGCTACCCCCATCTTAACGTGAAAATCGGCGCGACCCACGGCGGTATCTCCGTCGGTGAGGACGGCGCGACCCACCAGTGCAACGAGGACATCGCGCTCATGCGCACCATCCCCGGCATGACGGTCATCAACCCGGCGGACGCCGTGGAAGCCAAGCTGGCGGTGCTCGCCGCGGCGAAGTTGGACGGCCCCGTGTATCTGCGCTTTGGCCGTTTGGCGGTGCCGGTGGTTTTCGACGAAGCCACCTATCGCTTTGAAATCGGCAAGAGCGTCCGCCTGACCGAGGGCAACGACGTGACGATCATCGCCACCGGTCTGATGGTGAACGAGGCGCTCATCGCCGCCGAACAGCTCAAGGCGGACGGCATCGCGGCGCGCGTCGTCAACATGGCGACGATCAAGCCGCTCGACCGCGAAGCGGTCATTGCCGCGGCGCAGGAAACGGGCGCCATCGTCACGGCGGAGGAGCACTCCGTCATCGGCGGTCTCGGCAGTGCCGTGGCGGAGGTCGTGTGCGAAGCGGCCCCGGTGCCGGTGCTCCGCGTCGGCGTGGAGGATACGTTCGGCAAGTCCGGCCCGGCGCTGGAGCTGTTGCCGTTGTTCGGCCTGTGCGCGGCGAACATCGCCGCCAAGGCGCGCGAGGCGGTCGCCCGCAAGGCGTAAGCGTCGCGTTTGGTAACCGGTCTGTAAAGGAGACGGTCTTATGAAAGAAAAATCCGTGAAAACGAAGCAGAAGAAGCCGCGCCGCCATTCCACCACCACGCGCACGTGGACGATCATCGGCACGTCGGTCATGGCGTTGCTGGGCGTTCTGTGTCTCACGGTGGGCTTCGTGTTCGACCACTTTTACGGTCTGATGCAGAAGGATATGGACACCGACGTGGACCCCAACGACTCCGCACAGGTGGATGGCGTCGCGGACGATGACGACGATCGGCCGGACGGCTACGAAGACGGCCATCAGGACGACGTAAACAGCTCGGCGGAGCTGCAGTCCATCCCGATCCGCGGCAACCAGAACGGCGTTCGCAACATTCTGTTGCTCGGCGTTGACAGCCAGACGTTCTCCGGTCTTTCGGACACCATGATGATCCTGTCCATCGACGATAACAACAAAACAGTCAAGCTGGTGTCGCTGTTGCGCGATACGTGGGTCACGATCCCCGGCCGCGACAAGGACGGCGATCTGCAGGACGACGTTGCCAAGCTCAACGCCGCCTACGCCTACGGCAAAAGCACGCTGTTGCGGAAAACGCTGGAGCAAAACTTCCGGCTGGATATCGACGACTATATCGGCGTCAACTTCGCGGTGCTACCCAAGGTCATCGACGCGGTGGGCGGCGTGGATCTCTACCTGACCGAAAAGGAAATGACCCAGATTCCGGCCGACGGCTGTTACGTGGCGGTCCCGACTCCCGGCAAATACTGCGACGGGCAGATCGGTACCAGCACCCGCACCGGCGAGACCGGTACCTTCTATTGTCTGAAGGGCAGCGCCGGCACGTACCACCTCAACGGCTTCCAAGCCATGCAGTACGCGCGTATCCGTAAGCTGGACAGCGATTTTAAGCGTACCGAGCGTCAGCGCACTGTGGTGTCGAAGCTGATTGACAAGGCCAAGAAGATGAGCTATTCCCAACTGGTTTCCTGCCTGAACACCGTGTTGCAATACGTCGAGACCAATATGTCGCAGGACGAGTTTCTCGGCTTTGCCGCCAACGCGGTGACGTATGCCGGATACACGGTGGATATGAACTATTCCGTGCCGCAAAACGGCGATTATAAGGGCACCTATATCAACGGCGGCGCCGGTCTGTTGCTGACCGACCCGAAAAAGACCGTCGAAGCCCTGCATAAGCACCTGTACGGCGTGTCGTAAGCCGCGCGGAGCCCCGGCGCTTGCCGGCTGGCGAGAGAATACCCAAGCCTCCCCTTACACAGGGGAGGCTTTTTTGCTCCTGCGGAGGGCACCACCGCTACGCGGCAATCCTTTTAGTTCGTACAAGCTTCAACCGGCGCACAGTGGGCGTTCGATGCTCCGCGCCAGCGGTGCCACCGCCTGCGGCGGTTAACGCTTGAAGTTTGTGCAGACTTCAAGCGGCGCTACAGCTCGTTCATCGTGAACAGATTGCCGCTTTTACCGACGTGCTCGACGATGCTTCGCGGCTTGTATCCTGCCTCCGCTGTCACCGCGTCGTCCGCTTCCCACGGCGGCGGAGGAAGTCTCGACCGCCGCACACGAATCCGCTGATGATTTTCCCACGTCACCAGCCGCAAATACGGTTGCTCCAGCACCGTGTATCGCTCGATCAGCCGCGCCTGCTCCAACGCCGCCAGCGCCCCCTCCAGCATCTCCGCCGTAACGTCCTCACGCAACGGGAACAATCTCGCCCGTAACAGCTTGATCCGCGCATCCGCACGCCCATAGTCGTCGCACTGCACGATCAGGCGATAAAAACACACCTCCTCAAACCAGCTCAAGCCCTCCACGTTCTCACTGGTGCATATCGACTCTTTTAAGATGCGATTGGGCATACGCCACCTCCGTTTTCTACTTTAAGTAGACTATAAGACCGAACAAAAGCCCACCGGTTTTGGTGGAGCTTGGCCTCGAGTAGCTGTATTATACTCTACCCTAAGTGGAATGTCAAGAGGAAAATGAAAATTTTTCAAAAAACTTTTTTGGACTTGATACAATCCGCTGACCGCAAGTTGCGGCAGATTGCTGACACATGACCGCGAGTTGTCTGCCTGAATCCAATCCGAATCCAATCCAATGATTATCCAATCCAATCCAATCGGAAGCCAATCCAACTCAATCCAAGTAGAATCCAACGCCTAGCGGCGGTGCTGGCGCACGGAACGTCACCCCGTCTGTGCGCTGACTGAACGTTCGCACAATCCCTCTTGCCTCCCTCTGATGAGGGAGGTGGCACCGTCGCAGACGGTGACGGAGGGAGAGAAAAAGCAAGACTACCCCTCAGTCACGCTGACGCGTGCCAGCTCCCCAGACAAGGGGAGCCAAGTGGGGGGTCAGTACAAACTTCAAACGACAGCCGCCGCAGGCGGTGGTGCTCCGCGTGGCGGCAAAGGCTCACAGCCGTAGCAGGAGCGCATCGGCGCGGTTTTCGACCGTAATGGAGGGGGCGCCGAGCGCCTGTTCGCCGTCCAGCGTCCAGGACGGGTCGCCATCGATGGCAAAGCGGACACGGGGCGTTTTGAAAAACTCGAACATATCGTTGTCAAAATTGCCGCTGTTCAGCGCGCCCAGCAGACGGCTGAGATCGCGCGGACGCATCGGCGGCTTGACCAGCACGACCTCAAATTCGCCGTCGTGCAGATCGACCAGCTCTCGGTTCAGCTTGACCATGCCGCCCACCGTGGTGGAGTTGCTGACCGCCCCGAACAGGTATTCCCCCGTAAAGGTGCGCTCGTCCGTTTCCACCGTCACCGCGTACGACCGGATGTTGGACAGCTCCTTGGCGCCCTCCAGCACGTAGGCGAAGTGCCCCAGCACGTTTTTGGTGCTCTGCGGCGCGTTATACGACGTGGCGGTAAACGCCCCGAACGACGCGATGTAGGAAAAATACCGCGTGCCGTTCCACAGGCCGACGTCGAAGTGCACGTCGGTGCCCTGCAACACGTGACGGATCGCGTCCGGGACGCGCTTCGGCAAGCCCAGCGTGCCGGCAAAATCGTTGGTACTGCCCAGCGGCACGTACCCCAGCGGCACCGCGGCACCGCAACGCATCAGACCGTTGATGACCTCGCCCAGCGTGCCGTCGCCGCCGACGCACACCACCAGATCGTATCCGGCGGCCCGTTCCCGTGCCGTCCGTTCGGCATCGCCGCGCGCCGCCGTGACGAACGCTGTTACCTCGTACCCCTCACGGCAAAACGCCTCCGTCAGCGGATACAACGCCGCCTTTCCTCTCATTTTCCCGGCCACCGGGTTGACGATGAGCAACACGCGCTTTGACACGACCGATCCCCCCAAGATCACGGATAGATTTGCTTTAATCATACCATATACCGCAAGAAAACGCAATCGTCCGTGCGAGATTTTTTGACGGACGGTTGACAGAAGCCGTCGGCGCAAGTAAAATAGAAGTATTCCATGATAAGAGGGGGAGCCTATGGGACTGTTTCACCGGCGCTCACGTGCCCGTCGCCCTGCCGGGCTGGATCGGCTGGACGGGCACTTGGTTGCCTACGCCGTGCGCCGCGAGCTGACGGGCGAGATCGTCATCGGCAAAAACGGGCGCATCTGCGCCGCCACCGACGTGCTGGAGCTGCGCTTTGACAACGGCAGCGTTCCGTTCGCCTGCCCCGTTGCCACGCTGGAGCTGGGGGAGCTGTTCAATAAAAACGGCGCGCTTCTCACCGGCGACGACACCGTCAGCGGCAAGCACTGTACGGTGGTGGCGTACTATTCCTATCATCGCAAATGACCCTGCGTGCGGCGCAGGCTGATCTTCCGAAAGGAGCTGGTTTCATGAAGCGCACCTATCGGCGGTGCTGGAGCGCCGTGGCGGCGATCCTGCTGGCGGCGGCGTTGACTCTGCCCGTGGCGGCGGAGCCGGAGGAGGGGGAGACCCCCACCACGACCACCACGACCACCGAAGCCACGACCACCACGACTACCACCACAACCACGGAGGCGACCACCACCACGACGACGGCTGCCCCGACTACGACGACCACGACGACCGCCGCTCCGACCGCGACCTCCCCGGTGACGGCAGGTACGGCGGCACCCACAACCACCACGGCGACCGCCGCTCCGAGCACGACTGCGACGGTGAGCGGCACCACGGGCACGGCGGCGACCGAGCCGACGGCCACGGAGCCGGCCGACACCACGCCGACGCCGCTTTCCGAGCCCTACGTGCTGGTGCGCGAGCCGGGGGAGGAGCACGAATACGTGTACTTTTGCGACACGAACGGGCACTATCCCACCGACATTCTGAACAACGAGACCAAGTTCCCCGGCTACACCGCCGACTGGTGGGTCACGGGGCGCAACGGACTGGCACTGCAGCTGGACAGCGCGCAGGGGCGGTATCTGCGTTGCTCGCGCTACCTGTTCAGCAACGGGAACAGCTCGCTCAATGAGTTTACCCTCTCGCTGTGGGTGAACCTGTCGAGCGACGGCGACGACGCGATCGGTCAAAAGCTGTTGTCGCTGTCCACCCAGGACCTCGACGACCGCTGGCACAGCGGTGACCGCCTGCAATGGGACCCCGACGTGTGGTACGCCGTCGTGTCGCCCCACGAGCGCGATGAAGCGACCGGGCTGGACGGCCTCTACGTCGGCTGGGTCAACCAAAACAACTGGGAGTCCGCCGAGGGCTTTACCGCCGCCGGCGAGAACACCACCTTCGCCCTGTCTGCCAACGAATGGCACCACGTCGCCGTCACGATGTCGGACAGCGGCATGGCACTGTTTGTCGACGGGCATCGGCTGTACACCTGCAACGGCAACGTCGAGCTGTCCGCCATGACCGCCACGCTCGACCGCTTTTTCATCGGGCGCGGTCTGGAGGGCGACGCCACGCTGGACGCGCTGATCGACGACGCGCTCCTGTATCCGCAGGTGCTGACCGACGCGCAGATCGCGCTGTTGGCCGCCGATCTTGACCCGGCGAGCGGCACGGCCGCCCCTTCCGACCCCGAATATTTGCCCACCTCGCCCGTGACCACGGGCGCGACCGCCGCCACGACCAAAAAGGGCTCGGTGCTGTCGCGCACGGACGACGACTTCTCCTTCCCGATCGGCATGGTGCTGATCCCGGCCGGAATTTTGCTGATCACCGTGGTGCTGTCGCTGGTGCTCAGTCCCAAAAAGGCCGCGCCGACCGTCTCTGACACGCCGGAGGGCGACGAAGGCACCGACGTGGAAGAATTTGACCCGACCGACGACGATCCGGCGGCGGACGACTCCGGTGAAACGGAGGTGGACGCGGAATGAGACTGCACAAGCTGGCGGCGTGCCTGACGGCACTGCTGTTGCTGACGGCACTGCCCGTTTTCGCCTCCGACCGACAGCAGGTCACGCTGATCGAGGGCGCAAACGGCGCGCAGGTGCGCGTGTCCTCCGACGACGCGGTGGCGGCTTCGTGGGAAATCCCCACGCTGAAGGTGGGGGAGCGGCTGGCGCAGCCGGGCACAATCACGTTGCAAAATCGGACCGACGGCGAAGCGACGGTGGCGCTGGACTACGTGGAGTTGCCGTTTGACAACGCCGACGCGCTGGTTTATCTGAATCATGTGACCCTGACGGTGCGCGATGGCGAGTCCGTGCTGTACAAAGGGGCTTACAGCCGCGTCAACGACGAGGACGGGCTGGCGTTCCGTTATGTGCTGGCGGCCGGCGAGTCGGTCACGCTGACGGTGGAGCTGGGGCGCGATTACGTGCCGCTGGCGACCACCGGCTTTGAAACGGACGCCGTGATTGAGTGGCATTTCGTCAGTGTGCGCGAGCAGACGGTCGCGCCCGACGGCGCGGTGATTACGACGACCCGCCCGACCGCTACCACGACGGCGACCTCCGCGACGGCGGCGGAGCCGTTCGACGACCCGGAGCTGGCCAAGGCCGGCTGGGCATTGCTGGGTGCCACCGCGTTGCTGGCACTGGCGTGGGGCATACAGCGCCTCCGCAGACGGTGACGGGTCGAGGCACTTGCACAAACTTCAAACGATAGCCGCGTAGCGGTGGTGCCGCTGGCGCGGAGCATCGAGCCTAAATTCTGCACCACTTTGGTACGCGGTAGAAACGGGGCGAAGTGCCCTCCGCAGGAGTGACGGAGAGGTCGAAGTGCTCGCGCAAACGAAAGGGATAGCCGCCGCAGGCGGTGGTGCGCTCCGCAGGAGCCCCCTCCAGAGGGGGCTCTTTCGTATTATCCCCCAAAACAAACACGAAACCATTTGTTTTATCCGTGGTTTTGTGTTATTTTTTCTGTTTTTTATTGGTTTTCTATTGACAATCATGTGGTTTTGCGATACACTAATACCAGAGAAAAAGGAGGACTGTCCCATGTCGTCTTACTATACCGCCGATATTCCGCGCACCGAGCGGATTCCGGCGCTGATCGCGCACCTGTTCGAAAAGATGCCGGAGATCGAAGCCGACCGCGCCGTGCTGTTGACCGAATCGTACCGCGAAACGGAGGGCGAGCCGATCATCCTGCGCCGCGCCAAGGCGTTCGCACATATTTTGGAAAAGCTGCCCATCACCATTCGCCCCGGCGAGCTGGTCGTCGGCAGTGCCACCAAAGCGCCGCGCGGCTGTCAGGTGTTCCCCGAATATTCCTACGAATGGCTGGAGGCGGAGTTCGACACCGTCGCCACCCGTTCCGCCGACCCGTTTTATATTGCCGAGGAAACCAAGGAAGCCCTCCGCCGCGTGTACCCGTACTGGAAGGGCAAAACCACCAGCGAGCTGGCGACCTCCTACATGGCGCCGGAAACCAAGCAGGCGATGGAGCACAATATCTTCACCCCCGGCAACTATTTCTACAACGGCATCGGCCACGTCACGGTGGACTATGCCAAAATCCTGGCGCACGGCTACCGCGGCATCATCCGCGAAGCCGAGGAAGCGCTGGCGGCACTGCACGTGTCGGATGCCGATTACGCCTCCCGTCACGCGTTCCTGACGGCGGTCATCCTCTCCTGCAAGGCGGTCATCGCTTACGCCGGCCGCTACGCGGCGCTGGCACGGGAACAGGCGGCGGCCTGCACCGATCCCACCCGCCGCACCGAGCTGCTCGCCATTGCCGACCACTGCGATCGCGTCCCCGGCGAGGGCGCGCGCACCTTCTGGGAGGCGTGCCAGTCCTTCTGGTTCATTCAAATGCTACTTCAGATCGAATCCAGCGGCCACTCCATCTCGCCCGGTCGCTTCGATCAGTATATGTATCCTTATTTTAAGGCCGACCTGGACGCCGGCCGCATCAGCCGCGAGCAGGCGCAGGAGCTGGTGGATTGCATCTGGGTCAAGTTCAACGACCTCAACAAGGTGCGTGACGCCGCCTCTGCCGAGGGCTTCGCCGGCTACAGCCTGTTCCAGAACCTCATCGTCGGCGGTCAGGATGCCGAGGGTCGCGACGCGACCAACGATCTCGCGTTCATGTGCATGAACGCCACCATTCACGTGCACCTGCCGATGCCGTCGTTCTCGGTGCGTGTCTGGAACGGCACGCCGCACGAATTTATGATCCGCGCCGCCGAGGTCACGCGCACCGGCGTCGGTCTGCCGGCGTACTACAACGACGAGGTCATCATCCCGTCACTGCAAAGCCGCGGCCTCACGCTGGAGGATGCGCGCAACTACAACATCATCGGTTGCGTCGAGCCGCAAACGCCCGGCAAAACCGACGGCTGGCACGACGCCGCCTTCTTCAATATGTGCCGTCCGCTGGAGCTGGTATTTTCCAACGGCATGGACCGCGGCGTGCAGATCGGTCCGCGCACCGGCGACGTGGCGGAGATGAAAACCTTCGACGAATTTTACGACGCGTATAAGCGGCAGATGGTCTACTTCATCGAGCTGATGGTCAACGCCGACAACGCCATCGACCGTGCCCACGCCGAGCGGTGCCCGTTGCCGTTCCAGTCCTGCATGGTCGAGGACTGCATCGGTCGCGGCAAAAGCATGCAAGAGGGCGGCGCACATTACAACTTCACCGGGCCGCAGGGCTTCGGCATCGCCAATATGGCGGATTCGCTCAACGCCGTCCGCACGCTGGTGTTCGAACAGCACGCCGTCACGCTGGCGGAGTACCGCGACGCCCTGCGCGACAACTTCGGCAAGGACATGGACGCCCGCCACGCCGAGCTGGTGACCCGTCAGGTGGCGGAGGAGCTGGTTCGCTCCGGCAAAACGCCCACCGCCGACGATATTCGTGCCATCTTCGAGACCGTGGTGAAGAACCCCTGCACCGACGCACAAAAACAGCGGTATCAGCAGTTGTTGGATCGCATCGAGGCGTTGCCGAAATTCGGCAACGATATTCCGGAGGTGGATGCCTTCGCACGCGACGTGGCGTACACGTATACGCGCCCGTTGCCGAACTATCGCAATCCGCGCGGCGGTATGTTCCAGGCCGGGCTGTACCCGGTGTCCGCCAACGTGCCGCTCGGTGCCCAGACCGGTGCCACGCCCGACGGGCGATTGGCGTATACCCCGGTGGCCGACGGTGTTTCCCCGGCGGCCGGGCGCGATGTCAAGGGCCCCACGGCGGCGGCCAACTCCGTCTCGCGGCTGGATCACTACATCGCCTCCAACGGCACGCTGTTTAACATGAAATTCCACCCCAGCGCACTGGCAGGCCGCAGTGGCCTGGAGAGCTTCGTGGCGCTGGTGCGCGGCTACTTCGACCAGAAGGGCAGCCACATGCAGTTCAACGTCGTCAGCCGCGAGACCCTGCGCGACGCCCAGCTCCACCCGGAAAATTACCGGTCGCTGGTGGTGCGCGTCGCCGGCTACAGTGCCCTGTTCACCACGCTGTCGCGCGCCTTGCAGGACGACATCATCAACCGCACGGAGCAGGGGGGCTTCTGATGAGTGACCGTTTGCTGTCCGTCACGGGACGCATCTTCGATATTCAGCGGTTTTCCACCCACGACGGCCCCGGCATCCGCACCATCGTGTTCTTAAAGGGGTGCCCGTTGCGGTGCCGCTGGTGCTGTAACCCCGAATCCCAGTCGTTTGAAATCCAGTCGATGACGCGCGCCGGCAAAACCGGCCCCGTCGGACGGGACGTGACGGTGGGTGAGGTGCTGGACGAGGTGTTGCGTGACCGCCCGTATTACGGCCGCTCCGGCGGCGGCGTTACGCTGTCGGGCGGCGAATCGCTGGGGCAACCGGACTTTGCCACCGCCCTGCTGGCGGCGTGCCTGCAAAACGGGGTCAACACCGCGATCGAGACCACCGGCTTTGCCGAGACCGCCACGATCGACCGCTTTCTGCCGTTGCTGGATCACGTGCTGATGGATATCAAGCATATAGACAGCCGCAAGCACGAGCAGTTTACCACGCGCCCGAACGAGCGCATTTTGGAAAACGCGCGCCATATCGCCGCGAACGCGCGGCACCTGGTGATTCGCGTTCCGGTCATTCCCACGTTCAACGATACCGAGGAGGAAATCGGTGCCGTCGCCGCGTTTGCCGCGTCGTTGCCGAACGTCCGCGAACTGCACCTGTTGCCGTATCATCGGCTGGGGCAGGACAAATACGCCGGCCTGAACCGTCCCTACACGCTGGAAGCGTTGACACCGCCGCCTGCCGAGCAGATGCAACGGCTGTTGCGCGTGGTGGAATCGCAGGGCTTGACCGCACAGTTGGGAGGCTGAACCAATGGATTACGAACAAAAAACCCGCATTATTCAGGAGCTTGTCCCCGGTAAGCAGATCACGCTGGCGCACATCATCGCCAACCCGGACGAGATTCTTTACCGCAAGCTGGGCCTGGACCCGGCGGTGGAGCACGCCGGAGCGATCGGCATTTTAACCGTCAGCCCCAGCGAAACCGCCATCATCGCCGGAGACATCGCGCTCAAATCGTCGGGCGTAGAGCTGGGCTTCGTGGACCGTTTCAGCGGCACCGTCATCGTCACCGGCACCGTGTCGCAGGTCGAGGCGGCGCTGAAGGCGATCACCGATTACGCCGTGGAAAAGCTGGGCTTTGCGGTGTGCCCGGTCACGCGCACCTGATGAAGCGCCTGTTGCTCATCGGCCGCAGTGGGTGCGGCAAAACCACCCTGACCCAGGCGATCCGCGGCGAACGGGTCACTTACCGCAAGACCCAGTACGTCGCTTACGGCGACGTGCTCATCGACACGCCGGGCGAATACCTGGAAAATCACGATCTCGGCTGTGCGCTGGCGCTGTACGCCTATGAAGCCGACGTGGTGGGACTGCTGTTGGCGGCGGACGACGACTACTCGCTGTATCCGCCCAATATCACCTGCCTGGTCAACCGTGAGGTCGTCGGCATCGTCACCAAGATCGACAAGGCCGACCCGGCACGCGCCGAGCGGTGGTTGCGTTTGTCGGGGTGCCAAACCGTGTTTCACGTCAATTCCCACACCGGTGAGGGCATCGATGCCCTGCTTTCCCACTTAGAAACCAATCAAAACCAACAAAAAATTAAACAAAACAAAGAAAAACAACAAAATTTATGTTGACTTACCCGTAAAACCGTGGTATGATATCCTTGTAACCATAAGAAAACACAGAATATCCCAATTCAAATATGAAGGAGTCGGTAGTTATGGTAAACGAGTACGCTATCAAAAAAGAAATCTGCGAGATCGGCCGCCGCATCTACAACAAGGGCATGGTCGCCGCGAACGACGGTAACATTTCCGTCAAGCTGAGCGACAACGAGTTCCTCTGCACCCCCACGGGCGTCAGCAAGGGCTTCATGACCCCGGAATTTATCTGCAAGGTCGATGCCAACGGCAAGGTGCTGGAGGCCAACCCCGGCTTCAAACCCTCCTCCGAAATTAAAATGCACATGCGCGTGTACAAGGAGCGCCCCGACGTGCAGTCGGTCGTTCACGCACACCCGATGTACGCCACCGGCTTCGCTATCGCCGGCATCCCGCTCAGCCAGCCCATCATGCCGGAAGCGGTGCTGGGTCTGGGCTGTGTCCCGATCGCGGAGTACGGCACCCCCTCCACCGAGGAAATCCCGGACGCGGTTTCCAAGTACCTGCAGTACTTCGACGCTGTGTTGCTGGAAAACCACGGCGCGCTGACCTATTCGGACAGCCTGCTGGGCGCGTACCACAAGATGGAGTCGGTGGAATTTTACGCACAGCTGTTGTTCATCTCCAATCTGCTCGGCGGTCCGCAGGAGCTGTCGGATGAGCAGGTCAAGCGTCTGTACTCCATGCGTGCGCAGTACGGCCTGAAGGGTAAGCACCCGGCGGATATGTGCATCAACGCCAAGAACGGCAAGCCCAGCTGCCACGGTTGCCGCACCAACACCTGTGAAAACGTGTGCACCGGTACTGCCGGCAGCAACGACGACCTGGTAGCCGAGATCACCCGTCAGGTGCTCGCCAAGCTGGGGAAATAAGTATGAACGGGCAGGACGAAGCGGCGGTACGCGCTGTCGTGGAGGCCGTCGTCCGTCGGGTGACGGGCACGCTCACGCTGGATCAGGCACGCCGTCTGTCCGAGCAGATTCGGGCGGAGGCGGCACGATGTGGCGTGAAGGCGGTGGTCGCGGTCGCTGACCGCACCGGGCACCCGATTTTGGTGGAGTGCATGGACGATGCCTATATCGCCAGCTACGATATCGCCGTGAACAAGGCGTACACCGTGGCGGCACTGAAGCTCTCCACCGCCGCCTTGAAGCCGTTGGCACAGCCCGGCGGCTCCCTCTACGGCATCCAGCACACCAACGGCGGCAAAATCGTCGTGTTCGGCGGCGGCGAGCCGCTGATGAACGGCGATGCGCTGGTCGGCGGTTTGGGTGTCAGCGGCGGGACCGAGGAGCAGGACGCGGCACTGGCCGCCTACGGAAAACGAATTTTTGAAGCAAGCGGAGGTATGCGATAATGGATATCAACTCCCAAAACATCGAGGACATCGTCCGTCAGGTGCTGGAGGGCATGAAGGCCCCCACCGGCGGCGCGGCAAAGGCCACGGGCGGCAGTATTCCGTCCACCGCCAAGGTCGCCATGCTGACGAGCCTTGAAAAGTTTGAGATCAAAGAATTTCCCATGCCCACGGTGGGCGACGACGACATTTTGGTCAAGGTCGAGGGTTGCGGCGTTTGCGGCACCGACGCGCACGAATTTAAGCGCGATCCCTTCGGTCTGATCCCGGTGGCACTCGGTCACGAGGGCACCGGCGAGATCGTCAAAATGGGCAAAAACGTCAAGAAGGACAGCGCCGGCAAGCCGCTGGCGATCGGGGACAAGGTCGTCACCTGCATGATCTTCAAGGACAACCCCGACATCACCATGTTCGATCTGAACAAGCAAAACGTCGGCGGTGCCGACGTGTACGGCTTGCTCCCGGACGACGATATTCACCTCAACGGCTGGTTCAGCGACTACATTCTGGTGCGCGGCGGCTCCACGGTGTTTAACGTCAGCGATCTGGATTTGGACTCCCGTATTCTCATCGAGCCGTGCGCCGTGCTGGTTCACGCCGTCGAGCGTGCCAAAACGACCGGCATCCTGCGGTTCAACAGCCGCGTGGTGGTGCAGGGCTGCGGTCCCATCGGTCTGATCTGCATCGCCGTGCTTCGCACCATGGGCATCGAGAACATCGTCGCCGTGGACGGCGAAGCCAAGCGTCTGGCGTTTGCCCGTGAAATGGGTGCCAACGCCACCGTCAACTTCAAGGACTTCCAGGGCATCGAGGCACTGGCAGGCGGCGTGCAGGCGGCCTTCGGCGGCTATGCGGCGGACTTCGCGTTCCAGTGCACCGGCTCGCCCGTGGCGCACAGCAACATCTACAAGTTCATCCGCAACGGCGGCGGCTTGTGTGAGCTGGGCTTCTTCATCAACGGCGGCGACGCCACCATCAACCCCCACTTCGATATTTGCTCCAAGGAGATCACCACGGTCGGTTCCTGGGTCTACACCCTGCGCGATTACGCTACCACCTTCGATTTCCTCAAGCGTGCCAAGGGCATCGGCCTCCCGATCGAGAAGCTGATCACCCACAAGTATCCGCTGGAGCAGATCAACGAGGCGCTGGCGACCAACCTGAAGATGGAAGGTCTGAAGATCGCCATCGTCAACCGGTGAGGTGACGTCCTATGCGTAACGCCACCGGGATCGTCGAGGTGTTCGGTCTGGTGACCGCCTTCGTCGCGTGCGACGCCGGCTGTAAGGCGGCGGACGTCACGGTCGAAAACTTCGACAAAAACAAACCGGCCAATGCCGATTCCATGCCCGTTCCGCTGATCGTCGCCATCAAATTTCGCGGCACGGTCACCAACGTGGAGGCGGCGGTGGAAGCGGCCGTCGAGGCGGCTAACCGCCTCACCGGGGTGGTCTCCACCCACATTCTCACCAGTACCGAGCCGGATACCGAGCCGATGCTCAAGCTCAACGCGTTTGATAAAAATTAACATAACAGCAGGAGGAAACAACAATGTCGAAAGAAGCTCTTGGTATGGTAGAAACCCGCGGCCTGACCGCCGCGATCGAAGCCGCCGATGCAATGGTCAAGGCCGCCGAGGTCACGCTGATCGGTACCGAAAAGATCGGTTCCGGTTTGGTGTCCGTCATGGTGCGCGGTGACGTCGGTGCCGTCAAGGCCGCCGTCGAAGCCGGTTCTTCGTCCGCATCCAAGCTGGGCGAGCTGGTCGCCGTGCACGTGATCCCGCGTCCCCACGCCGACGTGGAAAAGATCCTGCCGAAGCTGTAAGGATCGTCAACTCAAGGAGAATCCGCTATGAAAGCATTGGGTCTGATAGAAGTTACCGGCGTCACCGCCGGGATCGACTGTCTGGATATTATGTGTAAATCCGCCCAAGTGGAATTTGTCACCTGGGAGCGCAAGCTGGGCGGCCGTCTGGTTACGGTCATCGTGCAGGGCGACGTGTCGGCGGTCACCGCCGCCGTGGAAAACGCCGTCGCCGGTGCCATCAAGCGTCCGGTGTCCTATGCCGTCATCGCCAATCCGCACGCGGAAACGCAGCGGTTGGTGGAGCTGAGCGCATCCCGTCTGACGAAAGGTAGGGAATAAGCTATGGCAGAACAACCGATTACCCCGGCGGCGGAGGCCGTCGTTTCAGCAGCACCCACACCGGTAAAGGAGGTAAAGAAAATGGCACTGGAAGCATTGGGCATGGTCGAAACCCGCGGTCTGGTCGCCGCGATCGAAGCGGCCGACGCGATGGTCAAAGCCGCCAACGTCACCCTGATCGGCACCGAAAAAATCGGCTCCGGACTCGTCTCCGTGATGGTCCGCGGCGACGTCGGCGCGGTCAAGGCGGCTGTGGACGCCGGTTCGTCGTCCGCATCCAAGCTGGGCGAGCTGATCGCCACGCACGTCATTCCGCGTCCCCATTCCGACGTGGAGAAAATCCTGCCGGTCTTAAAGTAAGTATCCCATAGTCATTTACCATAAGGAGGTTATTACAATGGCACTGGAAGCATTAGGTATGGTCGAGACCAGAGGTCTGGTCGCCGCGATTGAAGCCGCCGACTCCATGGTCAAGGCTGCGAACGTGGAGCTCATCGGCACCGAGAAGATCGGTTCCGGTTTGGTGTCCGTCATGGTGCGCGGTGATGTCGGCGCGGTCAAGGCCGCCGTCGATGCCGGCGCTTCTTCGGCATCCAAGCTGGGCGAGCTGATCGCCACGCACGTCATTCCGCGTCCTCATTCCGACGTGGAAAAGATTCTGCCCTCGCTGAATTGATCCGAAACCGGACTTGGCTGACGGGCAAACGCCCGTCAGCCGGAGCCGGACGGGTACAAGCAGGAAAGAGAGGAACCGCACATGATCGTCGGTAAAGTGGTGGGCAGCATCGTGTCCACCCGCAAAAACGAAAATCTCATCGGAAGCAAGTTTATGGTCGTCGAGCCGCTGGCCGAGCTGGGCGACGCCACACAGAAGATCGTGGCGATCGACAACGTCGGTGCCGGCATCGGGGAAATCGTGCTGGTTGCCACCGGCAGTGCCGCGCGCATCGGTTGCGGCATGAGCGATTCGCCGGTGGATGCCGCCATCGTCGGTATCGTGGACAGCGGAATCGGTCTGGCCGGAGTGATGGACCATGACCCTCGATGAACTGAAGGCCGTCCTGCGGGACGGCGGAGTGGTCGGTGCCGGCGGAGCCGGATTCCCGTCCTATGCCAAGCTGGACGCCAAGGCCGACACACTCATTCTCAACTGCGCGGAATGTGAGCCGTTGCTCAAGCTGCACCGTCAGGTGCTGGAGCGCTACGCGGCGGATATTCTCGGCACGTTGAATCTGGTTGCGAAAACCGTAGGTGCCACCTCGGTCATCGTCGCCGTCAAGCGCTCGTACAAGCGCACCATCGACGCGGTGATGCCGATCATCGACACCTTTTCCCATATGACGCTCTGCCCCCTGCCAGAGGTGTATCCTGCCGGCGATGAGGTGGTGCTGATCTACGAAGCCACCGGCCGCGTCGTCGCGCCGGGCGCGTTGCCCATCTCGGTGGGCGTCACCGTATTCAACGTCGAAACGGTGCTCAATATGTCGCGCCTGCTGTCTGGCAACACGTTGACGCACAAATTCGTCACCGTCGCCGGCGAGGTGGCACAGCCCGTCACCCTGCGCGTGCCGCTCGGTACGCCGATCAGCCTGTTGCTGGAAGCGGCAGGCGGCGTCACCACCGAGTCCCCGGCCTACGTGTTCGGCGGCCCGATGATGGGTCGGCTCGGCAGTCCGGCGGAGCCGGTCACCAAAACCACCAACGCGGTGCTGGTGTTGCCGGAGAGCCACGTGATCGTGCAAAAGAAGCGCGCCAAGCCGTTTATCGATATGAAGCGTGCCATGGCGGCGTGCTGTCAGTGCAGTTATTGCACCGACCTGTGTCCGCGTCACCTGCTCGGTCATCCCATCGAGCCGAACCGCTTCATGTTGGTCGCGTCGAACGGCATCACCAACGACGTCACACCCTACGTCAACGCCGCGTTCTGCACCGGCTGTGGCCTGTGCGAAATGTATTCGTGCGGACAGGGCTTGTCGCCGCGGATGCTGTTGGCGGCGTGCAAATCCGGCCTGCGTCAGCAGGGGGTTCGTCCTCCGCAGGGCGTACAGGCGGAGCCGGTCAGCGAAGCGCGTTCCTATCGCCGCGTTCCCATGAGCCGCCTGTTGGCGCGACTGGGGTTGACGGCGTATAACAAGCCGGCACCGCTGTCGGAGCAGGAGCTGAAACCCGGCCGCTTGTACCTGTTGTTGTCCCAGCATATCGGGGCACCGTCGGTACCCACGGTGGCGGTCGGGGAGACCGTGACCGCCGGTCAGTGTCTGGCCGCGGCGGCGGATTCCGCCCTCAGCGTGGCGTTGCACGCACCGCTGGACGGCGTGGTGGAAAGCATCACCGACCGTGTGATTACGTTGAAAGTAAAGGAGGGGTAAGCCGTGAACAAAGCCATTGGTATGGTCGAATATAAGACCGTTTCGTCCGGTATGCGTGCCGCTGACCGCATGGTCAAGACCGCCGAGGTCGATATTCTGGAGGCCAGCACGGTCTGCCCCGGAAAATATCTGGTGCTCGTCAGCGGCGAGCTGTCGGCCGTGCGTGCCGCCGTGGATGCGGCCGCCGTGCACGATCCCGAACCACTGATCGACAGCTTCGTGCTGGGTGCTCCGCACGATTCGATTTTCACCGCCCTGTACGGCACCGCCGAGGTGGGTCATCCGGAAGCGCTGGGCGTGCTGGAAACCTTTTCCTCCTCCGCCGCGATTGTGGCGGCGGATATTGCCGCCAAGACTGCACTGGTGAACCTGATCGAGCTGCGGCTGGCGCGCGGTATGTGCGGCAAGTCGTATCTGTTGCTCACCGGCGGCATTGCGGCGGTGCAGGCGGCGATCGAGCGCGCCCAGGTCGGTGCCGGGGAAACCGGCATGTTCCTGGACAGCGCCGTCATTCCGCATCCCGACGAAAAAACCTGGAAGAGCATTTTATAAGGCAGAAAAGGAGGCCGTCCCATGCTCGCCATTGAACGGCGCAACACCATTCTGGCGCGACTGTCGCTGGAAGGCAAGGTCATCGTGGCGGATCTCGCCCGCGAGTTCGACGTCACCGAGGAAACCATCCGCCGCGATTTGGAAAAGCTGGATCGCGACGGACTTGCCAAAAAGACCTACGGCGGCGCGGTCGCCAACCAAAACAGCAATACCGATTTGCCGTACAGTGTGCGAAAGCGCGCCAACGTGGAGCGCAAACAGCACATTGCTGAGCGGATCGGAGAGCTGATTCACGACGGCGACTACGTGATGCTGGATGCCAGCTCCACCGCCATTTTCGTGGCAAAAATCATCAAAAATCGCAAAAACATTACGCTGATCACCAACTCCGTGGAGATTCTGCTGGAGCTGGCGGATAAGGAAGGCTGGAACATCCTGTCCACCGGCGGTGCCCTACGCGAGGGCGCGCTGTCCCTGGTCGGTGCGTCGGCGGAAAAAATGATTCGCGGCTTCCACGTGTCGCTGGCGGTGTGCTCCTGCAAGGGTATCGATATGGCGCAGGGCATCACCGATTCCAACGAGCGCGACTCCGAGATCAAGCAGGCGATCTTCGCCGCCGCCGACCGCAAAATTCTTGCGGTGGACGGTACCAAATTCGATAAAGTTTCCTTCGTCCACGTGTGCGACCCCGGCGACGTCGATATGATCGTCACCGACGAGCAACCGTCGGAGCGTTGGGTGGAATATTTGAAAGAAAAGCAAGTCGAGCTGATTTATTAAAAGGAGTGATCTGCGATGGCAGCAACGATTTCCGAGTCCGAGATTCGGCAGGTAGTGAGTCAGGTATTGGACCGTATTCAGTCCGCCCCGGCAGTGACGTGGGATTCTACGCAGTACGGCGGCAGAAAGCTGATCGGTATTTACGACGATATGAACGAGGCGATCCGTGCCGCCGAGGTCAGCTATCGCGCGGTTCGCGCCATGTCGGTGGAGGAGCGCGAGCGCATCATCACCGAAATTCGCCGTCTCACCCGTGAGGAGGCCGGCATTTTGGCCAAGCTCGGTGTGGAAGAGACCGGCATGGGTCGCGTGGAGCATAAGCGCGCCAAGCACCTGCTGGTGGCGGATAAGACCCCCGGCACCGAGGACATCGTTTCGGCGGCCAAAACGGGCGACCACGGCTTAACGCTGGTGGAAATGGCGCCGTTCGGCGTGGTGGGCGCGATTACGCCCAGCACCAACCCCAGCGAAACGGTCATCTGCAACAGCATCGGTATGATCGCCGCCGGCAACGGCGTGGTGTTCAATCCGCACCCGAATGCGATCGCCACCTCTAACTACGCCGTCGACCTGGTCAACCGCGCCAGCCGCGCGGCAGGCGGCCCCGATGTGCTGGTGTGCTCCATGGTGAAGCCCACCATGGAATCCGCCGCCATCATGCAGTCTCACCCCTCCGTGCGTCTGCTGGTGTGCACCGGCGGCCCCGGCGTGGTACGCGCCGTGCTGTCCTCCGGCAAAAAGGCGATCGGTGCCGGTGCTGGTAATCCGCCGGTCATCGTGGACGACACCGCCGATATTCAAAAGGCCGGCAAGGACATCATCGACGGCTGTACCTTCGATAACAACCTGCCCTGTATCGCTGAAAAAGAGGTCTTTGCGTTCCGCAATATTGCCGACGAGCTGATCTCCGTGATGCAGAAAAACGGTGCCTATCTCATCACCGCCGAGCAGGCCGCGGCGCTCAACCGCATCGTGCTGGTGGAAAAAACCGATAAGAACGGCAAAACGCGCAAGATTGTCAACCGCGAATGTGTCGGCCGCGACGCAGACGTGTTGCTCGCCAAGATTGGCGTGTCGGTCAGCAAGGACATTCGGTGCATCATCTGCGAAGCACCGTTCGAGCACGACTTCGTTCAGCACGAGCTGATGATGCCGATCCTGCCCATCGTCCGCGTGGATAACATCGACGAGGCGATCGAGCTGGCGGTCAAGGCGGAGCACGGCAACCGCCATACGGCGCACATGCACTCCAAGAATATCGACCACCTGTCCCGCTTTGCACGGGCGGTGGAGACCACCATCTTTGTGAAAAACGCCCCGTCCTATGCCGGCATCGGCTTCGGCGGCGAGGGGCATACCACCTTCACCATCGCCGGCCCGACCGGCGAGGGCATCACCTCGGCGCGCAGCTTTACCCGTCAGCGCCGTTGCGTGATGGCGGACAGCTTCCGCATTATTTAACGAAAGGAGCCCGTGCAGCATGGCTTACGATGCAACGTTGGTTCAGGAGGTCGTCAGCCGCGTGATGGCGGCTGTCGGTACGGCAGGCGGCAGTGAAGCGGCGGCCGATACCGTCCCCGTCGGCGTGTCCAACCGCCACATTCATTTGAGCACCGCCGATCTGGAGACCCTGTTCGGTGCCGGCTACGAGCTGACCCCCCTCAAGGATTTGTCCCAGCCGGGGCAGTTTGCCTGCAAGGAAACGCTGACCCTGATCGGCCCGTCTCTGCGTCCGATCGAAAACGTGCGCGTGCTCGGCCCGGTGCGTAAGGCATCCCAGGTGGAAATTTCGCGTACCGATTCCTTCGTGCTGAAGGTCAAGCCCCCGGTGCGTGAATCGGGCGATATTGCCGGCTCGGCCCCCGTCACCATCGTCGGCCCGAAGGGCGTTGTCACGCTGAAAGAAGGCTGTATCATCGCCAACCGCCACATTCACATGAGTGAGGAGGAGGGTGCCGCTTTTGGGCTGAAGGACGGCGACTACGTGACCGTCGAGGCCAACGGCGAGCGCCGCACCACCTTCTACGACGTGCAGGTGCGCGTCAGCAAGGCGTTTCGTCTGGAAATGCACATCGATACCGATGATGCCAACGCCGCCGGTATCGGTAACGGTGCCCGTGTCAAGGTCATCAAGGCGTAACCCCACGTATAGCAACGGAGAGGCTTGCACAAGCAAAGCCTCTCCGTTTTTTGTCAGCACCGCGAAGGCGACACAGCGATCGCCTCCGCCAGCTCCCGCAGTGCCGCCGTTACCACGCGGCATCGCGGCGGCAACAGGGCCTCCGCCGTGTCGGCCAAGCGGCGTGCCGCGTCGCCCCACGCCGTGACGTCCCATGACGCGGCCTCGCCGTGCAGAGTGCGGTGCGTGACGTATTCCACGCGTATCGCGCCGCCGACCCCCAGCAGGAGTCCGAGCGTCAGCAAAAACGCCCACAGCGGTGCATAGAACCGTTGTAATCGTGTCATTCAGGCCCCCAGATCGTGTAGCACGGCGGCGAGCACCTCACCGAGCAAATCCGCGGTGTAACAGGCCTCGTCCAGCGTGCTGGCGTGGCTCCCGACCTCGATCAGCAGAGAGCCGTTGGATAGCTGTTGATTGTAGCGCGCGTCCGCCAAGCACAGCGGCCGCGCCAGACCGGGATAGGTGCGGTGAAGCCGTTGCTGAAGCCGCATGCCGAAGGCCAGATTTTCAGCCGTGTGGGCGTTGGGCACGCGCGTGGTGTTTTTCATGCCCACGATGATCATGAGCTGGGCGGCTTTTTTGCCGTTGACGGTCGTCGTCGGCTTGATATACGTTGTGTCGTTTTGATAGATGGCGTCGCGGTGCAGGTCCAGTACCACCTTGATGCTCGGATATTGCTTCAAATACGCCTCCACCGCCGCCTTGGAATGGCTGTACGCGCCGTTGTAGGGCTGATCGTGAATGGCCACGTCGTGCAGAACGCCGATGCCGGCCGCCTTGAGCCGGGCGGCGACCCGCTCTCCCACGGCGACCATGTTTTTCGTGGGGTCGTCGGTCCGGGTGGGGTCGTCGGGGTTGTAAAATCCGGTGTCGTAGCTCAGGTAGCACTCGGTGGTGTGCGTGTGTACGATCAACACCTGCGGCAGCTCGCTGTCGGCGGTCAGCCCCAGTGCCGGGACGTGTGCGAGACTCTCGACCACGTCGACGGACTTGCCGCTTTTGTTACGCACGGCAACATCCTGAACGAACGAGGTGCCGACACTCATCTGCTGTGTCAGCACGGTGCCGCCGCCCTCTTGTTTTACCACGGCGTCGGTGGTGGTCGTCACCGCGTGGCTTTGTGCCGCGCCCAGCGCCACGGTCGGCGCGGTCACGTCGTGGCTGTCGGCGGCGGTCGTGCGTGTCGTGGCACCGTACAGCATGGCCATACCGTCGTCGGGTCGGCGCAGTCCGGCCGACAGGTAGGCGGCGTAGGTGCCGAGCTGTGTCACGGTTTTCATAGGAACGCTCTTGACGACGGCGGCCAGACAGCACAGCGCGACGATCGCCGTCGCACCGCGGAGCCGGTGCCGTTTGGTACGTTGTTTCATTCGGTTCACCCCTACAGTCTACGCCGGGGCGATGCCGAATATGCCTATTGCGCGATCGCCGTCAGCTCCAGCGGCGAGTAATCGGGGTGTAGCGCGGCGTGAACGGTCATGGCGAGCAGACGTGCCGCCCGGTCGATCATCAGGTCAATCTCGCGCGGTGTCACCATCATGGCACAGCCGCGCGGCTCCACGTCGTCGGTGCCGGTGCCGGTCAGGTCGAGCACCATGGTTTTGGCGTCCACCACGGTGGGCACGCCCATGCCGACGACCGGCACGCCAACCGTGTCGCGGCTCAGTGCCCGGCGGTTATTGCCCACGCCGGAGCCGGGCGCAATGCCCACGTCGGACAACTGGACGGTACAGCCGAGTCGGGAAACGCTGCGCGCCGCCAGCGCGTCCACGGCGATGACCGCCGTCGGCCGGATGGTGCGGCAAAGGCCGAGCACCGTTTCCAGGCTCTCCACGCCGGTGTTTCCCAGCACGCCCGGCGTGATGACCGCACAGGGGCGTAGCTTCGTCAGTCCCACACTGCGTGCCAGCTCATCGGAAATGTGTCGCGTGGCCAGCACGCGCGCGGCGGTACGGGGGCCGAGTGCGTCGGGCGTGACGGCATCGTTGCCCAGCCCCACCACCAGCACGGTGCCGTCGGTGGGAAGCAGAGCGCGTAGCTGTGCGCCGACGATCCGCGCCTGCCGCTCCAGGGCGTGCTCGTCGTCGGTCAACGGCGGCAGGGTGGCGGTGAGGTATACCCCGGCCGGCTTGCCGAGCCGCGCGGCCAGTGTCCTGTCCGCCGTCAGCTTCCACCACGTCACCCCGTCCTCCTGCCACGTGCGATCACCTGCTTCCGCTTCGGTTGCCTCCAAGGCCAGGTCTGTACGAAATTGCACGCCTTCTCACCTCGTAACGGTAGTATTCAAAGAAAAATCGCGTTTATTCGAAAAAAAGTATTGATTTTTCAAAAGCTTCGTGGTATGATAATCCATGCGTGATTTATAAGAAGTCTTTTTTGAGGAGGTGTGACCATGCCCAATATTAAATCCGCCAAAAAACGCGTCAATGTGATCGCTGTTAAGACTGCCCGTAACAAGGCTAACCGTTCTCTGCTCAAAACCGAGATTAAAAAGGCGAACGCCGCGATCGAATCCGGCGCTGCCGACAAGGACATCGCCGTCAAGGCGGCTGTCAAGAAGATCGACCAAGCTGTTGCCAAGGGAATCCTGCACAAGAACACTGCTGCACGGAGAAAGTCCGCCCTCGCTAAAAAAGCGAATGCCTAATCATTCGCC